>NZ_JBHUOX010000015.1:0-163963 GCF_042686245.1 Pontibacter toksunensis | reverse complement strand
ACGCCCGTTACCATTTCGATGTCGCGGATGCCGGAGTTTCTGACCAGCATGCCCAGCACCAGCTGTTTAACCGCAGGCCTGCAGCCGGCCCTGGCATACTCAAACTGGAACTGCTTGCCGCAGGCACGGCACAGAAAATTCTGCCTGCCAGTGCGCTTTACACCGTTTTTGACTACCTTCATACTGTGGCAGTAGGGGCAGTTGACCTGGATAGTTATCTCGCACATAACTTCCAACAAACACCCTTGCTGCCATACTTATTCCCAAATCATACACTGAAGACCACAACCAAAAATTTAAGCATAAAAAAAACCCCGCTGAAACCAGCGAGGCTTTTTTATAATATCAGATTATAGTTTACTTATTACCGTCTACTTCTTCGTAGTCTACATCGGTTACACCACCATCGTTGGCAGCAGCACCTTGCGGACCACCCGCCTGGCCGTTGCCCTGGCTGTCACCGCCTGGGGCACCACCCGGCTGTCCACCACCCTGCGTAGCGGCATACATCTCCTGAGAGGCTGCACTCCACGCATTGTTCAGGTTCTCCAGGGCTCTGTCGATACCGGCTACGTCTTTTGAACCGTGTGCTGTTTTCAGTTCACTTAACGCATTCTCGATGTTCGACTTGTTACCAGCAGACAGCTTGTCGCCATACTCCTTCAGCTGCTTTTCAGTTTGGAAAATCATGGAGTCGGCTGAGTTCAGCTTCTCGATCTCCTCCTTCGCCTTCTTGTCGGCTTCGGCGTTGGCCTCTGCTTCCTGGCGCATCTTCTCAATTTCCTGCTCGCTCAGACCAGAAGAAGCCTCAATGCGGATTTTCTGCTCTTTGCCAGTCGCCTTATCCTTTGCCGTTACGTGCAGGATACCGTTGGCATCGATATCAAACGTTACTTCAATCTGAGGAACACCACGTGGCGCTGGCGGTATATCTGCCAGGTGGAAGCGGCCGATGGTGCGGTTGTCGCGGGCCATTGGGCGCTCACCCTGCAGTACGTGAATCTCCACAGACGGCTGGTTATCGGAAGCAGTTGAGAAGGTCTCAGACTTCTTCGTAGGAATGGTTGTGTTAGACTCAATCAATTTGGTCATTACGCCACCCATTGTTTCGATACCCAGAGAAAGCGGCGTTACGTCCAGCAGGAGTACGTCTTTTACTTCACCGGTTAATACACCACCCTGTATGGCAGCACCAATGGCAACTACCTCATCCGGGTTCACACCTTTAGAAGGCTTCTTGCCGAAGAACTTCTCCACTTCTTCCTGTACTTTCGGGATACGTGTAGAACCACCTACCAGAATCACTTCGTCGATATCAGAAGTTGACAGGCCAGCGTCCTGGAGTGCCTTCTTGCAAGGGTCCATAGAGCGACGGATCAAGTCATCAGACAGCTGCTCGAACTTCGCGCGGGTCAGCTTGCGTACCAGGTGTTTCGGCACACCGTCTACCGGCATAATGTATGGCAGGTTGATTTCTGTCTCGTTAGAAGATGAAAGTTCAATCTTCGCTTTTTCTGCAGCTTCTTTCAGGCGCTGCAGTGCCATAGGGTCTTTGCGCAGGTCAAGGCCTTCGTCTTTCTTAAATTCATCAGCCAGCCAGTTGATGATTACCTGGTCAAAGTCATCACCACCAAGGTGTGTGTCACCGTTGGTAGAAAGTACTTCAAACACACCATCACCTAACTCAAGTATGGAGATATCAAAAGTACCACCACCTAAGTCGAACACGGCAATTTTCTGGTCGATGCTTTTCTTGTCTAGTCCGTAAGCAAGCGCTGCTGCTGTTGGCTCGTTAATGATTCGCTTCACTTCAAGACCCGCAATCTGGCCGGCCTCTTTCGTGGCCTGGCGCTGTGCATCGTTAAAGTAAGCAGGCACCGTAATAACGGCCTCGGTTACAGTGGTACCCAGGTAATCTTCTGCAGTAGCCTTCATCTTCTGAAGCACCATGGCAGAAATCTCCTGTGGTGTATACTGTCTGTCTCCAATCTCCACACGCACGGTGTTGTTACCGCCCTGTACTACTTTGTAAGACACCTGTTTTGCCTCTTCGCTTACCTCATTGTAGCTGTGGCCCATGAAGCGCTTGATAGAAGCAATAGTGTTTTGCGGGTTCGTGATTGCCTGGCGTTTTGCAGGGTCACCTACCTTACGCTCGCCGTTTCCGTTGTCTAAAAAAGCAACGATAGACGGAGTTGTTCTGCGGCCTTCGCTGTTAGGAATAACCACCGGCTCGTTACCTTCCATTACGGCAACGCAGGAGTTGGTTGTACCTAAGTCAATACCAATTATCTTTCCCATTCTATAGTTTTATTATATTTTCTAAATTCTTATTTCTGAATTAAATTTTTCCTGTTGTCTTTCTTATAACAACCCTTGTGCCAAGGGGGAAATAGTACTTTGTTTCTGTCAATCTGTCACTTTCTGTGCAATGGTCTTCGCTTTTGTCCGAATCATGCCAAGTGCATACCTTAAGGACCGACAGAATTTCCTGTGCTATACTATTTAGCTGCTCCACAAGGTGGTAACAAGGTGTGGAGTGGTGCAAGCGAGAGCCTTTGCCAGCATCGGGAGGTGGCAAACAAAAAGGCCCGGCGTAAACCGGGCCTTTTGCAGTCTGTTTTCAAACTTTAGAAGATGATGCTGGCTGAAGGCAGGGCCTTCAGGATTCTCTCTTTTTCTGTTTCCGGAATCTTATTTCCAACTAATATCAAGGTTTGCAGGTTTTTCAGCTTTTCGATCGCTTCGGGCATTTGCGTCAGCTGGTTGTAGCTCAGGTCCAGCAGTTCCAGGTTCTCCAGCCGTGTTAGTTCCTCCGGCACTTTTTTTAGCAGGTTGTGCCCCAGCAAAAGCGTTTGCAGTGAATTTGCCTTGCCCACCTGGTCGGGCAGTGACGTGAGCTGATTAAAGTCCAGGGCCAGAATTTTCAGCTCCTTCAGGTTAAACAGCGCCGGAGGCACCTCCCGCAACTGGTTCTGCGACAGTGACAAATTCTTTAGCTTCCGGACCTTCCCAATGTCAGGTGGTAATGTTTCCATGTGGTTGTAGCTTAGGTTTAACGTATGGAGCGAACGCATGCGCCTCACCTGCGGCGACAGAGTTCTGATTTTGTTCTCGTTGAGGTGCAGCACCTGTAGCTGGCGCAGGTTGGCAAACCCCGCAGGCAGTTCCGTGAAATGGTTGTGGCTGAAGTCTATGTTCTGCAGTGCCTTGAGGGTATAAAAAGAAGCCGGTAGCGCGGTCAGTTCGTTTTCGCTGAAGTTTATTTCCTGCAGCAGCTGCAGGTTGCCTATCTCCGGGGCCAGAAAGCTGATTTTGTTTTTCATGGCGTTGATGAACTGCAGGTTCACCAGCCCACAAAGGTCCGGCGGGAAGCTGTAATAACTTTGCTGCCGGATGTTTAGGCGGTATACTTCTTCTTTCTGCCGCAGCGCCTCCGGAACATCATAGTATACTTTTGCGGAGGCCAGCTCCTGTGGAGGCAGCAACTTTGCCTGTGCATGGGTTTTGTGCGGTTGCCAAGCGGCCAGAAGTATAAGTCCTGTAAGTATGAATCGCTCTGTCTTCTGCATTGATTTTTGTTATGAAAGGATAAGATCTATAGGAGTAAATGTTTCTCCAGTAACCCTGGCTTCATCCTGTGTATTTTTTGCAACAACTTTTATAAAGTGATTTGCCAAGCCTGTATTTGTGGGAGCAAATGTTAAACACAGGCTATGGGTACTGAACCCATAGCCTGTGTTTAACATTTGCTCCATTCAACTATTGATTCACCTGCAGGATTCTTGTTGTTGACTTTTGGTCGTTCACCTGCGTTCTTACTAGGTAAATAGTGCTGCCTGATGTTGGAGAAGGGCTGAAGTCATAGGTATACTCTCCGGCATTGAGGTTGCCGTTGAATAAAGTTGCTACCTTGTTGCCTTGCATATCCAGTACTTCCACGCTTACGTAGCCTTGCTTCGGAACTTCTACCTTTACTTTAGTAGTGGCCTGGAAGGGGTTAGGGTAAACTCCAATCAGGTTCTCAGAGACCGAAGTAACTGCAGGTTGGTTCTCCTTACCCAGAAACTGCTTGCGTGCAAAAACAAACGTTACATCCCTGTCAAACTGTACTTCATTTCCTGCAGCATCTGTAAAGGTAGCGGTGTTGGCTCTGCTTGGGTGCTGAATCGAAATGAAGCCATACTTAAAGTCAGGGGAGAAGGTGAGGCCGGTAGATTCAGAGCCAAAAGGTGTGGTCATGAACAGCTCCAGCTTTGGGTTTTCCGGCGTGTGGTCGGGGCGTACTACCCATAGGTTGTTGCGGCCACCATCCTGCAGCGCCCACAGGTTGCCTTCTCCATCAAAAGTCAGGTTATCGATACCCGTTCCCCAGTTTTCCATCTGGCTACCTCCGTTATACTTTACCTCATACAAGTTCGGAGTTACCCATGCCTCAATTCCAGATACCGTCATACCATCGTCTTTAAAGCGCCAGATGGTTCCTGTCCCTTTAGAGGTAAAGTACATTTTGCCGTCTGGGCCAAACTCGACATCCTCCGGATTTCTCCAGTTTGTTCCACCTACCGCAGAAGCCAGGTGCCGGGTGTTGTTCCGGTCAGCTTGAGTTTTGTTTGGTACTGCAACCCATGTACCCGTAGTTGCTGTTTCGCTATCGCGCTTCAGTACATATAAGGTTCCTTCTGAAAGATTCTCCGGTTCATTGGCTACAAATTTATACACACAGCTGGAACCGCCATCTTCTGCCTGGTAAGTAGTAACCCTGTCGGTGCTTATGGCTATGTTCTCAGTGTTCTTGCGGCCCATAGCCCAAAGCTTGTCTGGTTTCCCGTCGCCGTCATAGTCACGGATTTTAGCTGTAACCGGGTCTATTTCTACCTGCCAGCCTACGTCCTGGTATCCATCGTTGTTAGCGTCACCCAAGTTGAAAGATTCTTCTGTTGTAATCACTGTTCCCCAAGGTGTGATACCACCTGAACAGTTTCTTGTTGTCTGTACTAGTGGAGAGAAATCAACTTTTCTGACTCCTTCTACTTGCCAAAGGTTCGTTGCCTCATTCAGGAGCAGGTCCAGTATAGATACGCCGCCAGGGGTGGTTTCGTGGTTAATGGAAAGATATCCTTTCTTGCTGCTGCCTGCCACCGGGATAAACGCTGTGAAGTCGTTATTGCCTGGCATGGTTCCGGTGGTACCATCTGTATAAGTGGTAAAACCTGTCTTGGCCAGCTGCTGAATAGTGTGCGTTTCTGAAGGATAAGTTATTGTCTCAGACTGCCCGTCTGGCTTTACGGAAGTAAAACTGCCAATCTTGTTTTTGTTTGGTGAGCCGCTTCCTGCAGCGGTTACTGATTGTGCAGTTGCTTGCTCAGCCGTAACAGCAGCAGAGAAGATGGCAGCAAAGAGCAGTCTTTTGTAGAACTTGTTCATAGTTGTTTAACTGGTTTATGAGATAAAATTTCCAATGCCCAAAACAACTGCATTAAGTTTACTCTAGCGTTAGTGAATGTTTAACCAATCATTATGAATGCAGGGCTGGTGTTACCCTGCTGTTATGTTTGCTCCCGTAAACACACAGGTATACAGAACAGGACCTTTTGTTAACCATAGGATAACCCTTGCATAAAGTACAGGTAACAGCAGACTGGTTACTTTGTCATCATCCTTAACTCTGTTATCTCTCCATGGCATATAAAGGCTTACCAACTGATAAAGTTAAACTGATGCCCGTGTTACTGCTGATGAGCATGTGTCTGTTTGCAAGTATTGTGCTGACTTCATTTAAAGCAGAGACCTTAAGAACGGATCAGGTGGCCGTCACCGTCAGGCAAAGCCTGGTAGAAGAGATGGCTGCATTAAAGCAGCAGTCGCAACTACTGGCGGAGACGCTGGAGTTACTGTCGCAGGAACAGGTTTCGCCTGAGCAGGCGCAGGAAGCATTTTACAGAGTGAAGCAGGCTTATAAAAGAGTCGAGTTCATGGCGGAGTACCTGGACCCGGAACTGGCTAAGAAAATCAATGGGGCGCCACTGCCGAAAGTACTGGTAGAGGAGGCAAACTACCAGACGCTCCACTTTCAGAAGCCCAGTGTCAGGACATTTCCGCCGGAGGGGCTGCAGGTACTGGAAGAGCTGCTGTTTGCGGAGGAAGTAGAGCCAGGTATGGCGAAGAAGGCAGTGGTGTTGGCGCATGGCCTGCAGGATGCGGTGTCGCTCATGGCCGGCTCCCTGTACCAGCAGCCATTGTCTGACAAGCAAGTCCTGGAGAGCCTGCGTGAGCAACTGGTGCGGGTAATGGCAATGGGTATAACAGGTTTTGACGCCCCTGCGGCCGGAAGAGAAATCGCCCATGCAGCCGTGGCCCTGCAGCCGGTATTGATTGCTGCGCAACAGTATGAGCGTGCTACAGGTGGCAAGGCCAGGACTTATAGCAGCAAAGCGGCACAACACCTGCAGCAGGCTGTTTTATACCTGCAGCAGCATCCTACATTTGGTACCTTCGACAGGCTATACTTTACAAGAGAACTGGCTGACCCCGCGTATGCGGCACTAACGGCGCTGCAGCAGGAACTGCTACCAACAGCTGCTTCCGTACACAAACCAGTAAATGACCATGCAAGCAGCCTTTTCAGTGCTGATTATCTGCAGGCGGCCTATTTTGCTAAGCAGGACCGGAAAGAACAGAAACCCGAGCTGGTAGAACTGGGCAAAGTGCTTTTCTTTGACCCGGTGCTGTCGGCTAACAACGAGCGTTCCTGTGCTAGCTGCCACGTTCCTTCCAAAGCCTTTACCGACGGGCAGGCCCGCAGCATAGCCTTTGATTTTAAAGGAACGGTACAGCGCAACTCGCCCACGCTGCTGAATTCCGTTTTCAGTAATGCCTACTTCTGGGACAGCCGTGCCGTATACCTGCAGGACCAGGTGCCGGATGTCGTGGTGAAATCAGATGAGCTGCATGGCAACTACGAGGAAGTGGTGCAGAAGCTACAGCAGAGCCCGGAATATAGGAAACTCTTTAAGCGTGCTTTCTCCAGCCCTGCAGATAACGGATTAAACACAAACACTATCAACCGGGCCATTGCGGCCTACGTGCAAAGTCTAGTAGCACTCAACTCTCCCTTTGACCAATACATGCGCCGTGAAACAGAGCAATTGGGTGCATCTGCGAAGCGTGGCTACAACCTGTTTATGGGAAAGGCTGCCTGTGGTACCTGCCATTTTGCCCCCACTTTCAACGGCACTGTACCACCACGCTACCTGGAAAGCGAAACAGAAGTATTGGGTGTAACAGCCTCAGCGGATTTCGCGCATCCTCAATTAGACGAAGACTTGGGACGTGCCGGTATTATTCCGGCGGATGCTTGGAAGCACTCCTTCAAAACACCTACTGTACGGAACGCAGCCCTTACAGCACCTTACATGCACAACGGCGCTTTTACAAGCTTAGCAGAAGTGGTAGATTTCTATGATGCAGGCGGCGGAGCCGGCCTTGGACTGGACGTTCCGAACCAGACCTTGCCCGATAGTCCGCTCAAACTGACAACGCAGGAAAAGCAGGACCTCATCGCCTTTATGGAGTCTTTGACCGATACAGCTACTGTTTTTGAGGTTCCTAAGCGGCTCCCAAGGTTTTCAAAGAATACTGGTTTGAACGGTAGGCCTGTTGGTGGCCGTTATTGAGGGGAAGATATAAGCTGACTAATATTAATATAATTCTCTAATAGAGCCTAGCCTATTCTGAAGTACCGGGTCCAACCACCCCTGCCCCTCCTTGTCCAAGGAGGGGAGCCTGCATCTGTAGGTGTTCAGGGCTTTTCCATAGTTGGTAGAATACAGCTAAAATTAGTCAGCACGAAGTGAAACTGTTTCCAGTCTTTGGATTGGGCGCCTTGTAAATGTTGCGGTGCCGAACGCAGTGAGGCAGCCTGAGCAGAGCGATGCCCAAAGACGAGGCCTCTCGGCCTAGAGAGCAAAGACAGGTAAGATGTAAAAGGTTGGCTATGAGTCGCTGGATAAGGTTATGCTACGGCAGCTTAGCAAGGAAATTTAGGAGAAGTATTATACTTTTACCAACTGAATGCTGTGCATGAAGTTATATTGTATTTTGTATACAGGTTTAACCCACCCCTAGCCCCTCCGAGGAGGGGAATCATGCTGCAGCTATACGAAATTGTATTGCGCACGAACCAGCAAAGCATTGTATCAATACTGCCTCTATTCACGGTGCATGTAAAGCAGAAGGGCTCAGCTGAATACTGAGCCCTTCCATGGTCCTTGTACTACTTACTTCTTAGTTGACAATGTGTCGTAAATAGGATCCTTCCCCTCATATTTGAACCAGTCGAAAGTCGCTTTGCTTTTCGAAGGTTTACCCTGTGAGGTGGCGTACATACCCAGTGTGGTACCCACGAAGCCGCCGGATACGCGCGTACTTAAGAAGGTGCCGTCCACGTTGTCCTGCAGTAGTTTCCAGTCACCTTCTTTGGTGCTATAATAAAAGCTGATATTGCCTTTGTCAAATTCCGTTTTCAGGTAAAGCGGTTTGCCTCTTTCACTTCTGCTGAGTACTTTCTCTGCCAGTACGGTGGTGGTGCCATTTGCAGAGCCACCTGCTGGTTTTTCTGACTTTAGCAGCTGTACTACTTCTTTGCCGTTAGACATGGTTTTGCCTAGTGCATAGTAGTTGTTCTCGCTCTGGAAAGCGGCTATTCCTGCAAACTCATTGGCCGATGTCGGTTTAAAGCTAATTTTGGTACTGGCACTGCCCGTAACATGCTGCTGTCTTCTGGCAACAAAGGAAAGGTTCTTTTTATCTGATAAGGTGGCCGACTGCAGGTTCAGGGTGAGGCTTCCGGCAGGCTCACTCAGGCTGTACCATTGGGCGCGGGGCGTGCGTAGGAGCAGCCAATAGAAGGGTAATTTTCCCTCCTTGAAATCTTCCTGTTGCACGAAGTTGCCGCTCAACGGAAACTTAGGCTTTTCTGCTGCTGGCAAGTTTGGGCGCTTGTAGGAATATTGTACCTCCTCGAAATCAGCATTGATGATTGGCCAACCATCTTTCCAGGTTACAGGCGCCAGAAAAGTTTCGCGGCCTATGTTGTAGTGGTCTTCTTTGTCGTAGGGGCGAGTGGCTAAAAAGATAGCCCACCACTCGCCGTTTTGTGTTTCCACCAAGTCGGCATGGCCTGTGGCAGATATAGGATTCTTTCTGTCGTTCGGTAAATGTCGCTGCGTGAGGATGGGGTTGTTCTCGTACGGCACGTATTCCCCCATCACATCTCTGCTCCTCAAAATCACTTCAGAATGGTTCACGCTGGTGCCGCCTTCTGCCGCCATGAGGTAATAATAGCCGTCCTTCTTATAAATGTGCGGCCCTTCAATCCAGACTGGTTTTTTCGAAATGTCCACACCACCGTTCACCAGGATCTTCGGAGAGCCCACTGTTTTCATGTTCTTGTAGTCGAATTCAATGATGCGGATGGTGCGGTGGCCATCGTAGAGCGGCTTGTTATCGGGCGCCTCGCTGTTGTATGTGATGTATGCTTTTCCGTCCTCATCAAAGAAGATGGAAGGGTCAATGCCGCTGACCTCCCGAAGCCAGGTGGGGTTAGACCATGGACCAGCCGGGTCGGTGGCTGTCACCACAAAATTTCCACCGTTGTCTATGAGGGTGGAAATCATGTAGAAGGTGCCGTCATGGTGGGAGATAGCAGGGGCAAATATTCCTCTGCTTGCGCCCAGGCCATCTAGGTCCAGTTGCTCAGGCCGGTCCAGAATGTTGCCTATCTGGGTCCAGTTTACTAGGTCTTTGCTATGGAAAATAGGCACACCCGGAAAGAAGGAAAAGGAGGAGTGAATCATGTAGTAGTCGTCTCCTACACGCGTAATGCTGGGGTCAGGGTAAAAGCCTGGCAGGATAGGGTTCTGGAAAGTATCCCCGTTCTGCGCAAAAGCAGGTGAGTTGCACAGATAAAAAAGGCAGCAAACCAATAATAAGGCTTTTTGAAGTATGTTAGTTCGTAGGTTCATATTTTAAAATAATTAGATGCCACAAGAGTTTTAACAAATAATCTGTTTTGCCCTTGTTGGTGTTTTTACCAACAAGTACCAGGTCGGCAGAAGGAAAAGCTGATATAAACGTAGAAGAACTCCTGCTGCTAAAAACCCACCCCTACCCCCTCCGAGGAGGGGAATTCCTGCAGGAGTAGAGAGACAGGAGTGGGTTCAGTTTCAACACCTACACTCCATATTAGTAGGATATAGATGCTTCAATAAATTTATTGATTTGCCTTTTCAGGCTGATAATAGCTTTCCGGTGGTCCCAGGTAGGATGGCTTTAGACCGCCTGTATCTACCACTATCTTTTGCAGCACCACACCCGGGTCTACCATCCAGAACTTAAGCACATGCTCTCCTGGTTTGTCCACTTTATGGGTGGATGTCTGGATGTTAATGTTATCGGCTACCCACTTATTCCAGGCACCTTCCGAGTTTTCCTTGTGCATGTTGATGATTTGCGGCTCCGCATCATCAATGGACACGGCGAATTTTAAGCCGTCGGAGGCGTTGAAGTTAAGGGTAGGAGACAAGTAGGCATATACCTTCACCTCACCTGTGTTTAGTAGGTGCATACGGTACTCCAGGCGCGGGCTGTCACCGCCTGGCTTTTGGGTTTCGGCTGTTACAGGAAAAGGTGTCATCGCTGACATCGTCTTACCCAGGTCCGGGATAAGCTGCCACTCGATGGTACCGCCATCTACGGCACGGGTATAATGTTCTGCTTCCATGGACACATAGCCGTTGCTTTCCACAAAACCTTTTACCATGCCCGGCTTCAAATCAGCAGGGTTATTCACGACAGCCTGTACTTTTACCGTTGTATTGTTTGGCCCGGAAATCGTGATTGGAACGCGATGAAAGCCTGTTGGCGCTTTCTGCCAGTCTACGCTTACCAGCAGCCGTTGCTCTTTTTCTACAGTGCCTTGCACGGAGGAAATATTCAGCCACGGTGCACCCGTCTGCACTTTATACGTGAAAGGCTCCTTGCCCTGATTAAACAGCTCGATGTAATGCGTTTGCTGGCCGAAAGGCGTGAATGCAGGCAGTTCTGCCTGCTGCTTCTCCAGTGGCCACCAGGTATTAGAGCCTTCTACGGCCACGCCCATTTTGGCTCCGGATGCCACATTCACAAGCTTTACAGTTGGCATCACGTCTTTCTCCGGTTGCTGCCAATAGGTATAGCTGATGTGTGTCTGGTCCATCATGTGGCTCCACTTGCCACCTGCTAGTTCCTCATTATAGTACTTCATCAGCTCCTGGTCTTTCTCGAACAGCTCACGCACCTTAGCGGCTATGTCGTTGGCGGCGGCACGGTTTTGTTTGGCATAGAGGTAGTTCTTGCCTGTGGTAATGTGCAGTTCGTTGAGGTTAGCAGAGGCTTTTACCGGGAAAAGCACCAGCTGATAATAGGCGTCTTTATACTCGGAAGGTAGCTTCTCATAAATTTGCTCTGCTTTCTCTACCAGTTGATTGTACTCCTCCACCACGCGCTCCGCTTCACGGTAGTTCGTCAGGCTGTACGTTTCTTGGGATATCAGTTCAGGCTTACGGCGGCCATTAAACTTGGAATACTTAGCCAGGATTTCCGCAATAGGTTGGGCGTACTGGCTTCCAAACTGCTCCTCTGCCCATTGTATGGTATATTCCTGCAGACGCTCTGCCGGCCACTTATCCGGGTTCCAGGCATAGTCGAGGAAGAACTCCAGCGGGAACTCCACCGGCTTGATGTCGCCCACGTTTACAATCCAGATGCGGTCGGCGCCGTACTTGTGCGCCATGTGCATCTGCTCCCATACCCTTGGAATCGGGTTTGTGTTCAGCCATTTGTAGTTTCTCGGGCCGCCTACATAATCAAAGTGGTAGTAAATGCCGTAGCCACCGGAATGCTGCTTTTCGCCCGGCTTCGGTAGCTTCCTGATATTGCCCCAGTTGTCGTCTGCCAGCAGCAGGGTCACATCATCCGGCACGCGCATGCCTTTGTCGTAGTAGTCCTGCACCTCTTTGTAAAGCGCCCATATCTGGGGCGTTTCAGATGCTGGTTTTCCGGTTACATCGGCTATGATTTGGCGCTGGTCGGCTACAATCTGCTCCAGCAGGGCAATGTTACTGCTTTCAGACATCGGCTCGTCGCCGTCACCGCGCATGCCTATGGTCACGATGCTTTCCTTGGTGCCCATGCGCTCCATGCCTTTCCGCCAGAACGCCTGCAGGTTTTCTTTGTTCGTGTTGTAGTTCCAGGCCCCTTTGCCATAGCGTCTCCACTCATCATGGGCGCGTGTTAAAGGCTCATGGTGTGAGGTGCCGAGCACCACGCCATACTCGTCTGCCAGAGGGGCACTTAGGGAATCATCGTCATAGATGGCATTTCCCCACATGGCTGGCCAGAGGTAGTTGCCTTTCATGCGCAGCAGCAGCTCAAATACTTTATCATAGAATTTATGGTTGAATCCACCAAACTTCTCCTTAGACCATCCGGATAGCGCCGGCGCTTCGTCATTAATAAAGAAGCCCCGGTATTTAATAGTCGGCTCTCCCTGCGTGTGGCGGCCCGGCAATACATATACATTCTGCTTTTTCTTTACCGGCACATCTGCCCACCAATACCAGGGCGAAACCCCTATCTCGTCTGACAAATCATACATGCCGTAGATGGTGCCGCGCTTGTCGCTGCCTGCAATCACCAGGGCCCTGTCTACCCCGCGCATCGGCTTTTCCACTACCTGAATCAGGGAGGCTTCCCAACGGCCGGCTATACCGGCTACGTCCAATTTCCTGTCACGCACGAGCTTGTCGATGAGAGGGCTTTTCCCCAGCGTTCCTACCAGCACAATTTCCTTCGCCTTTGGGGCCTTCTTTCCTACTGTGAGTTGAGGTTCTGCATTCGTTACCTGCATGATGTCTGCCTGCAGGTGCTTTGCTACCCGGGCAACGCCAGGATAATCATCAGCGCTAACATAGATAGGCGCAGACTTACCACCGGCTGAAAGCGCAAAGCGGTTCAAACCTTTTTCTGTGGCAATGTAAGAAGGAGGGACATCGGTAGCGAAAGCTGCCTGTGGACCAGCCAAAGTAAAGAAGAACAGCAGCACCAGGCAAAGAGGCTTACGCCACCAGTCTGCTGTTGCTTTGCCTCGCTGGTTTTGCGAGCGGTAAAAGGGGTATGCTATTGTCATAATATTAATGTGTTAGCGAGCCGCTTTACGCTTTAAATAGCGACTCCTGTTACTAAAGTTCTACCTGTTTCATTTTAGGTGACAGGAAGTGCATGATGAGCCACGCTACGACATAGGCGCTGCCGCAAACGGTGAAGATGATGTTATAACCGGCAAGAATGTTGCCAATGCCTTTGTAGTAGTCCAGTATAAAACCGATGAACAGCGGGAACAGTGCGCCTCCCACAGAGCCAGCCATGCCACCGATACCTACCACCGAACTCACTGCCTTTTTCGGGAACATGTCAGATACCGTTGTGAAGATGTTGGCGCTCCAGGCCTGGTGTGCTGCCGCAGCTAAGCTAATCAACCCTACTGCAATCCAGATGTCGGAGGTATAGCGGGCAGCCATAATCGGCACTACCAGTAGCGCGATAATCAACATGGCTGTTTTACGCGCTTTGTAGACTGCCCAGCCCTTCCGGATAAAATAGGAGGAGAGGTAACCGCCACCAATACTGCCAATAGTGGTAGCGGAGTACACTATCACAAGGGGCAGGCTGGGCTTGCTCAGGTCCAGATCGAAGGTGGTGCTGAAGTAGGAGGGAAGCCAGAACAGGAAGAAATACCAGATAGGATCTGTGAAAAACTTGCCAGCGATGAACACCCACGTCTGTCTTACAAACAACAGCTTGCCCCATTTTACAGGTGTCTTGTCGGCTTCAGCCCCGGCATCTTCATTGTCGCTGTGAATGTATGCATATTCGGGCTGGCTCAGACGCTTTTGCCTGGAGGGGATTTCATAAAATATCAGCCAGAAGATCAGCCACACAAAACCAATGGCTCCGGTAGCGATAAAGGCTTCCTGCCAACCATAAGCGCCCAGCATCCAGGGCACCAGGATAGGAGCCACTACAGCGCCAACGTTGGCACCGGAGTTAAACAAGCCTGTTGCCAGCGCCCGCTCCTTTTTGGGGAACCACTCTGCCACCGTTTTGATGGCGGCCGGAAAATTGCCTGCCTCCCCGATACCCAATGCAGCTCTGGCCACTCCAAACCCGAAGGTGGATCTTGCCGCGGCATGAAACATAGCCGCCACGCTCCACACCACAATAGAAATAGAATAGCCCAGCTTGGTGCCTATCTTGTCGATGATTCTACCGAAGATAAGCATGCCCAAAGCATAGGAGGCCGTGAACGCCATCACAATGCTGCCATAGTCACTTTCTGTCCAAGCAAACTCCTGCTCAAGGGCAGGCTTCAGCAAACCGATGATTTGCCTGTCGAGGTAGTTGATGGTGGTGGCAAAGAATAGCAGAGCACATATCGTCCAGCGGTACGACCCGATTTTCTCCCTCCTGGTAGTTTTTTCTGTCATCAAAGGTGCATTCATGGCAGTGGTTATTCTTCTGATTGATGAATAGTGTTGGCAAATTTCTGCAGCAGGCTTCCTGTGTTTCCCATGCAGGAAGACTGCAGCAGAAGATTCCGCTTACTTGCTGTTTAATGATCTTTCAATACCCATTTCCAGTCCGCGCAGCTCTGCCAATCCGCGCAGGCGACCGATGGCGGAGTAGCCGGGGTTTGTCACCTTGTGCAGGTCGTCGAGCATCTGGTGTCCGTGGTCCGGGCGGAACGGAATAGGTTGCTCCCGCTCTCTGTTGATGGCGACAAGTTCTTTCATCACGCCATACATGTCTACATCCCCTGTCAGGTGGTCTGACTCATAGAAGTTTCCGATGCGGTCTTTTTTTACATTGCGCAGGTGGGCGAAATAGACACGGTGGCCTACTGCCTTCAGGATCTCCACCGGGTTGTTATGCGGACCTGCGCCCAAAGATCCGGTGCAGAAGCAAATACCATTAGGAGCCCGGTCTACCCTTTCCAGAATGTACAACAGGTCTTCTTTGTTGGAGGCAATACGGGGTAACCCTAAGATGGGGTAAGGCGGATCATCCGGGTGAATCGTCATTTTGATGCCGGTCTCTTCACAAACATCCATAATGGATTCTAGGAAGTAAGCCAGGTTCTCGCGTAAACCAGCATGACCTATGTTCTTATAGATTTCGATGCTCTCCGTTAAGTGTTCCAGCGTGATAAATCCTTCCATCGGAACACCCATCCGGATGATTTCGCTTAGTTCATCTAACTGCTGCTGTGAAAAAGAAGCATATCGCTCTTTTGCCTGTTGCACTACCTCTTCTGCGTAATCCTGCTCCGCACCTTTTCTCTTCAAAATGAACAGGTCAAATACTGCCAGATCTGCCCAGTCAAAATACAAAGCTTTGGCGCCATTCCACATTTCTAATGCCAGATTGGTGCGGGTCCAGTCGAGCACGGGCATAAAGTTATAGCACACGGTGCTGATGCCGCACGCTGCCAGGTTGCGCAGCGTCTGGCGGTAATTGTCGAGGTACATTTCGCAGTCTGCGCTGCGGGTTTTGATAGCCTCGTGCACCGGCACACTCTCCACCACTACCCACTCCAGGCCAGCAGCCTCTATGATGCGCTTGCGCTCCTGTATTTCTTCCAGAGGCCACAGGGCGCCATGCGGTATATGATGCAGAGCAGAAACAATACCTGTGGCACCTGCCTGCTTTACATCCTGTAGTGTAACGGGATCGTTGGGCCCGTACCATCTCCAACTTTGAGTTAATGACATGCTTTTTATGATAGTTTTAGTTTGTCTGAATGTGCTTATAATTTAAAGGAAGCCTTCAGCAAAATATATTTCCCGAAAATAGTTTAAGTGGTTCTTTTAAGATTGTATTGAGGTGCAATTCCTAAAGATTTAAAACCAGCGTTGTGATGGAAGAAGCGGGTATGCTTACCTCATCAGATGGGGAAACATTCCCCAAGTCTTTAAAGAAATTGCCTTCCATACTTTGGTATCCTTTGAGGGTCTTCACTACCCTGTTTTCTACTTCAACCTGGTACTTCAGATCCCTGCTTTCAGGGTTGATGATAACCAATGTCAGCTGGTTCTGGTCTGGGTGCATATAACCGGTAACCTCCAGCGCAGTTGTGGTGGAGGTTACTTCCACCCGCTGATAACCTTCATCTATGAACTTAGAGAAATGCTTGATCACGTAGTAGAATGGATTAATGGTATAGTTGCCGGAGCCATCTACATAGATCATCGCCTGATCTTTTGAGTTCGGGTCTCCCCATACCAATTCCCAATAGATGTAGCCGGATGAGTGGGCGTACTTCATCGTCTGATGGATGAAGCGGGCTGTTTTAAACCACGGCATGGTGGAATACTCCGTCATGATATTGGGCTTATCTCCAAATCGGGTATGCAGTTCGGTTAACGGGGCAGTGGTCTGGCTAATTTGTGTGCTGCTATTGAAATTGTAGGGATGGTAACCATAAATAGGAGCATGCGCCTTTGTTTTTACTACAGGTGCAAAGTTCAGAAAGGCTTGAATGTTTTCCGTTTCCCCTCCAATCATGATCGGAACATCCGGCCTGTCTTTTATCTTGTCATACACTGCATCAAAAGCCTCGCTGTAGCCTGCCAGCGTGCTGGTTTCTGTTGGAGCCCATTTTGCAGTTGTCCAGCCTGGGTTTGTGTATCCTGGTTCGTTCTGAATGCTGATGTAATCGGGGGCGAAGGCTATGTTATCCAGGACGTCAGACCAATAAGTGGCAAACTCATCATACATGAAGCCGTCCGCATCTTTTTTTAAGGTTCCTTCTCTTAAGTGGTTGTTGCTTTTTAAGGCCGGGGGCGGACCCCAGGAACTGAGCAGGATGTCAATGTCGGGGTTATACTGCTTTGCCTTCTGATAAAAGGTATTGGTGGCATTGAACATGGTCTTGTCACCGGCTGTCAGCATAGTCTCCGGTGATTTGTTTTCCGGGTAGTTCAGCGGGTAGTACCAGTTCTTGAGCCGCAGGATATCCATGCCCAGATCCTCGAACATCAGCTTGTAAAGCTCGTTGCTCTTGCTGCTGCTCACTACCCGGTCGCTGTACCAGGTTAAGGCTCCCCCAAAACCAATCATCTCCTGATAGGTAGTAGCAGGGTCTACAGTAATTTTGGAAGCGGTCTTTGCAGGGACCGGCATTGGAGTAGGAGTGTCTGTCTCTTTGTCGTCGCCACAGGCAAACATAAAAGTGGTGCTTAACAGTATGAGGGACAGGACGACTTTTTTTACGCTAGCTATACTGTTGTACATAAAAGTTTTTTGAGAAAGATGCGGACAAATGCTCTCCTGCTCTCCAGAAAGAGGTATTTGCTACTGTGACCTAAGAAGATAACATTTGTATATGATGGCGAGTAACATCATATACAAATAAGAACTCAAAGTGCCTGATGGCCTTGACGTCATCTATTCCATCGGGCCTATCAGTTCGACAAAGGTTCCGTCAGGATCCTGCACCAACACAAAATGAGTATTCTGGTTTAAAGGTGTAGGAGAATTTCCTAGCAACGGCACATTTTGTTGCTTCAGCCTTTCAATCACCGGCTTTAGTGCTTTTACATTGATTGTAATGTACTGCACCCCTGTGTCATCCTGGATGAAATTTTGTTTAGGATGCGTTGCTTTTTTCCCAAAGCTCATGAGCTTCCATTCATTGGCTTCCGGACTATTCTCTAGTTTTAGGACGGTTACAGCAGTAGGAACACCGTTCGAAAGACCAGAGCGCTTTGAAAATTCTTCATTGATGGTAAAACTATAGGCTTTCACCATGCCAATTCCATTTACATAAAAATCCAGTGAGCGATCCAGATCAGACACCACCACTCCTAAGCCAATCAACTTACTGCTAAAGTTCGATTGCGCATAGGAAGCAAAAGTCATCAGCAATGCAGCAATCAGGAAAGAAAATTTTATAATGTTTTTGCGTTCCTGTATTTCCTCCAGCGGCCAGACAGCTCCATGGGGAATATGGGGAAGCGCAGACACAATGTCTGTGGCGCCAGCCTGTTTTACATCCTGTAATGTAACGGGGTCGTTTGGGCCGTACCAACGCCAGCTTTGAGTTAATGACATATGGGTAGTTTTATTGCTTAAAAAATCAACTGATAATTTCATGGTAATTTTTGGTTTAAAGAAATTCTGGGAGGTAAAGTACTATGCTTATTTGTATTTGTACAGCTTCAGGATTCCATACTCCCCTACTGGAAAGCGCAAGTGTCTTCCCTAGTGACTTAGCTCTTTCGGCGCAATGTTTTTTACCGCTTGTTGTGGAAAACTTTAAATTAGGGCTTCAAATAAACGCTTTCCGGAGGCCCTAAATAGCTAGGCCTTATTCCCCCAGCATCAATTACAAATTTTTGGAAAACAACACCTGGATCTACCATCCATACTTTCAATATGTGTTTACCTGGTTTGACATTCCTGTGAACAGAGGTTTTTTTCTTTATATGGTCAGCTACAGACTTTGTCCACCACTCGGCATATTCGTAATCTGGTTTGATTTCGCCTTCGTTAATGTTAATGATTTGCGGCTCTTCATCGTCAATGGCAACGGCATATTTCAGCCCCTCATTCTTTTTATAATTCTGAATTGGCGAGAGGTAAGTCTCTACTTTTAAATCACCCCCTTCAAAAACAGTAAATTCGTACTCAACACGTGGTGCGTTGTTACCTGGCTTTTGTCTCTCGGCATTTGCCGGCGCTACTGTAATGGAGGAATTAGTACGGCCAAGGTTAGGAACTACAATCCAGCTAATGTTTTTAGAGTTGAATCTGTTGGTAAAATTTGCTGCTTCAATGGATACAACACCATTGTTTTCGATAAAACCCGCTGCCTTGGGAAGATTATTCCGGATAGGGACATTTACGGTATATTCTTTCCCGGCCCCCTTGATTACAATTGCACCGGTAGCTTTCCCCTTGGGGGCTTTGTTCCAGTCGATGTTGACATAAACCTTTTCATCGTACCTAATATTGCCTTCCTTCTTAGACAGTTGGATCCAATCGTTTTTAGCCTCGATTGAGTAGTTTAAGATACCACCCCCTCTGTTGAATAATTCCACATAATAGCTTTGCTTGTTGATCGGGTCATACTCACTGAACCCAGGGCTAAAAAGCCCATGTCCTTCTACGCTAAATCCGCCCCATGCAGGGTTTAGGCCATGTTCCACCATGAAGCCGAGCAGGGCCGAACTATCAGCTTGAATGTAGGATATCGCAGGCATCATATTTGCGCGGGGGTGATTCCAGCTAGTGTATCCAATATGGGTTTGCGACATCATGTGGTTCCATTTGCCATCTTCTAAATCCTCATGAAACTGACGGGTAAGTTCAGCGTCTTTAAAAAACAACTCTTTTACTTTTTCGGCATAAACGTTTGCCGAGGCCCTTCCCTGTTCTCCGTAAAGTTTGTTTTTACCGGCAGCTACGTACATCTCGTTTAGATTAGCGCTCATTTCAATGGGAAAATGAACTAGCTGATAATATGTCGATTTATGACTTTTAGGAAGCTTATCAGAAATGGTCTTGCTTTTATTGAGCAACTGATCGAACTCTTCAATGATCCTATCCGCCTCCCGGTAGTTTTCATGGCTATAAGTATTCGGGCTCAACATTTCTGGAATCCGTCTCGCATTGTATTTGTTATAGAGAGACATGATTTCGGCGATTTCCCGGGCATAATCCTCCCCAAACTGCTGCTCTGCCCAGCTTACATAATAGTTCGGCAAATCGGAGGCTTTCATGTCGGTATCCCATGCATAGTCAAGGAAAAAACTGATGGGGAATTCCATTGGCTTGATATCGCCCACATTTACTAACCAAAGGTCTCTTACACCCCATTCATAGGTTAAGTTCATCTGTTCCCACACGCGTTCTATCTGAGTAACGTTTTGCCACCTATAGGATACTGGTGCGCCAACGTAGTCAAAGTGATAATACATACCATATTTCCTATTGGCGTTCTGGTCTTCTTTCTTAGGGAGAAAACGAATATTACCCCAATTATCATCGGAAAAAAGAGTAATTATGTCATCATCCACTCGCATTCCTTTGTCATAATAATCCTGTACCTCTTTATAAATGGCCCACACTTGCGGGGTTTCTTTCGCTGGTTTCCCGGTCACATCCGCAATAATATGGCGCTGGTCGGCAATGATGGTTTTCATCAGGTCAACGGCTGTCTCTTCTGACATGCCCTCATCGCCATCGCCACGCATGCCCACCGTAACGACGCTCTCGTAGTTACCCATACGCTTGATGCCACCGCGCCAAAACTCCTGCAGTTTTTCTTTATTCGTTTCATAGTTCCAAGCACCTCCATTGAATCGGGTCCATTCGTGGTGGGCTCGCATCATGGGTTCATGGTGGCTTGTAGATATAACAATGCCGTATTCATCAGCCAAGCGTGGATTTTCAGGATCGTCGGCGGAAAAGGCATTGGGGAGCCACATTGCCGGCCACAGGTAGTTGGCTTTATTCCTTAATAGAAGTTCAAACACTTTTTCGTAGAATACATGATTGAAACCTCCGAATTTCTCTTTGGCCCAATTAGTAAGAGCAGGAGCTTCGTCGTTAATAAAAATTCCACGGTATTTTATAGACGGACTATCCGAAACATACCGCCCTTTTTGGAGGTATATCTTATCGTTTTTTTTAACCGGAACATCAGCCCACCAATACCAGGGTGAAACACCCATCTTTTCTGAAAGTGTAAACACCCCATAAGCGGCTCCGCGCCTATCGCTTCCGACAATAACGAGTGCTTGTTTCACTCCTGGAAAAGGATTTTTGATAGTTTGAACGATATATCGTTCCCATTGACCTCTTATAGCATCAACATTTAGTTTCTTTTCAGCAATCAGCTTATCAACCAGGCGATTGTTTCCAATAGTAGCAACAATAATAATATTGCCCTTCAAAGAATTGTCAGAATATGCAATGTTTGGCCTCTTACCAGAAACTTTTTCAATATCGCTAGCAAGAAATTCAGCCGATCTTTTAACCAGTACATTATCTAATGTGTCGTACAAAATCGTTGCTGATGCAGTCTCATTAACTATTGTAAAGTATTTATTCTGGTTTTCACTTTTGTTACTTACCCTTATTTGCGAAAATGATACATAGGGCATTAACATTAGTAATATTAAAAAATTTCTCATGTTTTAATATTTCTTCTTAATTCTTTTTTATAGTCAATGTAACCAATGAATTTGCTTAAAAAGCCATATAATTAACAAAGATTAGTTGCTCTTACGTGCTGCGGAAAATTTCCCACAAGCAAGGGCGAACATGTATTGTAATGGTGTGTTACATCAAATACCACTAATCATAAATCATAAAGTTTAAAAGAAATGGCTGCTCAGTATGAGCAGCCATTTCTTTTAAATATAACTCATCAGGCTAATTAATATCCAGGGTTCTGGTAGAGGTCCGTGTCACCTTCCATAGCGTCTAACTGACCTTGCGGAATAGGGCGCAGGTAGTGATATGGCTGAATGTCGCGCGTAACCGTTTGAGGCGTGTGGTCTCCGTAGGTGTTTCCGGCAATTTGATATGTGCCAGCAAGTTCTTCCCATTTTTGCGTACGTGTCAAATCGAACCAGCGATAACCTTCGCCATAATATTCACGCGAACGCTCTTCCAAGATATAGTCAATGTCTATTACCTCCGGTGTAGCAGCGACTAACTCTGCGCTACGGTCTTCCACTTTGGCCTGGTTTCCGTTGTTGTCCCAGCGCCAGTTACCGGCGCGTGCACGAATAACATTAATCAATTCTCTAGCTGTGTAACCAGCCTGCGTGTTTGCGCCCATCACAGCTGCTTCGGCCGCTACAAAGTAGAGCTCCGAGAATTTGGCAATGTTGAAAGGACGGGTACTGGCGGCATTCGGTTGTCCTAATCCGTCGCCGTTGTCAGTGCGGTGAGGACCAAGCTTCCAAAGCCCCGGGTATACAATCCTGCTGATGTCGTTCGGACCTATTACAAAATCAGATCTTCCGGGTAATTCTCCTGCACCTACACCGCTTTTACCTGCTCCACTAGGGTAGTTGATGGGTGTCGCTGGTTGCTCGTCCAGGAAAGTCAGGATGGCTCCACCCGGTTCAACTGGCAAGCCGTTTGCGTTGTACACTACCGGTGCATTGATGCCTGCTTTAGGCCAATTGCCACGGTAAACGGTTGTAAAGGTACCGTCGTAGCGGGAGTCATTTGTTTTGTCGGCAAAGGTGTTTGTAATTACGCCAATTGTAGGTGCCATACGTGTCCAAGGGCGACCCAGTGCCTGCGCCGCTTCACGCTGCACAGAACTTACAGGATTAGTCCAGTTTGGATCAAGAGCGCTTCTGATGTTGGTATAGTTCCACGTCATCATCCACCCGGCAAAGTTTTCGGGCGCGCCACCACCCGAATAAGTAAGGCTTGCAGCATTATAAAATTCGCTTGTCTCCGTGCGGTCGGCATACAGCAGAATTTCTTTGTTGCGGTCATTTGTCGCTACGTTCACGTCATAGAATGTTTCTTCTAAGCCGAAAGGCCCCGGATTCTGAATGGCGTTGATGGCCACATCGTATGCCTGCTGGAAATACCACTGGGCATCATGACCATCAGGGTCAACTCGGGGAGTCTCCGGAAAAGTAGGAATGTTCTCTGGGTTTAGAAGCCACCATCCGTAGGTGAGGTAGGCTTTAGCCAGGTAAAGGCGCGCAAGCGTCTGCGTTGCACCGCCGGTTACACGTGGGTTTACAGGCAACTCTTCTACCGCTTGCCGCAGATCCGGGAATATAGCTTTGGTATAGACTTCAGGTACCGTGTTGCGCACAGAGGTTCTTGCGGTACTTGTATTGAACGCCAGTTCTCCTGCGCCTAAGTCTAGCGGCACACCGCCAAAAGTTTTTACTAATAAAAAGTAATCGAATGCGCGGAAGAACCTTGCTTCGGCAACCAGCGCATCCGGTATAGTGCCTACTGCGGCCGCATTTTCAATAACACCGTTGGCGGTGTTGATATTAGAGAATGCAGCACCCCACAATACATCGGCACGACTGTCCTGGGGAGTAATTTCTCCCCGGCCAGAAAGGTCCATTACCAGGAAGTTTTGGTCTGCACTCTGCCCGTAGGTTGCTTCGTCGGTACCGGTTTCGGTGGTGTTGTAGTAGTAGGCCTGTCCGTAGATGTAGCGCAAGTGGGCATACATCGAAGTTATTCCTCCCCGAACGCCTCGCTCGGTTTGGAAAAATTCGGGTGTATAAGTAGCGCGTGGCTGTTCATCCAGAATATCCTCGCAGGAACTCAGGGACAGCGCCACCATTAAGGCTGTTCCTATAAAAGCTTTATTTTTTATAAATTTCATCTTTATCCTATTTAAAATGTGACATTAAGACCAACCAGGTAATTGCGCGTGGAGGGTGCATTCGTGCCAATCGTCAGCAGGCGGCTCGGGGTGCCACTACTTACCACCACGTTTTGGTCGGCGTATGAGTTGGTTTCGGGGTCCATGCCTGATTCTCTGTGGTAGGGCGAGAACAGCACAAATGGGTTCTGAGTTGTGGCGTAAAGTCGCAGATTGTTAATGCCCACTTTCTCCAGCCAGTTGCTGCTTGTGAAGTTATAACCAAGTGTGATGGTGCGTATCTTCAGGTAACCTGCATCAAAGTAACCGAGTGTGCTGCCATATTTAGGGTTATCGCCACTTCTGATGCCTGCCGGATTTGGATATTTAGCGTCGGTGTTTTCCGGTGTCCAGTAGTCCACATCCACGTTATTTCTGCGTCCGTTCATCAAATTGAGGTAGCCTGCCGAACTGTAGAGCGTGCTGTTGAGAATTCCACCACGCTGAAAGGCTGCCACAGCAGTCAGGTCAAATCCTTTGAATCCTACGCGGGTATTAAAGCCTCCCTGGAAGTCAGGGTTTGCGTTCAGGATTTGCCGATCATCAGGTCCAATTTGTCTTGCTGGCGTACCATCGGCATTATAATCGCCGGTGTATCTTACTTTGATCATACCCACATTGCCGCCCGGCTCCAGGATGTCCCGGTATGGGTCTTCCTCCTGCCAAAGACCAATTCGCTCATAGTCGTAGATGACATTGACAGGGTGGCCTACAAACAACCAGTTGGACCTATCTTCCTCTGCTCCCGAAGCAAGCGATGTAATTTGGTTGCGGTTGCCGTATATGTTGACACCGGCTTCCCATGTCCAGCCGTTGAGGTCTTCCAGAATCACACCGTTGAGAGAAAGCTCTAAACCTTTATTTTGTATGGATCCTATGTTTCCCGTGTAACTGTTCACACCTGTTGAAGAAGGCAGAGCTAAGCTCAACAGAACATCTTCGGTATTTGTATTATAATACTCTATTGTACCAGACAGGCGGTTGTTCAGGATAGCGAAGTCCAATCCGTAATTCCATGTCTTAGAATACTCCCACCCTAATGCAGGGTTAGGCAGTTCTGTTACATAGTAGCCGGTTTCGTAAACATCGGGGCCAAAGTTGTAAGGCCTGGTGCTCAAGCGGCCAAGAGTAGAGTAGGGAGGAATGCCTTGGTTGGAGGTTTGTCCGTAGCCTACACGCAGTTTCAGCATGTTTATAAGGCTAACATCCTGCATAAACGATTCTCTGGCGATGTTCCATCCGGCAGACACGGCAGGATAGGTATTCCATTGATACCCAGGAGCTAGCCTGGAGGAGCCATCGGAACGTACAGTAGCGCTCAGCATATAGCGGTCGTCATAAGAATACATGGCACGTCCCATCCACGACAAGAGGCCGAATCTAGAATACCACTGGTCATTAGGGTTAACCGTGATCTCTCCGGCAGCCTGCCCTATGTTATAAAATTGGAAGGCGTCGGAGGGTATATCTCTTCCCGCCATGCGTGAGCGGTTCATGTTATTTTGTGAGGCAGAGTACAAGCCTACTACATTCACATTGTGCTTTCCTGCAAAGGTGCGGTCGTAAGTCAGCAGGTTTTCAATGGTCCAGTCGGTTGTAACCTGGTTGCTGACAGAAGCAGTGGAAGGGGTTGACTCCACGATACTGTTTATTCCTGCTGCAGTGTAAGCGCCTCCCTGGCTCTGGCGATAATTCAGGCCAAGGTTGGCACGATACTTTAAGCCCTCCACTCCCGGAATTTCTACTTCGCCGTAGAGGGTGTTGTATGTGGCAAAAGCCCTGGTTTGGCTTAGCCACAGATCGTCTAAACCACCATCTTCTAACATGTCTCTTGTATAGATCCACGTTTCATCTAACGGCATACGAACAGTTCTTTTCAAAGTACCGTCTGCATTGTACGGGTTGGCAAGAGGCGACAAGGCTAAAAGATTGTACAAGCCCACGTTGTTGCCTTCCGTCATGCTGTAGTTATTGTATGTCGTGAAGCCGACACGGAAACGCTTCCCAATTTCCTGATCAACACCGCCGCGCATAGAGTAACGGGTGTACTGCTGTGTAGGAATCACACCTTGATCCTGAAAGTAGCCTACACTAAAGTTGTAGCGGCCTTGTTCTGTGCCAGCCGAAACGCCCACATCGTGGCTTGTTGTGATACCCGTTCTGTATAACAGGTCCTGCCAATCTGTGTCTACATCCTCGGCTTCATCTTGCCCCATTTGGCCAGCAAACTGTCCGGGACCGGCTGCCTGACGCAGCGCAAAAAGCTCCGGGCCGCTCATCATGTCGTATCTGGCAAAAACATTTTTCACGCCATGGAAACCATTGTAGCTTACCTGTGGCTTTTGCCCTGCTTTCCCTGTTTTGGTTGTTACTAATATAACGCCGTTGGCGCCGCGCGATCCGTAAATGGCAGTCGCAGAGGCATCCTTCAGGATATCAATGCTCTTAATGTCGTTCGGGTTGATATCGGAAATAGCCCCGGGAAAGGGTATACCATCCAGCACCACCAGCGGGTCGTTTCCGCCGGAGATGGAGCGCGTACCGCGAATCCGGATTTGCATGGAGGCACCCGGCTGCGAGGATGATTGCGCAAACTCCACACCTGGCAAGCGGCCTTGCAAAGCCTGCGTGATGTTTCCTGATGGCACCTGCGTAATCTCTTCTGCACTAATGGAAGCAACGGAACCTGTCACAGCTTCTGCCCGCTGCGTACCATAACCTACTACCACTACCTCTTCCAGGGCCTCGGCATCTGTGCCAAGCGCCACGTCAATGGTAGAACGGTTATTGATGGGCACCTCCTGGTTCTTATAACCAATGTAGGAGAAAATAAGTGTGCCGGTACCATCCGGTACATTTATGCTGTAAGTACCGTCCGCGCCTGTTGGAGCAGCAATGTTTGTTCCTTTCAGGAGAACGGTTACCCCTGGCAGACCTATTCCTGCTTCTGCGTCTGTCACACGGCCGGTAACCGTTGTAGTCTGTGCCATGGCCTGTACACTCACCAGCAGGTAAGCAAAAAGCAGGGTGGCGGCTCGAATGACCCTTGGTACATGTACCAGCGAAGTCAATGATGTAAAATCACATTTCATAATGGAGTTTTTGAGTTGAGTAAGTAATGCGGTTCAATAGAAAAAATCATTATGCTAAGGAAGAGAAATCCACAACTAAGAAAGCCTGGCCTTCTGTCAGAAACTTCTAAATAGCAGGTAATCTAGGTTGCCTTCGTGGAGGTTTAAGAGTTGGTATTACTTTCCAAGGCTCCGGGATCTCTACCAGGACATATTTTCCTTCGTCCATATCAAAACATTCAAGTGGAACATGATAAAGTGTTTGATTTATGACATCGGTTTCAGTAATTTTTAGTGCTTTTGTACTTATATACTTCCTGTATCTTCTTCTTCTTTGATTTTTTTATTGCACTGTTGCGAAGTGTTGGACACATTGACGCATGTCTGGCCTGCTGTTTATATATGCTTATATTGTTTATTACAAGCATTTTATATTTGTTTGTCAAGCTAAATAAGTTGCACTGAACTTGTTTTGTTTCCAATAATATTAGTAAGTAACTGCTCACTGCTTTTGTAAACTTGATTAATTAAATTTAAAAATGCAACCGATTTCATAAATAGTTTCTTACAAGCCTTGTTTTGTGAGCTTAAAGAAGTGAAGAGTAGTAGTAGTGATGGCTATATGTTGAAGCAGAGCATCTTTTATTATTCCAGCGTCTGAACAATAGCTGCAAATTGTAGCTTTACATTATTTCAGGAGATGTGAGATGGGTGTTGAGGAGCAAAAGAGAGCGCTTCTGGTATCAAAGGTGTATATTGACATAATTGAAACCGATTTCAAATTGCGGATTCAATACGTTATCAAGTCAGAAGGAATTTGGTTTCGTGATTCAAAAAAGAGTAGACGCACAGATATTAATGCTGAAATTGTGAACAGACTGTTCAAAATTACCTGCTAAGAAAAGGGAACTCACATGCACCTATACATGAAGCCAAAGGAAACGGTGCCAGGTATAAACTTTGGCTTTGATGGCAGCGGAACGGTGCCATCAGAGTGCCTGGAATGAACGGTTAACTTCAGTTTGGAATGAGCCGGTATGCGGAGGGCAGAAAGGCAGATGATGAGCAAATTGGTAAGGTGGTGCAAAGTCTATATACTTAGAAGGCTGTATATCAGCAAGGTAAAAGCGGGCTTGCATATTCTTAAGCTTTCCTGGTACCTCAAAAAAAAAACACCGCCCTCTCCAAAGAAAAGGCGGTGTAGGAAGTGTATGATATCTCTGTTTAGTACCCTGGGTTCTGACCAAATGGAGTGGCACTACGGTCAATCTGCGTTTGAGGAATTGGTCTCAGCACGTGGTGAGGCTGGATGTTAGGAGCTGCCTGTGGGTTGTGTGCCTTCACCCTGTCAACTAGTATTCCCCAGCGTTTCAGATCCAGCCATCGCATCTGCTCACCAATCAGTTCTCTTTCCCGCTCCTTAATGAGGAACTCCATATCCAGTTCATCAGCGGTAATTTCCATTTCGCTTTCTTTACCAGGCCAAGCAGCCCTGCGGCGTACCATGTTGATGTTTTCAACCGCTTCAGCAATTTGGCCGGTTTTTAGCTGCGCTTCGGCTAGCATCAGGTAAGTGTCCGCCAGCCGGTAAGCAATGTAATCACGGCCTCCTTCAAACTGGGTCCGGTCCACGCGGCCAGCATCCAGGTGCTTGGTAAGCGCAGGGAATAAGCGCTCATCATACCGGCTGGGCACCAGTACCTGGTACGGCTTCTTCGCTCGTTCCTCCGCTGACATCTCATACCCCGGCAGGTATATGGCTGTGTCCCCCTGCGCAAAGGTTACTGAAGGTTTTGTCGTGTCGAAGGAGGTATTGTAAGTTCCCGGTTTGTTGCTATAATACACATCCTTAAAGGATTTCTTGTAGCGGCTGTCAATATCCCGGTTTACGAAGACTTCATTGAGCGTGTACTCAGTAGGCATATAGCGCTTGAACGGTCGGCCATTCACTACATCACGCTGCATACCAGGTTGCACATCATACTCCATCAGGAAAAACACGTGGGAGTTATTGCCCCCTGCGTTCGTTAGTGGATCGCGGGTGTACTGTATAGACCAGATGACTTCATCGTTCATCTCGTTGCCTTGCTGGTGCACCGAAGCAAAATCCGGCAAAAGTCTGAAGCTATAGTTGTTGATCACGCTTTGAAATAACGGAATGGCGTTAGCATAGTCATCGGCAGCCGCAGCCTCTGAAGTGGCTTTGGTCAGGTACACTTTCCCCAGCAAATGCTCTGCGGCAGGGCGTGTGGCGCGGCCGAACTGAGATGACTTCGACTTTGCCTCCAGGTCCGGAATAGCTTCTGTCAGGTCCTGTATGATGGCTGCGTATTGTTCTTGTACCGTAGATCTGGTGACTTCCTTAGTGGGCAGTAAGGTTTCGGTCAGGCGCAGGTCCACTCCGCCAAATAGCTGCGTCATGAGAAAGTAATGGTGCGCCCTGATAAACTTGGCTTCAGCTATCCGCTGTTTTTTAATCTCTTCCGTCATACCCGTCACACCGGGAGCACGCTCGATAATAGCGTTTGTAGTATTGATGCCCCTGTAAAACTCATCCCAGAGCTCTCTCACGTGCCCGTTTTGGGTGTCAAACTGGGTCGTATAGGTATTCATAAACTTCCATCCTCCATCTGCTCCGTTGGTATAGGTGTCTGTGCCGAAAATGGTAAAGTTGTTGCCCCGCTCCGTGCCGTACCAAGCCCGCATGGAAGCATATGCGGCGTTTACCGCGTCATCAATGCCTTTAGGCGTATTCATGTAATTGTTGCCAATCTGAGAAATTACTTCCTCGTCCAGGGTATCGTGGCAAGCCGGTGAACCTACCAGGAGAACACCCAAAAGCCCGATTCTGGCCAAGCCCAAAGCTTTGTTTTTATTTATCTTTACATTCATGGTTTCTTAGGTTTAGTCTCTTTAAAATCTTGCATTTATTCCGAAGGTCAGCACTTTGGTGGCAGGGCTTACGTTGGAGTTTACTTCTCCTCCACCTACACCCTGGTCTCCATCCACGTAAGTTTCCGGGTCAATGCCCTGGTACTTAGACCGGTATGATGCAAAGATAAAAGGCTGCTGAATGCTGGAATATACCCGAAGGCCTTTCATCTTTAATTTATTAGCAAAAGCCTCCGGTACATTATAGCCGAAGTTGATGTTCCGTACTTTCAGGAAAGAACCGTCAAAGTATGTCAGGGAGCTGCCATACTTAGGGAATTCCTGAGTTACAACCGGCTGCGGGAAATTATTCGTAGGGTTGTTTGCTGTCCAGTAATCTACCGCCAGGTTGTTGTAGCGTCCTGCCAGGAGGTTAACATCATCATGGAAGCGGCTTCTGATCATTTGCCCGTAGCGGCCAAACACAAAGAAGGAGAGGTCGAAGTTTTTATACGTAAAGCGGTTGGTGATACCCCCGGCAAACTCCGGAACGGCAGAACCCAGTATCTGGCGGTCATCCGCATTAATCTTACCGTCGTTGTTTAAGTCTTCCACTCTCACCTGACCTACTTTATCCTGGTATATAGCAGCCTCATCAGCTTGATCAGCCTGCCATATACCTATCTTTTTGTAATCGTAAAAAACTGAAAGAGGCTCTCCGATGAAACGTCTGGCGGCTACATCATCTACTTTCCCGTTGGCCAGTTCAATGATGGCTTCGCGGTTACGGTTGAAGATAAAGTCGGTGGACCAGGTGAAGCCTCCTTTGTCAACGTTAATCGTTGAAAGCGTCATCTCAATTCCTTTGTTCCGTGTATGGCCGATATTAGTGAAGTATCCACCAAAACCAATAGAGGTTGGCAGCGGCTGTGGAGCTAGCAAGTCAGTGGTGTTTGTCACGTAGTATTCTAAGCTACCGGAAACTCTGCCACTAAATAGGCTGAAGTCCATACCAGCGTTGGCCGTTTTGGATGTTTCCCACTTCAGGTCAGGGTTACCGATAGTATTGGGACGATAGCCATATGCAGGGGTATTATCCCATGCGTAAGATGTGCGTCCCAACAATGCCTGTGTTCTGTAAGGATCAATTGCTGTGTTTCCGATAGCTCCGTAGCTCACGCGCAGTTTGGCGTTATCAATCCAGCTAACCCCTGACATGAAAGGCTCCTCCGAAAGGTTCCAGCCCAGGGCTACAGAGGGGAAATAGCCAAACTTCGTGTTTTCTCCGAAACGGGAAGAACCGTCTGCCCGCATAGTCGCGGTTATCAGGTACCTGTTTTTGAAGTCGTAGTTTACCCGGCCCATGTATGATAACAGCGTCCAGGTGCGGAGGTCGGTGTTGGCACCGGTAATCTGGCTGGCATCACCTAACGCATAGTATTGCTGGTTTTCATCAGGTATTCCCAATACATTAATAGATGAGTTTTCAAAACGGTCTCTCTGAATGGACTGAAGTCCGGTTAAGCTCAGGTTATGGACCTCGTTGAACTGCTTGTTGTAGGTAAGTATATTTTCTAAAGTGTAGTTGAGTATAAACTCCTCATACACGTTTCCTGTAGCAGCACCCCCCCGGCGGGCGTTGGTTTGCGAACCTTGGAAGCGGCCACTTCTTCTAACTGTCAGGTCTGGACCAAAATTCAATCTGTACTTCAACCCGTTGGCTATGTCCCATTCACCGTAGATGCTGTTGAAAATCCGGTACCGCTTAGTTTCGTCTACCTGCGCACCATCTACAATCTCAGCCAGCGGGTTGGTTCGTAAACCATCATTCGTTGGTAAGAAGTTAAGGGTACCATCATCATTGTAAGGCTTGCCCAGCGGGTTTTCAGCAAATGCTCCCCCTAGTGGGTTAAAGTTCTCCCCATTTCGGATACTGTACACAAACAGGGAGGAGGTGCCCACTCTTAATTTATCATTGATCTTGTGGTCCAGGTTTACGCGGAAGGTATAGCGGGAGAAATCCTGCTTCTTAATCACCCCTATGTCTTCAAAGAAGTTACCGGAAATATTAAAAGTTGTTTTTTCGCTACCTCCCGATACCCCCAGCTGGTGGCTCTGAATCATGCCGGTACGTAGCATGGCATCTACGTAATCAGTGCTCCGGCCTGTACGGATACTCTCAAGTTCTACAGGTTCGAATATTTTCTCATCAGCCTCGTCTGTGGCAGGTCCGAGCGGGTACTGGCCAATTGCTCTTCTTGACTCCCTCTTATACTCTGCAAAGCCAGGGCCATCAAGCACTTCGATTCTTCCTAATATTTTATTTATCCCCACAAAAGTGTCATAGGTTACTGACGTTTGGCCTGCGACACCTCTTTTAGTGGTGATGAGCACAACACCGTTGGCCCCTCTCGAACCATAAATAGCTGTGGCAGATGCATCCTTCAGCACCTCCATAGAAGCAATATCCTGTGGGTTAATATCATCAATTCCACCGGATAGCGGAATGCCATCTACTACATAAAGCGGGTCGTTGGAAGCATTAAAAGATCTGCGACCCCTGATTCTGATTTGAGGGCCGGCTCCTGGCTTGCTCCCTGCCTGCACCACATCTACCCCGGCCGCACGTCCCTGTATGGCCTGGCGGGCGTTAGTGATAGGCATTTCACTAATCTCTTTTGATGACACCGAGGAGATTGCTCCAGTGACCTGGCTTTTCTTTTGTGTACCATAACCCACTACCTGCACTTCCTGCAGCGCTTTAGCGTCTTCGCTCAAGGACACGTTGATGGTACCTGGACCTTTGAAAGACACTTCTTTGTTAGTGGTACCAATAAAGGAAAATACTAAGGTGCCAGGAGCTTCGGGCACAGAGAGAGTATAGTTTCCGTTTGCATCAGTTGAAGCACCTACTGTTGTTCCTTTCAGTACAACGGAAACACCAGGAAGAGCTTCTCCATTTAGTGTAACCTTACCTGAAATCTGCCACGCAAAAGGAGTAGCTTCGGTGGCAAATGCTGCCGGTGAGAACATGCTCCCCGTCACGATGCAGGTTAGCAAGAGGCAAAGCCGGACTTGCCAAAAGAGTATAGAATTTTTCATGCACGGTTTGTTTAAGATGAATAATGAATTGAGAAACAGAGATAAATTTTGAATATTAAAGCGGTACTGGTAAACAAAAAAGCTCGAGTTAATGATATTTCCTCTGTTTATAATTAAAGAGTAATTATTCTGGAATCGATTGCAGTTGTAACAGCAATATTAATTTGCCTGTGCATCATGAAACTATTATTGAAGTAAATGGAATGATTGGATATGTTTCTACCTCTTTATTTTTGACTCCAACAAATTCTGTCCTTACTACTATATCTTGCTGATACATTTAAAATTATGTTGCTTTTGGCTTTTTGCTTCATCTAAGTATAAGCCTTTACAATGGCTGTTCATCTTATTGCTCTTTCAAGGGAATTAAGCTGACTATACTTTAAACTGTGAATGATATAACAGAATCACTTTTTTTCTAATCTTCCTTATGGATAATTCTTCTTTGGAATCGATTGTATAGGGTTAGGATAGTGTATATTTCTTATTTCCGTTTTACATCTCCTTAAGGTTTAAAATGAAGTTGAATCTCGGTGTGATACTTAAAGTGAGTAATCAATTATTATTTATGCACTTGAAATATAGGTAATTAATTTAAATCTCCAAAAAAAATTTCTAGTTCTTATATGTGTACCGACAATGGTGTTAAGACATGAAATTGATGTTTACGTTGCACAGAATCAGTTAATTGCAGCGAAACAGGTGAAAAGCCATATTAAAAACAGCAGAAAGCCATAAAATACAAGAACGTACTATGGTCCCGGCTTTTTTATATTGATACATTTCATATAGGATATGGTGTAGTAAGCAGCCGAATTAGGATTTTCTGATCTCCTTGCAGAAGTGGGTGGAAGAAAAACTAAACATTTCTTTTGGTGTGGACAGGGCGCATTGTGGCGTGGCTGAGATGTATAAGCCATGCAGAAGCAGGAGTTGTAATACATCCTGCTTCTATCTTTTCTTTCTTTCTTGAATAATCCTTCAGTTGCTAGTAGCTTGCTCGGCGGCACGAAAAATTGCCGGAGTGCTATGCCTTAAGAGTGATTTCCTGTGCCTGTTGCTGCGCTTTTAGTGCCAGTTCTGTAGCCAGAAAGCAATGCTCCTGCGTCATGGCTGTCTCGGTGCGGTTTATGACGTCATTCACCAACTGCTCGCCATAGGGAAGATCTACCTGGCTGCAGTCGATGTAGCGCGTCTCTTTCTGATCCGTGAGAAACAGGTGATTTCCTCCGTCGCGCCCCGCAATGTCTATGTTCTTGCGGATCTCTATAAAGCCGTCTGTGCCAAGGATCGTCAGGCGCCCATCTCCCCATGACTTCAGGCCGTCAGGTGTGAACCAATCTACCCGAATATAACCTGTTCCTCCATCGCCACGCACCATCACGTCGCCAAAGTCCTCGAACTTTGGGTACTGAGGGTGGTTGATGTTGCCTACCTGCGAGGCCACTATATCGGCTTTTGTAGTACCCGTAAAGTATAGATACTGATCGAACTGGTGTGAGCCAATATCAGTGATGATGCCACCGAAGTACTTGCGGTCAAAGAACCACTCAGGGCGCGCGTTAGCGTTCATGCGGTGTGGCCCAAGGCCAATAGTCTGAACCACTTTACCAATAGCTCCAGCCTTAACCAGTTCACCTGCTTTCACAGTAGCCCTGTTCTCAAAGCGCTCGCTGTACATAATGGAGTAGATGCGTTTTGTTTCCTTCTGCACGCGCCGTACCTCAGCCAGTTGCTCCAGCGAAGTAATACCCGGCTTATCGGCCATATAGTCTTTACCATGGCGCATCACCCGTATACCGAGCGGGGCGCGCTCGTTAGGTATAATAGAGCTGAGGACAAGGTGAACAGACTTGTCTTCCAGTATCTCTTTTTCGCTGCGGGCGAGCTTTGCATCGGGAAATCGTTTGGCAAAGGCTTCTAAAAGTTCAGGCTCCTTCGCATAATAGGACACAAGCTCCCCGCCGCCTCGCTTAACGGCCTCTACCTGGCCATAGATATGGCCGTGGTTCATCCCGATAACGGAGAAGCGAATACGAGGGGCTGTTATGTTCTCCCTGTACTTCTCCTGACTACCTGTAAAAGGCTTAGCAGACATAGCTGGTAAGGCCATCGCTTGAGGCACGGTTGAAAACATGGCCAGGCCGGCTGCTGTTGTAACAGTATCCCTGATAAACTTGCGCCGTTCAAATGGAGAGCTTTTCATGTTGCTTATGAGGTGTAGTGGACGATTTTTCAAATAAGTTTTGGTTCTTCAATAGCATTTTATCTCCTTGAAGAAGTGCTGCTTTTCTGCTTTGCTATTTCCAGCGCCTTGGTTGTGGTGTAGTATTTGGCGATCATATTCGGTACTTCCCATTCCGGCATTTTGCCAGCAGCCAAGTACTGAAGAAACTTTTCTGCTACCTGCGCAAAGTGGGCTTCATGGCCATTGTGGTACTTTTCAGGTGCAGTAACTATCCAGGCATCTCCAGCCTTTTTTACTTCTACCCCGGGATACTTCTGCTGTACTGTGGCCATGTTTGCTTTCAGCGTTTTCTCGAATGCAACTAAATCAGTGTCCTTGGCAGGCTCAATAGAGAGCTGTGGTTTGTAGCCTTGTTCCTGCCCCTGCCGAATCACCAGGTTTGCTTTCGTGCCTTTCATCACAGAGAAGTGCGTATCGCCCGCCCCCTCCGGTGCCTTGTAATTCCAGATAACAGATACCTTCGCGTTGACACCTTTTATCCGGTAGTTGATTTCACCGTTAGAATATACCGCCAATAAACTGTCCTTCCCAACGTCTCTCGTCAGGTAGGCCGGGTAGGTAGCCATGGCAGTTACCTGTTTGAACTGGGCAGGGGTTAAGTTAGTAGCCCAACGGCGGGCGGCTGTAATCTTGATGTCTTTTTCATAGTCGATGGCCTGCTCCGGGAAACATTCCCATTGTACCAGGTCTACCAGGTGCGTGGTCACGTCTACAATGCCTTCTCCTTCCTGCATAACATCAAAAAACCAGGCAGGTCGTTTCAGCGGCATACCTGACACATACTTAAAGAAATGGTGAACGCTTTCCTTTGTAATGGCCGGGTCAGTGGGAGTACCTTTCTGCAGGGTGCCGAATACCTCTGGCAGCATTGAAAACTCCTTCTGCAGCATGGTGGTAATCTCATAGCGCTCTGTCATGATGTCGTAGAGCAGCACATCATTCTTTGCGGCAGAAGCAAAAGCCTCTTTCAGCAACAGGAAGCTTTCAGTGTCTATGGCCATTGGCTTGTCGGCCAGCACATGCAACCCAGTGTCTACTGCCGTTTTAATGTACTCCGTCTTTTTCTGATTATTGCCAGCCAGTACAACTACATTTCCGGCTTTTTCAGCCAGCATTTTCTGCAGGTAATCCTCACCAGTATAAACTTCTTCTTTCCAGTGTGTCGGATCTTCCTGTCGGGTATTATAGGCTTCAATCTTTTTCAGGTGTTCCTGCACATCGTCTCCTTCCGGCGCATATACATGTACTACCGGATCTACATTGGCATACATGCTCTTTTGCAGCAACGCAGCATGAAAATGGCCCGGATCCAGGGTGATGAGTTTTATCTTGTCTGAAGAAGTCACTTCTGTCTCCGTGTTAGCTGCAATAGCTTCTTTGTTTGCCTCCTGTGTTTTAGTGGAACAGGATGCCATAGAGAGTAAAGCTGTTGCTGTAAATGTTAAAGTAGAGATTCCTTTTAGCATAGGTGAAGAAAAATGGCTGGATTATGGAAGTGGAGTGTCTCTGGCAGTGGCATAAGATTTCGTGAAATCAAGCTTTTTGCTCTGGCTCGCTACAAACTGCATTCCTTGCAGCACATGCTTCATGAACATGGGGTCTTCATAGGATTCCTTGGCATGGCCCAGTGTGGTTATCCAGACCGTACCACCGTCAAAGTTCTGATGCCATACGGCGGGATAGTAATCTGCAAATGGGACGGAGGCAGGTTTTATTTTGTCTTCTTCCTCTTTGTTCAGAGAACTCAAATCATGCGCCATCACTACCTTTATTCCCGGATACAGTTCTTTCAAAAAATAACATTCATCGGCTCTTTCCCACACTTCCGGCAAACCCTGTACCGTCGGGTGGTCCTTGTCAATCACTTTTACTTTGAGAGGCTGGAATTTGGGATGCCATAAAAAAGTGCCTCCAACCAATGCTTTAAACCACTTCCAGTTTCGCTCGGTGCCGGTAACAGAATGAAGGCCTACAAAGCCGCCTCCCGCCTCTATGTACCTGCGAAAAGCCACCCGCTGCTCGTCTGTGTCAAACACATCGTTGTTGGTGCTGGGAAATAAGAGGAAAGTATACTTGGCTAAATTCTTTTCTGTAAAGGCTGCCGGGTCATCGGTCACATCTACTTTAAATCCTTTCTCCTGGCTGAGCTTCTGTATTGCTTTTACAGCGTGCGGGATGTTGTCGTGCACATACCCTTTCCCGTTTTTGGTATACACCAGCACGTTTACCTTTTTCCAGTCAACCTGCGTGCTGGGCTGTGCCTGGGCAAAGGCTGTTGTAGAGAAAAGTAAGAAGCAAAAGAGGGCAAAGTAGGAGAGTAGCTTCATATAGTTCGTTGAATCTGAAAACTGAAAACGAACCGCTACCCGATAGCCCACGGCGAACGCTGCGGGCGTGACAGCATAGCGTTTGCTTCGTCGTCGTTTCTGAAGCGTTCTTTAATAGGATCCCAGTATACTTTTCGCTTCAGTTTCATGGCTATTTGATGGATAAGGCAGGCAGAGCAGGAGCGGTGCCCAACTTCCACTGGGGCAATGGGAGGTTGGCGGCTCTTGATGGACTCCAGCCAGTTGCCGTGGTGTTCCTTGCTCTCCATCAGGTGGATTTCATTCGGGCCGATAACAGAAGTTATTAGCTTTGGATTGCTGGCCGTAAGCGCTTTGCTGCCTTTTTTCTTAGACACCGGGTCACTGGCTGTAGCGGCATAATCCCCGCGGGTAACGAAAATCCAACCGTCTGTGCCTTCAAACTTAATCCCGTTGTCGAACTCATTATTCACAATCATCTTTACCCCGTTCGCATACAAGGCTTCTGTCTGGAACTTACCATGCACATCCCAAAGTCCCGATTCCGGATATTCTGCCCATCCTGAAACCTCAATCGGACCGGTATATTCGGTGTCCATTGCCCAATGCGCACTGTCAATATGGTGGGAGCCCCAGCCCGTGATCATGCCGGCACCAAACTGCTCACAACGCAACCAACCTGGCCTGGCCTCAATGCTGTCTTGGGGGTGTACCCTCTTTTCAGTATAATATACATAGGGCGTAGTGCCCAGCCACATGTCGTAATTCAGGTTCTCGGGGATTGGCATCGGTGGCTCCTCGTTTCCGCCCGGGTCACCTGGTAAACCAATAGATACAGTTTTAAGCTGGCCAATCCTTCCGTTCCGAACCAGCTCAGCCGCATAGCGGAACTGCGGCGAAGATCGCTGCTGGCTTCCTATCTGCAGAATCCGGCCAGTCCGGTGAACAGCATTGCTCATCTCCCTGCCTTCACTGATGGTGAGAGAAGCCGGCTTTTGCATGTAGATGTCTTTTCCTGCCTCGGCTGCTAAAATGGCAATAGGAGCATGCCAATGGTCGGGCGTGCTGATGATGACGGCATCAATGTCTTTGTTTTGCAGGAGCTCCCGGAAATCGGTGTAAAGCGATACGCCATCATACCCCTTCCCGTTCTTCTTTGTGTAATAATCGTTTACAAACTTCTTGCCGGCCTCGGCACGCTTGCTGTCAACATCACAAACTGCCATTACTCTGGCTGTGTCATATTGCATCACTCCCGGCATATCATGGCCAAAGGAAATACGGCCCGTGCCTATAGCACCCACATTGATGCGGTTACTCGGCGCATTTTTACCTAATACAGATGCCGGCACAATGGTCGGGAAGCCACTGATGCCCAGAGAAGTGGTTAGTGCTCCTGTTGCAGTAGCTTTGAGGAAGTTCCTCCTGTTGATGGCGTTTTCCATATGCTGCATTCCTTTTCTATTTAAATAACTTTAAACTTAATTAATTCTGGAAAAATTGCAAGAGAATTGTGATGTCTTTGTGTCTCAGGTAACTACTTTGTGGTTTCAACATGTTGCAACCAATCTTTCAGTTGGCCTTATGCTTTGGCTGCGGTAGCGTTTACTTTTGTTGTTTTATGAGCGCTTGCAGACAATATGCGTGTAATAATATGCTTATAAAATATTCTTTGTCAAAGGGATGAGACAGTAAGTAATTGCTTACTATTGTAAACATGAATATATTTTTTGGTTATTGCAACCGATTTCATAAATTTGTTTGTACGCGGCAGAGATACTATAGAGGAGAAAGTAACACAAGCAGATTTATTTTTTGTGGTTCATGCCGCTACTGTTGCTCCTGAATATAGATAAATACACCTTACATGCTAAGTTGAAAGGCTTCTGAGGAAGGAACAAACTTAGCAATGGGGTTAAAGCTTATATGCAGGAGAAAGTGAAACCGATTCAGAGCCCTGCTCAACATGCGCATACGATGGATAAAGACATAACTATTTATGATATAGCGAAAGGAGTAGGGGTATCGCCTACTACAGTTAGCAGAGCATTGAACGATCATCCGGCAGTCAACAAAAAGACCAAGCAGCTGATCTTCGATAAGGCGACGCAACTTGGGTATCGCTCCAACATGTTCGCCAGTAACCTGCGACGGCAGCGCACCAATACCATCGGCGTGATTGTGCCTATCCTGAACAGTAACTTTCAGTCGTCTGTGATGGCCGGTATGGAAAAGGTGGCGAATGAGGCCGGTTATAACCTGATTATCAGCCAGTCGATGGGGACGGCACAGAAAGAGATAGCCAATGCCAAAACCATGTTCAACAGCCGGGTAGATGGCTTGCTGGTTTCCCTGGCGCACGACACAGAAAACATTAACCATTTCGAGCCTTTCTTTAAAAAAGGTATTCCTGTGCTGTTTTATGACAGGGTGGCGGAGCACAAGCAAAGCACCAGTATTGTGATAGACAATGTGCAGGCTGCCTATAAATCCACTACCCATTTAATTGAGCAGGGCTGCAAGCGTATTGTGCACATCAGCGGAAACCTTAAAATCAACGTGTATGCCAACCGCCTGAAAGGATACAAGTATGCGTTGATAGACAACAGCCTGCCTTTTGACGAGTCCCTGATTATTACGAATGACCTGACAGAAGAAGCGGGAGTGAAAGCAGCTGAGCAGATCCTGGAAATGTCTCCCAGGCCGGATGGCGTTTTTGTTGCCAATGACTTCTGTGCCGTCAACTGCATGAAAGCACTGAAGCAGGCTGGAGTAGCCGTGCCGGAGGAAATTGCTCTTGTCGGCTTCAACAACGATCCAATCACGCGGGTGGTGGAGCCTGCCCTCACCACCATCAATTACCCGGGTTATGAGATGGGCGAGGTGGCCGTGAGAAGCCTTATTAACTACCTCGACGCCTTGTCTGACATCAGCATAACGAATACAGTCACGCTACGATCTGATTTGATTGTAAGGGGCTCTTCTCTTCGCAACCCAAAGGCATAGCTGCAATAGCATGTAGCCTTATCCTGATACAAGTTTATACCTAAATGCAATAGCTGAAAAGCATCAGGCTGTCAGCCATCAATTATTTGATATGAGAAATAAGTTTGCCTTTATTCTTCCCTTTCTGTTGCTCCTGTTGGTAACCAATAGCCTGTATGCAGAAGACGGATACCGCCTGTGGTTACGGTACGACCAGCTAAATGACGCCGCGAGGCTGAAAGATTATAGGAAAGCCATATCTGGGATTCTGGTAGACGGTGATTCCCCGACCTTGCTGGCCGCCGAAAAAGAACTGAAAATGGGGCTTGATGGCCTGTTGGGGAAAGCTGTTCCACTTACGGAGAAGCTAACCCGTAAAGGAGCCATTGTGGCAGGAACACCAGAAAGCTCTCCTCTGATTCGCTCCCTGAACATCAATGATAAACTGCAGGAAGTAGGGGAGGAAGGTTACCTGATCCTATCCACTACTATAAACGGTAAGAAAGTAACGGCCATTGCCGCCAACACCGCTGTGGGGGTGCTGTATGGTTCCTTTCATTTCTTAAGGCTCCTTCAGACGACCCAGGACATAAGCCGCCTTTCCATCAGCAGCAGCCCCAAGACAGAGCACCGGGTGCTGAACCACTGGGATAATCTTGATAGAACGGTAGAGCGGGGCTATGCCGGTTTCTCGCTCTGGGACTGGCATAAGTTGCCCGACTACATTGACCAGCGGTACATCGATTATGCCCGGGCAAATGCCTCTATCGGCATCAACGGCACTGTACTGACGAATGTAAATGCCAATGCCCTGGTGCTCACAGAAGAATACTTAATTAAAGTAAAGGCCCTGGCTGATGCGTTTCGCCCTTACGGCCTGAAGGTTTACCTCACCGCCCGGTTTAGTGCCCCAATAGAGATTGGCGGCCTTAAAACAGCTGATCCGGTTGACCCGCAGGTGCAGCAGTGGTGGAAAGATAAAGCCAGTGAGATATACAGCCATATTCCTGATTTTGGCGGTTTTCTGGTGAAAGCCGATTCTGAAGGGCAGCCCGGCCCTCACAATTACAAAAGAACACATGCAGAGGGCGCTAACATGCTGGCAGATGCCGTAGCGCCACATAAGGGTATTGTGATGTGGCGAGCCTTTGTATATAGCCACGAAGCGCCTGATGACAGGGCAAAACAGGCTTATAATGAGTTCAAGCCACTGGATGGTAAGTTCAGGGACAATGTACTGGTGCAGGTGAAGAACGGCGCTATCGACTTTCAGCCAAGGGAGCCTTTCCACCCGCTTTTCGGGGCTATGCCGGAAACACCGCTGATGATGGAATTCCAGATAACGCAGGAATACCTGGGGCAGGGGACGCACCTCGCCTACCTGGCCCCTATGTGGGAAGAAGTGCTTGATGCCGATACTTATGCAAAAGGCAAAGGTTCTACCGTTGCAAAAGTTGTTGACGGAAGCCTGGATAACCATTCTCTGTCTGCTATGGCTGGAGTCGCCAACATCGGAACGGACCGCAACTGGACCGGGCACCAGTTCGGGCAGGCTAACTGGTATGCGTTTGGCCGGCTGGCGTGGAATCCTTACCTCTCCTCTGAGGAAATAGCCGAAGAATGGATCAAGATGACCTTTTCAAATAAGGAAGAGGTGGTGTCGGCTATTAAAACCATGATGCTCAATTCGCATGAGGCAGTGGTGAATTATATGACCCCACTGGGCTTACACCACATTATGGGCTGGTCGCATCATTACGGGCCCGGAGCCTGGATAAAGGACAAGCACCGCGCCGACTGGACCTCTGTGTACTACCATAAGGCAGATGAAAACGGTGTGGGATTTGACCGTACCAAAACCGGGAGCAATGCGGTAGCCCAGTATTTCCCTCCTGTGGAAGAAGAGTTCAGCAACCCGGAGAAGACCCCGGAGAAATACCTGCTTTGGTTCCACCACCTGCCATGGGATTACAAAGTAGAATCCGGCAGAACGCTATGGGATGAACTGGCGCTCAGGTACCAGAGCGGGGTGGATACTGTCCGGCAAATGCAGCGCACTTGGGATGCATTGGAAGGAAAGGTAGATCCGGAACGGTTCAGGCACGTAAAGACTTTCCTGGAGATTCAGGAGAAGGACGCTGAATGGTGGCGCGATGCTACACTGCTTTACTTCCAGACTTTCTCCAAAAGACCATTGCCAGAAGGAGTGGAGAAACCGACAAAGTCTTTGGACTACTTCATGAAGCTGGATCCTAAATTTGTGCCCGGCATATAGCATTATAGAGATTCAGCTTTCAAAGGGAAGACATATAATACAAGAGAACATGAACGAAAACACCACATCAGGACAAAAGGTAGCCATTGTAACCGGGGGAGCCTCGGGGCTTGGCTATGCTGTTGTTGAAAAGTTTGTACAGAACGGCATCCGCACCATTGTTATTGGCCGCAATCAGGAAAAGCTGGATGCTGCCAAAGAGGCCTTCGGAGACTTATGCTCTACCATTTCATTTGATTTAAGTAACCTGCAGGGGATACCGGAACTGGTGCGAAGTATAGCCAATGAATTTGGCCGGATTGACATATTGGTGAACAATGCCGGCATCAACATGAAAAAGCCTTTCACAGAGGTAACGGACGAAGACTTCCAGAAGATAATTCTCACCAACGTGACTGCTATTTTTTCACTGAGCAGGGAAGTAGTGAATGTAATGCTGCCGCAGAAGCAAGGAGCTATCGTGAACATCAGCTCGATGGCCTCGCAGTACGGTATTCCGAAGGTGATTGCCTACACCGCCTCCAAGTCGGCTATTGAAGGCATGACGAGAGCTATGGCAGTAGAGCTTTCTCCGGAAGGTATCCGGGTAAACTGCGTGGCGCCTGGTTTTATTGCGACTGACATGTCGGCGAAAGCACTGAACAATGACCCGGAGCGCAAGAACAAAGTGCTTTCCCGGACACCAATGGGCAAACTGGGCGTGCCGGCAGATGTGGCGGACGCTGTTTATTTTTACGCCACAGAAGGAGCAAAATATGTCACCGGCACTGTGCTGCCAGTAGATGGCGGTAACTCCATCGGATTTTAATCAACAGAAAGCGACCTTAAAAACAGAACATTATAAAACATCGAACTATGAAATCTTCCAGAGCCTTACTTGCTCCTTCCCTCATAGCTGCCTGCCTGGCAACTTCCTGCGCTGATTCTAACCAGGCAACCACCGACATGGCCACCGCAGAACAGGCTGCAACCGCTGCACCTGTTACTTTGAAAGAGGCGTTTAAGGATGACTTTTATGTTGGCGCTGCTTTAAATGGCAGGCAGGTAAATAATATGGATGCACAGGGTGTCGCGCTTATAGAGAAGGAGTTTAACACCATCAGCCCGGAGAACCTCCTGAAGTGGGAATCAGTACACCCCCAGCCGGACGCTTACAACTTCGAACCTGCCGACAACTACGTAGCTTTAGGCGAGAAGAACGATATGTTTGTAGTGGGGCATGCGCTGGTGTGGCATAACCAAACGCCAAAGTGGGTGTTCGAGGATGAACAGGGTAACCCGGTGAGCAGGGAAGTGCTGCTGAAGCGCATGGAAGACCACATCAAAACGGTGGCCGGGCGCTATAAAGGCAAGATCGACAGCTGGGATGTGGTGAACGAAGCGCTGAACGACGACGGCACACTGCGGCAGTCTAAGTGGATGCAGATCATCGGGGAAGACTATTTGCAAAAGGCCTTTGAGTTTGCCCGCCAGGCAGACCCGGAAATGGAACTGTATTACAACGACTACAACCTATGGAAACCAGAGAAGCGTGCAGGCGCGGTACGCCTCGTGCGCAGCCTGCAGGAAAAGGGCATCAAAGTGGATGGTATCGGTATGCAGGGGCACTATGGCATAAAGTCTCCTGCTTTAGAGGAAGTTGAGGCCAGCATCAAAGCTTTCTCTGATCTCGGCGTGAAAGTTTCCTTCACCGAAGTAGACATTGATGTGTTGCCTAACCCAAGCGGCAGGGCAGGAGCGGACATCGACGCTACCTTTGACTTTGATGAAAAATTTAACGTGTACACCACAGGCCTGCCGGATTCTGTACAGCAGCAACTGGCACAGCGCTATGCTGATTTGTTTGCGCTGTTCAGAAAGCACAGCGACAAGATAGACAGGGTGACCTTCTGGGGTGTGACCGACAACGACTCCTGGCTGAACAACTGGCCAATCCGTGGGCGCACGAGTTATCCGATGCTGTTCGATCGCCAGTACCAGCCGAAGCCGGCTTATAATGCGGTGCTGGAAACTGCTGCGAAGTAATAAACTTATTTTTATCAAACCTCTGGGGCATCCGAACATGTAGTGGGAGCTCCGGAGGTTTATTTTTTATATAAGCTGTTCCCCCTCGCTTTCCTGCGGGTACTGGCGGGAAAATTTGGAATTATCCCTGCGTGCTGTAGATGCTCTGGCGATTAGGTGTGGCGCCAGCACGATGCGTTCCGGAAGGTTGTTGTATAAATCCTCAGACCGCAGCATTTTTAAAAATAGCTCTGCGGCAGCTTCACCCATATGTACTGTTTGCTGATCAATAGAGGATAAACCGGGAGTAACCAGTGCACCAAAAGATTCATTGGCAAAACCAATCACACCCACTTCCTCTGGCACATGCACTTTGTAATCTAATAACTGCTGCAGCGCACCCATTGCCGTAAAGTCTTCCAGAGCAAAGACAGCATCGAAAGGAATATTATTCTGATAAAGTTCTTTAACACACTGGCGGCCGAAGTCAAGCGAGAAGTCTCCGTATAGGATGAGGTTCTTGTCTACAGGCAGGTCATACAATTTCAGGGCATTCACATAGCCTCTCAGTCGTTCTTTGAAGATACCAATGGTTTGCCCGGCCGTGATATGCACAATGCGTTTGTAGCCCTGCCTTATCAGATGCTCTGTTGCTAAAAAACCGCCTTTATAGTCATCTATTGTAACAGAAGGTACCTGAAGCGCCTCAAGAGCCCGGTCGAAAAACAGGAGAGGGATGCGTCGCCGCTGAATTTCAGCAAAGTGCTCATGTGTTTGTGTCTCTTTCGCAACAGAAGCTATGATGCCTGCCACCCTTGAGTTCAGAAACGTCTCTATACCTTTCTTCTCGCTCTCATAAGACTCATTCGACTGATACAACAGGATGCTGTACCCGTTTTCGTTCATGATTTTTTCTATACCATGCACTACCGAGCTAAAGAAACTGACATCCAGGCTGGGCACCATAATGCCAATTGTGTTACTATGGCCGGAGCGGAGGGAGGAGGCGAGTTTATTTTGGCGGTAATTCAGCCTTTGCGCTGTTTTCCGCACCAGCTTTTTAGTAGCCTCACTAATGGCCGGATGATCATTGAGTGCGCGGGCTACAGTTGAAAAAGAGATGTTCAGTTCCTTGGCAATATCCTGTATGGTAACTTTTTTCAACGGCTTTTACTAAATGTCATAAATGGGAGTAAACAAATGTAAAGAACTTCTTTTATTATTCGCAGGTACAAAAAAGGTGTTTTTTCTACACTTATTCGATATTAAGCATGTAAACACTTGTTAATATAAACAAAAATTTTCAAATTTATGCCAACGTTGGCATAAGAAACCAGCATCTTCCTGATAGGGAGTATAAACAAAAGGATAAGCTGCTCAAACCATAGCAATTATGTTATTACTAGGAATAGACATAGGTACCTCTTCCATTAAGGTGTCGGTAGTAGATGCACAGTCGCAGAAAACAGTTGCGGCAGCGCAGTATCCTGACACAGAAACTGCCATCACTTCTGTTCAGCCAGGTTGGGCGGAGCAGTCGCCGGAAATGTGGTGGGAGCATGCCCAGCAGGCAATCCGCAAAGCAAACGCAACCGGGAAGTATAATCCCGGGGACATCAGTTCCATCGGTATCGCCTACCAGATGCATGGTCTGGTGGTGGTAGACAAAGAGCAGAACGTGCTGCGCGACTCTATTATCTGGTGTGATAGCCGCGCGGTGGAAATAGGCAACAAAGCGTTTGATGCTATAGGTCATGAAAAAAGCCTGTCGCACCTGCTCAACTCACCGGGTAACTTCACGGCCTCTAAACTGGCCTGGGTAAAAGAGAACGAGCCGGAGACTTACAGCAGAATCTATAAAATAATGCTCCCAGGCGATTTCATCGCGATGAAACTGACCGGCGATATCACCACCAGCCCTTCTGCTTTGTCAGAAGGTGTGTTCTGGGACTTTAAGAAAGATGCGTTGTCGGAGGACGTGATCCAGTACTTCAAATTCGACAAGGCTCTTATACCGGAGGTGAAGCCAGTGTTTTCAGAGCACGGCAGGGTAAAGCAGGAATTTACGGATTCTTTAGGTTTGAAAGCGGGTATCCCGGTTACTTATAAGTCTGGGGACCAGCCAAACAACGCGCTGTCGCTGAATGTGCTGAACCCAGGAGAAGTGGCCGCCACAGCGGGTACATCAGGTGTCATCTATGGCGTAAGCGACCAGTTGGTTTATGACCAGCAGTCAAGAGTGAACACCTTTGCGCACGTGAACCATGCTACAAACGAGAAGCGGGTAGGGGTGCTGCTGTGCATCAACGGCACCGGCATCCTGAACAGCTGGGTAAAAAGAAACATCGCTGCCGGTCAGGACTATGTGTCCATGAACGAAGCGGCGGAAAAGATTGCGATTGGTAGCAACGGATTGCGCATCCTTCCTTTCGGTAACGGGGCTGAGCGTGTGCTGAACAATAAAATGGTAGGCGTGCACTTCCACAACATCGACCTGAACCTGCACACGCAGGCCCATATTTTCAGGGCAGTGCAGGAGGGCATCGTCTTCGCTTTCCGCTATGGCCTGGACATTATGCGTGAGAATGGCATGAACCCGCAGGTTATCAGGGCGGGGCAGGCCAATCTTTTCCTGAGCCCGCTGTTTGCGCAGGCTTTTGTGGATGCTACCAACGTGCCGGTAGAGCTTTACCAGAACGATGGTAGTGTGGGTGCTGCTTTAGGTGCAGGTATTGGCTCTACGGTGTTTAGCACTCCGGAAGAGGCCTTCAGCAACTTTAAGCCGGTTAAGCTAATTGAGCCAAAAGCTACTGCTGAATATGAGCCTATCTACCAGGAGTGGAGAGGGTTTCTAATGGATCAACTGAACAAGAAATAATTATTACCAGAACTATAACTTACAAATTATGGCAAATCCACTGATAGGAGAAAAAGAGTATTTTAAAGGAATAGGACAAATAAAGTATGAAGGTCCGGAATCTGATAACCCACTGGCGTACCGTTGGTATGATGAAAACAAAGTAGTAGCCGGAAAAACACTGAAAGATCACCTGCGCTTCGCAGTAGCCTACTGGCACTCTTTCAATGCAAACGGTTCAGACCCATTTGGTGGCGCGACTTTGCAATTTGCCTGGGACGAGAAATCTGACCCGGTTGAAAGAGCAAAAGACAAAATGGATGCTGCCTTCGAATTCATCACGAAGATGAACATGCCATACTACTGCTTCCATGATGTGGACGTGGTGGACTACGGCAACGACATTGCTGAAAACGAAAGACGCCTGCAGGCTATGGTAGAGTATGCCAGGCAGAAGCAGCAGGAGAGTGGTGTGAAATTGCTTTGGGGAACAGCTAACGTTTTCTCGCACCAACGCTACATGAACGGTGCCTCTACTAACCCTGATTTCCATGTACTGTCACATGCAGCTGCACAGGTAAAAGCGGCTCTGGATGCTACCATCGCGCTGGATGGCGAGAACTATGTGTTCTGGGGTGGTCGTGAAGGTTATATGACGTTGCTAAACACAGACATGAAGCGTGAGCAGGACCACCTGGCCCGTTTCCTGCACACAGCAAAAGACTATGCGCGCAAGCAAGGTTTTAAAGGAACGTTCTTTATTGAGCCAAAGCCAATGGAGCCAACCAAGCACCAGTACGACTACGACTCTGCTACTGTTATCGGCTTCCTGCGCAAGTATGACCTGATGGACGATTTTAAAATCAACATAGAAGTAAACCATGCTACATTGGCTGGCCATACGTTCCAGCACGAACTACAGGTGGCTGCTGATGCAGGTTTGCTTGGTTCTATCGATGCAAACCGCGGCGACTACCAGAACGGATGGGACACAGACCAGTTCCCGAACAACCTGAACGAACTGACAGAGGCTATGCTGGTGTTCCTGGAGGCCGGTGGCGTACAGGGCGGCGGTATCAACTTCGACGCGAAGATCAGGAGAAACTCTACTGATCCGGCTGACCTGTTCTACGCCCACATCGGTGGTGCCGACACATTTGCCAGAGCGCTTATTTCTGCTGATAATATCCTACAGAAATCAGATTATAAAAAAGTACGCCAGGATCGCTATGCTTCTTTTGATAGTGGCAAAGGCAAGGCATTTGAGGAAGGCCAGCTGACGCTGGAGGACTTGCGCCAATATGCCGTTGAAAACGGTGAGCCAGAGGTGAAGAGCGGAAGACAGGAGTACCTGGAGAACGTGATCAACCGCTATATCTAAGCCACTAATCTCTTTTAGTACACCCTTTTCCTGTTACTTGTGATAAAGAACGAAAAAGAAACGGCGGGACAAAACATTCCTTATATCGCCGGTATTACGCTGATTGCCACGCTAGGTGGCCTGCTCTTTGGGTACGATACTGCCGTTATCTCAGGCGCAGAAAGATCAGTGCAACTCTACCTGGTAGATAGTCTGGGGCTTAGCACCTGGGTACATGGGGCTACTATTTCCAGCGCCCTGATTGGATGTATCATAGGCGGCGCCATTTCAGGTGTTTTCGCTTCGGGCATAGGCCGGAAGAAAACCCTGATCCTGGCGGCCATCCTGTTTTTTATATCTGCCCTGGGGTCAGGTTACCCGGAATTTTTGTTCTTTAACGAGGGCGAACCTACTATGGGCTTGCTCTACATGTTCAACTTCTACAGGATAATAGGAGGAATAGGTGTAGGTCTGGCCTCCGCTGTAGTCCCGGTATACATTGGTGAGATAGCCCCGGCGAACATGCGTGGCCGACTGGTTTCCTTAAACCAGTTTGCCATCATCTTCGGAATGCTGGTGGTTTATTTCGTTAATTGGGGAATTGCCAGTGGGGAGTCTGTGGAGTGGCTGAACAGTGTAGGCTGGAGACGGATGTTCCTTTCGGAAGCGATTCCGGCAGGCCTGTTCGGGGTTTTGCTGTTCTTTGTTCCTGAAACGCCAAGGTACCTGAGCATGGCGGGTAGAGATGAAGAAGCCCTGCAAATCCTGACAAAAGTGAATGGTGGACACCGTGCGAGAGAAATCCTTTCGGAAATTAAGAATACGGTGGAGCATCATTCCGGCAAGCTGTTTTCTTACGGAAAGACCGTTATCGTGATAGGAATTCTACTATCTGTTTTCCAGCAGTTTGTCGGAATTAACGTTGCCTTATACTATGCGCCGCGGATTTTTGAAAGTATGGGAGCAGGTAAAGACGCCTCCCTGCTGCAAACTGTGGTAATGGGTGTGATTAACGTAATATTTACGGTAGTCGCCATTTTGACTGTGGACAGATGGGGAAGAAAGCCGCTGTTGATGGTCGGCTCTATTGGTATGGCAGTGGGTATGTTTGCCATTGCCGGACTTGCCTACTTTGAGATCATCGGCATCAGCACACTAGTGTTCATTATCATCTACACGGCATCCTTTATGATGTCGTGGGGGCCAATTTGCTGGGTATTGATATCGGAGATTTTCCCGAATAAAATCCGGGGTAAAGCTGTGGCTGTTGCCGTTGCGGCACAGTGGACCGCCAACTTTTTCATATCTGCCACTTATCCGTCGATGATGGAATTCAGCGGCGCTTTTACGTACGGCTTCTACGGCTTCATGAGTCTCCTGTCCTTCCTGTTTGTATGGAAGATGATTCCTGAAACGAAAGGGAAATCCCTGGAGGAAATGGAGCAACTCTGGAAAGGGAAGTCAAGCCATTTAGCTGATTCGAAAGTGACGGCTGGTAGGTAGTAAAATTTGACTTAAGTAAATAGTAGAAGGCCCTTCATTTATGGAGGGCCTCCTTTTTTAACAGTTCATAGCGTACTTTTTTTAGTAAAACTTGATACCATTCCTTTCTATCTAATCTGCTGTAGTGACGGCTTATCCAGTGGCAGCTTGCCTATTGTTTCATCTTATCTCTCTGTGCTCTCTAGGCCGAGGGGCCTCGTCTCTGGGCATCGCGCTGTGTATTTGAAGCTGCCTCCGCGCTGCTTCGGCTGCCTCACTTCGTTCGGCACCGCAACAACTACAAGGCGCTCAACCCAAAGACTGGAATCACTTTCACTCCGTGCAGATAGATATTGACTTCAAATTCATTATGTTGCTTCTAGCTTAATCTCCATGAGTAAGTTTATCTGGATGAAGAAGCCCTGCTGCCCTTGCTGTATGTTTTCACCAGCAAGTAAGACTGCCGGTCAATCTCAAATTATGTGTAAACCTCCTGAAGCTTCTTTCTTCGCTATAGGAGTAAATTCTCCTCATCGGAGTGGTAGGGATGGGTTCACGTTTGTGGCAATTGCATTCGGCTAATCCTGGAGATACTAAAGCAAAAGCGGCGGCCCCTTATTTGAGACAGCCGCTTTTGTATGTATGATAAGGAGCTGATTACCTCGTAATCACCATCCTGTTTGTGTATATTTTGCCACCTGTGTTGATGCGGTACAGGTAGGTTCCGTCTGGCAGGTTGCCACCGTTAAACTGCACCTTGTGCTGACCGGCGCTTTTCGCTTCTGACACCAAGGTGTTTAATTTCTTGCCCAGGATATCAAACACTTCTACTGTCACAAAACCATCCTGCTCCACTGCATAGGTGATGGTGGTAGACTCAGAGAAAGGATTAGGGTAAGTAAGGTTCTGCGTCCACTGCTGGCCTGCTGCCTGTAAGCCAGAGGTGCTGCTGTCAGATAGTGGCTGTGCGGCAGAGTTCCAACTGGCGTGGGTGCGGGTTATAATTACTGCAAACTCAGCGCGTGTTACATTCTGCAGCGGCTTAAACGTAGCGTGCAGGGTAGGGTACAGGTCAAGTGGCCCCTGTGTTACAGTGTAAAACGCGTTGATTAAGCCCATGTCCAGTGCCACACTCACGTATCCTTCCAGACCTTCCGGTATATCCTTGGCATCTTCTACCGGAATGGCTTTGCCGTCTACCGTAACTGTTACCGCTTTGCCATTACGCTCCAGGGCATGCTCCTGCAGGCCTAGGCTTTGAACAAGTGTATAAGCCAGACTGGCTCTGTTAACACTGCCATTCGGGTTAAACTTGCCAGATCCATCTGTCAGCATCACACCATTATAACTGTGCGTGCGGTCTCTTAAAGCTGCACCTTTTGCCGTTACAGATTCTGACAGCAGCAACTCATTGCCGCTAACGTCTTTGAAAGATGCGATACCAGTTGTCGGGATGAACTGACGTACCGCCTGACCCATCATCAGGTAATCAGCTAACTGTATTCTTTTCAGAAGTTCATCCGGTTTGAATCCAGTGCCCAGTCCATCAGCAAGTCTGGAGCTAACCGCCATTTTAATAGAAGCTTCTGCCGGGTGACCTGCAATGTCGCTCAGGCCAGTGGAGCCTGTGAGTTGCATGGAGGCAATGTTGCCTGTGATAGTTTCCGGCAGCGCCACGCCTTGCAGGCCTTCAATCTTCAAAGTCCACGTTCCTGCCATTGGTGCTGCAACAGCCATGCCTCTGTCAAAGGACTGGGCAAAAAGAACAGGTATGCCAGAGCGGTATTCGGCGCCATCGGGTGCAATGAGGATGAGGTTGACAGGATTACCTGTTAAGCCTGCTGCACCTCCTGATGTAATCTTAGCTTCAATGCCTGTTGTGCCTTCTGCTACCACAAAACTTTTCTGGTTGGTGGCCACCAGTAAGGGGTTGTAGTCAATGGTGAAGTTTTCTTTCACCGTGGCCGTATTAATGTTGCTGTTAAACCTCCTGGTCAGGTTGAGGCTGGAGCCAAAGGGCGTGTTTCTGAAGATGTGGTCTACAGCGGCGTAAGCATTTACGTAGCCAGCACCCACTTCCCAGGGGGCATAGCTTGGCATGTTAGTGGCTGTTCGCTGCAGGATGTCTTTTACCTGAGCAGGAGAAAGCGAAGGATTGGCTTCCAGCATCAGGGCAATAATACCTGCTGTGTGCGGTGTAGCCATAGAAGTACCACTCATGTGGGCATAAAAAGGAACGTGTGCCGGCTCAAGGCCCTCTACGTCCTGCTGGGCAGACAAACTGGTAACAGGTGCAACGACTCTGGTAGAAACGATGTCAACACCCGGTGCCACAATGGTCGGCCTGTTTTCATAGGTCCAGCTTTCGCCGTCTATGGTGAAGGTGCCTCTTTCGTCTTTCACTCCCCTGGAGGAGAAATCAGCTAAGCGGCCATACTTGTCGCCGGCACCTACCGATATTACCCAAGGCGCAATGGCGTAAGGGTTGTGTGTGTCTGAGCCGGGACCTTCGTTGCCTGCTGCAAAAACAGAGACTATACCGCGGTCATAGGCTATTTTGGAAGCAATATTCACAGGGTTGGTCGGATCGAAATCGCCGGAAGTACCCCAGGAGTTACTGATTACCCGAATGCCATACTCATACTGGTGGGTGAGGGCATAGTCATAACCACCAATGGCGTCTAAGATAAATAAAGCGCCACCGGAGCCATATCCAATCAAATCAGCACCCGGAGCAGCCCCTTCATACATGCCGCTCGACTTAGCGCCGTTGCCGCCTACGCTACCGGCGCAGTGCGTACCATGGCCCGAGTTAGTATCTGTGTTCGGAACATTCTCCAGGTACGTTACAGGCAAAAGCGAGCTCAGGCTGTTCAGGTTGGTTGTGCCCATTACGTTCTGCACCAGGTGCGTTCCCAGTTTAATATCATCATGAGTGCCGTCTACGCCACTGTCGTTGATAACCACGCCAACGCCCTTGCCGGATACAGGCAAACCGTTATTCCGGGCTGTCATTACTTTGTCGCCTCTCAGCCTGCGCACGCCGGTCAGGTTGGTGCCGTTATAGTTTAAGAAGTTGAGCTCCTTGTTTAAAAAAACTGACTTCACATCAGCGCTGTTAGCCAGGCCTTCTACCTGAGCCGCTGTTGCCAGCACACCTGCTATAGGAAGTGCTTTGAAGGACACGCCTTTCGTAATGCCTATGGAATTCAAAAGCGCCAGGTTTGCAGGAGAAGGAGCGGAGTTGCCATGGAACGTCACGATCACGCCTACAGATCCGGTCACAGTCTGCAGGTGCTGCTTCAGTTCCTGGTCTATGGTAACCTGTGCAAGAACGCTGTTTGCAAACAGGCACAAAACAGTAATGCAAGATAAAATTAACTTCATAAGGTGAGATGTGTTAAAGGTTTGTCTAATTGTACTTAATCTCTCATTTGAGGTAAGAGTAGTTTAAAATGTGAAATTGATAATGTTGAAGTTCTATAATGGCAGGTATATACAGAGGGGCCTGCAAATCATGAATGCTCCATTAACGGCTTTATTATCAGGAGGGTTTTTGGACTTTTATGGGCAGTAAAGGCCTTTCGCAGCATGGGAAAGCATTGGCTGCTTTTTGGGATAGTAGCAAGAAAATAAGAAACCGGAGAAGAGCAAAGGAAACATATCTGAAGCGGGTAACTATAACTTTTTAAAGTTCATATTTAAAGAGCTGTAGCCGATGGTGGTTCTTTTGTCTTTACGGAATGCATATTTGTGAAAAGAGTATCCTGTGTTATATGCTGGTAACATTTATTGCTTCCCGTATTTTTGTCCAAAATGCCACAGCACAATAATGCTTGAGGCTAAATATTGAGGCTGGTAAAAAAAATTTTTTTTGCCTTTCTTGCTCCTGAGCGTGCACAGAAGGCAGCGCTTTTTTTAAAAAGGTGTAAAATATTTCTACTGCTAATCAACCAGAAATCGCCACACATGGTGTGCTTGAGCTGAAGGTCAATCTGAAAAGCAGCTAACAGAGTATATACAGGTGAAACAATAGAATTACGTATGCATCGAGGTATTATTTTCTGCTTTATACTGCTGGGCATCGCTCTGTCTTCCTGTAATAAAGACACACCCGAACCCGCCAATCAGCCAGCACCATCCAGCGATAACACCTACAGCTATTTAGCTTTAGGCGACTCCTATACTATAGGAGAAAGTGTGCCGGCAACAGACCAGTGGGGGATGCAACTGGCAGACCTGCTCCGGAAAGAGGGCGTGGAGATAAGCAACCCAGTAACGATTGCCCGCACCGGCTGGACTACCTCACAACTAGCCGGTGCCATTGCCGAAGCAGACCTGAAACCAACGTTCGACCTGGTTTCTCTGCTGATAGGCGTGAACAACCAGTACCGCGGGCAGCCACTTTCTACTTACCGCACAGAGTTCACCCAACTGCTGAATACATCTATACGGCTGGCGAAAGGGGATCCAAAGCGTGTGCTGGTACTGTCTATACCGGATTGGGGTGCCACGCCTTTCGGGCGGAACCAGGACCGGGAGCAGATTGCCGCAGAGATAGATGCTTTTAATGCGGTGGCCAAAGAGGTGGCGCAAAAGGCAGGTGTGGAGTTTATTAATATTACGCCGCTTTCACGAACGCTTGCCCCTGACCTATCTTACATAGCCAGCGATGGCCTGCACTACTCCGGCAAGATGCACCGGGAGTGGGCACTGCTGGCGCTCCCAAAAGCAAAAGACATTCTAAAGTAGCCGGATTATAGTTTAGAAAAGGAAAGAGCCTGTTGTATGAAAAACATACCTGCACTTGAGTTGGTCCTTGCTACCAGATTAAGAGCAAAAACAGCAGGCAAATTATGGCTGAACTATACCGTTAAAGTCTTTCATTTGATAATCTAAAAAACTAAGTTTATGTCTTATCTCATTAAAGCTATTCGCCTAAACATGAAAAAAGAACTGATTCTTTTCGGATTTACACTGCTGGCTGCCTGCGGTGTACAGTCCTGCTCCTCCTCTGCCACCAAGCCACAGGCACCCGTGGTAGCAGCTGAAGAAGAAAATGCCGATCCATCCCGCATCCTGGTTTTTTCGAAAACTAGTGGTTTTTACCACGAATCTATACCTGATGGCATCGCTGCTATTCAGAAGTTAGGAAATGAAAACAATGTGGTGGTAGACACGACAAAGAATGCAGCCTACTTTAACCCGGATTCGCTGCGGAATTATGATGCCGTTGTGTTTTTAAGTACCACGCAGGATGTGTTGAACGCACAGCAGGAGGAGGCTTTTATGAAATATATTCAGAGCGGAGGCGGCTACGCAGGCATACATGCGGCGGCTGATACGGAGTATGACTGGCCGTGGTATAACAAGCTGGTAGGCGCTTATTTCCTGAGCCATCCGAAGCAGCAGAAGGCCACTGTCAGGGTAAACAATAAAAGCCATGCCTCCACAAGCCATTTGCCTGATAACTGGGAAATTTTTGACGAGCTCTACAACTACAAGAACATCAACCCGGACGTAAACGTACTGGCAACTTTAGATGAATCCACTTACCAGGGGGGCGAGAACGGTGAAAATCACCCCATTATCTGGTATCACGAATTTGATGGCGGCCGTGCCTTTTATACGGGCTTGGGCCATACAAAAGAAAGCTACAGCAACCCGGTATTCCTGCAGCACATGTGGGGCGGGATTAACTATGCGATGGGGCAGAAATAAAGCCGCATCAGCCTTGTATAGCATCAACAAAAAAAGGAGCACCGATTTCGCAGTGCTCCTTTTTTTGTTTTATAAGCTGTTTGCCTACATACGGTTGCTAAAACATGAAGCCCATGCGCAACGACAGGCGCTTATAGTTGATCTTTTGTTCTGCTCTGCCGCCGCCCCACCAGGTGGTTTCCGTCCTTGCTTTTTGGGCTTTGTAGCCAACGCCAAACGTAAAGGCCGTGCTGTTGCCGGTTTGCACGCTTATACCTGCGGAAGGGCTAAACATCCAGCCACCGTCGTGGTTCTGCTGCTCGTCCTCATCACTTAGAAAGGTGGCACTGTAGCCCAGGTCTAGTCCATACGTCGGGCTTACCCTGCTATCAAAAAGCTCTCCGCGCAATCCAAGTGCTATCGGAGTAATCAGCACATTGTCGTAAAAATCCATGCCCAAAGTGCCGCCTAAAACAAACATCCTATGGAAGCGATAGCCGCTGAACAGTTGCACCGTGGGAGAGGCAACGGAAGAGCTGAGGTCTGTGCTTCCTGTTTTGCCGTACAGAAAGCCGAATTCAACCATGCCCGCATAACGTTTTGGGGCATCTGGTAGTGTAGGAGGCAGTTTGAGGGTGTTTTCCTGTGACTGGGCTGTAGAAAAACCTGCTATTACCAGGTAGTAAAAAAGGGTAAGGAGTAGTGACTTTCTTTTCATTTAGATGTCCTTGCGCATTACAGGTATTTTGCTGAGCAGCTTTATCTGGCTGAGGTTGCTGTAGTCGTACTGGTACAGGCCATCTTTGCCAATCATCAGCAGCGTGTTCCCCAGCGGAATAACGTCGTAAGCATCCATCCCTTTGAAATGTGTTTTCAGGTTCTGGTCTACTTTCAGGTGGTCTTGTATATCAAATACTTTCAGCCCATACTCACCCTCGCAAAGGAACAGCGTAGACCTGTCGATGCCCAATCCGTGCGGGTTCTGCATCGGGTATGTTTTGATATGCTTTGGGTTTCGTGCATCGCTGACGTTGATTACCTCCAGTTGGTTCGTGAAGCCGGCGCAGGCGTTGCCAGAGCGCAGCGTCACCCAGGCCAGGTCTCCTTCTACCACTACCGGATCGCAGCTTCTGACGTGGGCGTAGGTGGAGAGGTGCACCGGGCTGGTAGGGTTGCTGTTGTCATAGATCTGCATGCCGGTGGTGGTACCTATAAAGAGTTTGTCCTTGTAGGGGAAGATTGTTTCGATGCCCCAGCCCATGCTGATTTTCTGCCCTGCCTGCGGGTTGGCCTCGTTGCTGATGTCAAAGAGTTGCATGTGGGAAAGGCTCACCGTGTATAAGTGGTTTCCTGAGATCGTAAATCTTGCCATGGAGCCACCTTTTCCGGCACTCCCTGATGCGGGCACTGCACCTGCGGAGTTAAAAGAGCCTCTGGAGTCATTCTGCAAAGCGAACCAACCGCCCCATCTGCCTCTACCAGTGTTGCCATTGCAGTCTGAGTCGTAAGCTTCTGTGATCTGTTTCTCCTCAAATCTGGCGATAAATACGCTGGCAGTGTCGTTCACCAGCATGCTGTATGCCGGGAAAATATTCTCGACCCGGTTCACCAGTTTTACATCCAGCGGATTGCTGATGTCCAGCGCCACCAGGTCTATATAGCTGTCCGCATACAGGATATTGCCCTTCACGGCCATGTCTATGTTGCCTGGTATCCGGACAAAGTTGATGTTTTGTGGTGCGGCCGGATTTGAATTATCTATGATATGAATGCCTTCGTTCATCTCGTTGATGAAAAGGTAGTTCCCTTTCGCGTAGATCTTGCCTGGCGACTCCAATACTCGTGGACCGTTGATTTTGAAGGAGCTTCTTAGTTCTGCCCGCATCATGTACACCGGCTCCTGTACCGTATAGGTGATGGTGGTGTCGCAGTCGTCGGAGCAGGAGCTAAGCAGCAGGGCTGGGAGGAAAAGAAGCAAAAAGAACACTTGCTGTAAAACGGGTATAAGGCTTTTTTTCATACTGATGAATTTTGTGATGAAACCATGTTTTGTAGCAAGGCCTGTGTTTCTGACTTGTGCAGCCCTCCTGTTTTGGTGACCCAGGTAAGGGGCGAAAGGTTGTAAGGTGTTATAAAAAATGTATTCTTTTTTGTCTAATCTGCCGTAGCAACAGGTTGTCCAGCGGCATTGAGCCTACTGTTCATTGCTATTGCACTGTGCTCTCAAGGCCGAGAGGCCTCGTCTTCGGGCATCGCGCTGTGTATATTTCCTGCCTTACGGCTGCCACTGGCGTGGCACCGGAAATTTACAAGGCGCTCAACCCAAAGACTGGAAACACATTCACTCCGTGCTAGCAGACTTCAGTAATAAGTAGCTCAACAATGGAAAAAGCCCTTGGTGACTTGATGAAGCAGACTCCCCTCCTTGGACTCTAAAGGGAGCCCCTGCACCCTCAGGAGGGGTAAGGGAGGTTGGACCCTGTACATCAGGAAAAGCAAAGAAACTATGGACGTGCTTTAGGTGATTTGATATAACGCCATAGAAGGAGCTTCATGTGAGTGTTGTATCGTCCTACAAAAAACAAGGGCAGCTTTTATAAGTTGCCCTTGAAAAAATAGATGTATTATTGACTATCCTCTGCTTCGCTTTTCTGGTGCTTTGATAGTGAATTCCTGCGTTTTTGTGGTGCCGCCGGCTGTTTCTACCTCAACGGTATACTTGCCTGGCTGCAGGTATATTACTTTGTTCTCTGACGGCTTTACTTTCACGGCTTCGTCGCCTTCTTTCTTCGCACTGTTCAGGGCGGCTTCGTACGCTTTGGCGTTGGCTTCTGCTACAGATAAGTTGTAAGTCACATAATTAAGACCGCGTTCGCTCTGGTCCTGCATCTGCTGCAGTACCTGCCCCTTGTCTGTTCTGATGCGGATAGTAGTGTTGCCGGCGCTATTGGTGTAGAACGGAATGGCAAGCTCTGGTACTGTTGGTTCGCTCCAGGCGCCCCACTTCTGGCCCCAGCGCTCGTTATAGTTCACAGGCTTCAAGGTGAACAGGTGCAACTGCTGGTTCATGAGCTCTGGTGTTAGCTGCTGCAGATGTTCCACGTTTGACAGGTAAATTGAGCGCCCATGAGTACCTACTATCAGTTCATTCTCCCGTGGGTGTACCATTACATCATGCACTGCTACCGCTGGCATGCCTTTGCTCATAGCAGTGAAGGTCTTGCCCCTGTCCAGGGAAATGTACAGGCCGTGGTCAGTGCCCACATACAGCAGGTTTGGGTTCTTCGGGTCTTCCTTTACTACGTTTATCGCCTCCTGCGGCAGATTCGAGCCGATGCGCTCCCACTTCCTTCCATTGTCTTCAGACACGTACAGGTAAGGCGTGAAATCATCCCAGCGGTAGCCGTTCAGGGAAGAGTATACCCGGTCCTGCTGGTGATTGGAGGCCACTACCGTAGATACCCACAGGTTCTGCGGCAGTTTGTCAGAAATACGGCTCCACGTGTAGCCTCCGTCTTTCGACACCTGAACCACGCCATCATCCGAGCCGGTATACAGCAGCCCGAACCGCTTCGGCGATTCATCTATCGTTGTTATAGTGCCATAGCCGACATCTCCTTTTCGGCCTCCATTGGTTAAGTCGCCGGAGAGGGTTTCCATTTCTTCGCCCTGTTTCATCGAGCGGTGAAATTTATTGGAGCCAAAGTACAGGATGTCCTGGTTATGGCGGCTCAGGTGAATGGGAGCCTCCCAGTTAAACCGCAGTGGCGTTTCGCCTAGCTTGTGGCTTGGCTTGATAAACGTACGCTCGCCTGTTTGCTTGTTTAGGCGGGTGTAGTTACCGTACTGTGAGCCGAGGTATACAATATTGTTATCGCGCCAGTCTACCTGCACCATCATACCGTCTCCGCCGCCAATGCGCTCGTATGGGTACTTGCCTCTGCTTGTCCATTCCGTACTGTACTCGTAATTGCTGGGGCCGTACCAGGTACCGTTATCCTGCAGCCCGCCATACACATTGTAAGGCTTTGCCATGTCCACAGCTACTGAATAAAACTGACCCACAGCCGGGGCGTTGGCATAATGCCAGGTTTTGCCGTCGTCGTAGGTGATGTTAATACCGCCGTCATTTCCATTTATCAGGTAGCCGGGCCTGTCCGGACTTACCCACAGGGCCTGGTGGTCTGAATGCACATTGTCGCCTTCGATGTTGCGGAAGGTCTTGCCACCGTCTTCCGATAAAAGCAGCGGCACCCCCAGAATGTAAATCTTGTTCGGGTCAGTAGGAGCCACGCGCACCACGCCAAAATAGTAGCCGTAGCTGGAGTACATGTCGTTGATGAAATCGTCGTGGGTTTTCTTCCAGGATTTGCCGCCATCGTCGGTGCGGTATACTTCGGCACCCTTTACTTCAGAAGCATAAGTCTCTGCGATTGGGTCAGTGATGTAGGCTGTCAGGGCCTCAGGCTTTAAGGTGCCGCTCTTCACCTGGGCTTTCAAGCTCTTGGCTGTATACTCCTGCGGGAAACGGTTATTGTCAAGGAAAGCATTCAGACTCTTATCATCCAGCTTCAAAAATTCTTCCGCCGACATTCCCTTGAACAGGTCATTATCCAGCATTTCAGGCTTTTCACCATCATTCTGAATCGGGCGGCGGTCGTAATTATCCACCAGCGCATACATAATGTTGGGGTTGTCCGGGAACAGGCTCAGGCCGATCCGGCCTACATTCTCATTATCAGGGAATCCGCTGGCTGCTGTGCTGATATCATTCCAGGTATTGCCACCATCCGTTGATTTGAAGATACCAGAGGACTTGCCCCCTTCTACAAAATTCCAGGCGCGGCGCTCTCGGTGCCACATAGCCGCGTATACATTGTCTGGGTTTTTGGGGTCTACCTGCAGGTCAATGGCCCCTGTGTTCTCATCCAGGTACAGTGTCTTTTTCCACGTTTTGCCTCCATCGGTTGTTTTGTACACGCCGCGATCTTTGTTAGGCGAGTACAGGTGTCCGAGTGCTGCCACCCAGGCTGTATTTGGGTTTGACGGATGCAGGATGACCTTGCCGATGTGGTGCGTATCGTCGAGGCCCATGTGTTGCCAGGTTTTGCCTCCGTCGGTGCTCTTATATACTCCAACTCCTGAGTAGGAAGAGCGGCTTGAGTTACTTTCGCCTGTACCTATCCAAATCGTCTCGTTGTTCTTCCAGTCCACGGCTATGTCACCAATCGTCATCACCGCCTGCTCATCGAACAGGGGCTCGAAAGACAGGCCGTTATTAGTTGTTTTCCATAGGCCTCCTGAAGCAAAGGCAGCATAGAAGGTTGTCGGGTCAGTAGGAGATACTTCTAAATCAGTGATACGGCCGCTCATAATGGAGGGACCTATGTTGCGCAACGGCAGGTTACTCACTGGGGAAACCTGCTCCAGTTGCTGTCTTTTCTCGTAGGCCTGCAGCCTTTCCTTTGCGGGTGTGGCAGCGGGCTGCTTCGTTTTCTTCTGAGCCTGCGCAGTACCCCCAAGGGCTACCAGCAGCGCTACCGAGAGTATACGCTTTTGCATTGTGTTGAATTAAAATAAGTAAGGTATGACTCGTTTGAGTTTATAAAGCTAAGGATTTGCAGGGGAATTTGGAAGAAGAGAGGGTGTAGAGGTATATTGCAGAAGGCTTATTCACAGAATATGGAGGAAAATTATTATCTGCTGCCAGCGCAAACTTCCCTGTAGAGCAGGTCAAAGGTTGAAACAAGCCAACGTGAAAGCCTGGTATGTGTTCGCTAGCCATATTCTTCGTCTGGTGAAGCAACGCCGGCGCTTAGTTGCTTGGCTCTAAAACCTTCCCCTTACCGTCAGCATCAGGTTACGGCCGGGTGCGCTGATGCAGGAGGCAAAAACGCGGTAATAGCGGTCGGTCAAGTTCTCCAGGGCAACTTCATAGTTCAGCTGCTGTAGCTGGGCTGATGTAAGTATGCCGGTTTGGTAACCGATATAGCTAAAGCGAAGCTTCCTATCTGGAGAGGTTATATCGCTAATATCCGCTCGGCCTCTAGTATTTGTGCGGATACTGCCTGTGCTGGAAGTGCTGTTAATGGCAACACCTGTCAATGGTTGTAGCGTGGTTTTATCTATGACCCTTACCGTTTGTGCTATGCCCATGCGGCACAGTAACAATAGGATGGGCAACAGGTGTGGTAACTTCTTCATGATTGTAAATGCGGATACTCGCAGCAGGATAAAAGAATCTAAAACAGGGACAGGCAGCTTATAGAATCGGAGGGCTATAAGGAAGATGAACAAAACCTGAAACTAAGTTTTATCTCTCCCATAAACGCAAAAGTAGTGTATCCTCTTGAAATCCTGTATTCATCATCCTGACACATGTACTCTTTTCTACTACCTCTTCAGCTTCCGGATTCTTTTAGGGTAGAACCACAAGGTAAAGCCGGTAAAGGTAAGCACCAGCAGGCCCAGCCCCAGTATGTTCATCGTTATCAGCTTAAAAAGATCCCCGATGATGGAGCCATCGTGTATTTTCTCTATCCAATCAGAATGCCGTTGTGCCACCGACAGTACTTTGCCGTTACTGCCGTCTAGCTGTACCTCCCAGGAGCCTTCCAGGAAAAGGACCTTCACTATGCCCTTGTCAGGCCGTGCCTCTATGCGGTCGATGGGATTGGTGCTGATGCCTTGCGCTGAGTCGAGGGCAGCGGTGGCAAAAGTGGACATCTGAGACAAAGGTATCCACTGCTCGAGGTTAGGGGTTGCGCCCTTTTGTGTTGGCGGTTGCAGCAGGTCCACATCCTTTTTCCAGCCTAGCAAAACACCGGTTACGCTGCTGATTAAGACCAGCACCGCCAGCACCAGCCCGAGGTAGCGGTGATATACGCGGTAATTGCGCAGGGAGCCCGTCAGGTGGCCGATCTTCTTTTTTGCCGATGTAGTGTTATTCACGTTTCCTTCTGATGCTGTACTTGCTCCTCTTGTGATTCAGGCTTTCAATATCTTACAATAGCGCCACAATTCCAATTATGAACGGAGCTGCGGTCGATAACCATAGTTGTAACACCTTTGTGTGTTGTTAATGGCGTTGCTTGCAACCATTCATCCTGTTTTGTGCTCTTATGGGTAATAACTGTTAAAGAATACACGATGATGAATTACATTTATCCGGCACTGCTGACGTTGCTGATGCTACAGTGCCAGAATGAACAAGTAACCCAACCGAACCAACGCACCGATGAAGCAGTTGTAAGTGATGGGGTAAAATTCGGACAGGAATTTACGCTGGAGCGGTTTGAGCAGGCCGTTATTTATGGTGGAGAAGCACCGCGCCGCCTTCATGTGAACGCGCAGCAATTGGAAGATTCCCGTTGTCCTGCTAATGTTATGTGCGTGCAGTATGGCAAGGCAACGGTGGTGTTGTCAGCCTCTAACAGCCAGGGAGAAAACAAAAACATCGAGCTTTGCATCGGCGACTGTGGCGTAGGTGCTACTCGAAGCGCTCATACTGTACAAGCTACCGTAGGTGAGTCTCTTTACAGCTTTACATTAAAGGAAGTGCAGCCTTTTCCGGGTTTAGAAAAAAAAGGAGAAGGGAAAAGGGCTAGGCTGATAGTGGAGAAAGTGGGTGCTACTAAATAAATATTTAAAATTGCTACCATATAGGAGAGGGTATAAGTTTCTTTTTCAGTCATGTAAAAAAACACAAAAGCCCCTACAGCAGATGCTGTAGGGGCTTTTGCACATTAAGTTGCAAGACTTACTTTACAGAAGAAGTAGGAGAGGCCTGCGCCTTTTTCTCTTTCTTCTCAACACTGATAAAGTCAATGTTCTTCTCCTGTATCATTTTGTTCAGCGCCGGAATTTCCTGCTCTTTTACCTGCTTTAGTTGGTTTAGCTGCTCGTCAATCTGGGCAGTAACTTCTTTCTTAAAAGCGTAGGCTTGGTCAGTTGGCCGGAAGTCGCCGGAACTTACCTGGCCCACCAGGTTCGCCAGCTTGTTATTTAACCGGATAGGGTAGTTGAGTGGATCCTGTCCGCTGCGGTTTTTTGTCTGGTACAGGGCTTCCTCAATCTTCGTCATCTTCTTCTCCACGGCCTCCGCTGATTCTATAATGGGTTTGTAGGCATCATTTCCTTTCAGGTTGCCGGTAAGCGTCTTGATCTGGCCGCGCATGGTTCGAATGTCTTTGATGGCATCATGCGTCTCCGTCAGTTTGTTGCGCACGTCCATCAGGAAGTCGAACTGCGCCTTCAGGTCTTCCGGAGAAGCCTTGGTGCGTGGGTCCTGTAGGATCTCGAACTGCTTCTCCTGGCTCTCTTTGTTCACCGTTAGCTTTGCCGTATAGGTTCCGGGTATAGCTTTAGGACCTTGCGTGCCACCACCCCACAGAATCAGGTTATCGAACTTGCTGGCTTCCGGGTAGCGCATGTCCCACACAAAGCGGTTCAGGCCCTCTTTCACTTCCAGCTTATCGTTTTTCTCTTTGGCATTGCTGGTATAGCTGCGGATAAGCTTGCCATTCTGGTCCATAATTTCCAGCTGCACAACCGTTGCGGTATCAGGTTTGTGCGGCAGGTAGTAGTGTACCATCACGCCGCCCGGGTGATTCTGGCCGGCTGTTTTAGATGCGCTTCCGCTGCCGCCATCTATCTTGTAAGTGGCTTGTGGCTTATAAAGCTGGAACCTTGAATTCGCTGCGCTGGCCTCCAACTGATGCAGCGGAGCAAGGTCGTCAATCAGCCAGAAACCACGACCCTGTGTGGCGGCAATCAGGTTGTCGTTCTTGATGGTAAGGTCAGTGATGGACGCGAGCGGAAGGTTCTGCTGGAAAGGCTGCCAGTCCTTGCCATCGTTAAACGATAGGTACATGCCATACTCCGTACCGGCATACAGTAAGCCCGGGCGTTTCTGATCAGCACGTATTACACGGGTAAAGTGGTTTTCCGGTATACCGTTCGTGATCTTCGTCCAGTTCTTACCATAGTCAGTTACCTTGTACAGGTAAGGCCTGAAATCACCGGACTTATACATTGTAGCGGCGATATAGGCGGCTCCCTTTTGCGTTGGGTGCGGATCGATGCTGTTGATCATGATCCACACCGGCATGCTCTTCGGGGTGATGTTTGTCCAGTTCTTGCCACCGTCGCGGGTGATGTGGATCAGGCCATCATCTGATCCTGTCCAGATAACACCCGGTTCTAAAGCAGATTCATTGATGGCGAAGATAGTGCTATAGTACTCCACACTGGTGTTGTCCTTTGTTATCGGGCCGCCGGATGGGCCAAGCTTCGTTGAGTCGTTGCGAGTTAGGTCCGGGCTGATGGTCTCCCAACTCTGCCCCTCGTTATGGGTAACATGCACATGATTGGAGGCAGTGTATAGTTTGTTCGGGTCGTTTGGGGAGTACAGGATCGGGAAGTTCCACTGGAACCTGTACTTCATGCCTTCTGCACCGTGGCCCATCGGATTATCCGGCCATACGTTTACTACGCGACTCTGGCCGTTGCTGTGGTCGAGGCGTTCCAGGAAGCCGCCATAGTTACCGCCATACACTACCTCCGGGTTTGTAGGGTTTACGGCAATATGGGCACTTTCAGAACCTGCTGTTGTCTCCCAGTTATCTTCTGTGATAGCATATCCTGAAGAACGGTGGTCGATACGGATGGCGGAGTTGTCCTGCTGTGCACCATAGATGCGGTACGGGAAATGATTGTCTGTCACCACACGGTAAAACTGGCCTGTCGGCTGATTATCCATCGTGCTCCAGTTCATGCCGCCGTCAGCCGACACTTGTGCGCCTCCGTCGTTGGCAATGATCATCCGCGAAGGATTAGCCGGGTCTATCCAGAGGTCGTGGTTGTCGCTGTGTTGGGCGTAAGCGCTTTCAAATGTTTTGCCACCGTCTTTGCTTCTGTGGTATGCAACATTCAGCACATACACCACGTCCTCGTCTTTCGGGTCGGCATATACACGGGTATAGTACCAGGCCCGCTGGCGCAGGTTGCGGTCATCATTCACTTTTTTCCAGGTCAGTCCGCTGTCATCTGAGCGGAAAAGACCGCCCTCTTCAGCTTCAACCATGGCATACACCCGCTCCGGGTTTGCCGGTGATACTGCTACACCTATAATGCCGAGCGTTCCCTTTGGCAACCCTTCATTCTTTGATATTTCCTTCCAGGTATCACCTCCATCCGTGCTCTTCCAGATTCCGGAGCCGGGGCCACCAGACAACAAGCTGTGTGGTGTGCGGCGGATATTCCAGGTAGTGGCATACAGGTTGCGCGGGTTCGATGGGTCGATGATCAGGTCAACGGCTCCCGCATCTTTGTTCGCAAACAGTGTCTTCTTCCACGTCTTTCCGCCGTCAGTGCTTTTGAACACGCCACGTTCTTCGTTCGATTTATACAAATCGCCCATGGCAGCCACGTACACAATGTCCGGATTGTCCGGGTGAATGCGGATGCGGCCGATGTGTTTGGTGTCTTTCAGGCCTGTATGCTGCCATGTTTTACCGGCATCCACCGATTTCCACACGCCAAAGCCCGACGATACGTTACCGCGCACTGTTTTCTCGCCTTCGCCGACATAAATCACATTCGGGTCAGCCTCACTCACGGCTACTGCACCAATAGAACCTCCGAAGAAGCCATCTGAGATGTTATTCCAGGTAGCGCCGCCATCCGTTGTGCGCCACACACCGCCGCCTGCAGAGCCAAAGTAATACAGGTTTGGCTTGCCCGGCACACCCGTTGCCGTAGCAGAGCGCCCGCCCTTGTAAGGACCGATGGAGCGCCAGGTAAGTCCGTTGTACAGTTCCGGATCAACGGTAGCGGTGGTTGTTGACTTTTTGGATTTGGATTTTTGCCGCTGGGCCTCTGCCGGTTGCCCTGCCAGGAGCAAGGCCAGTGAGCCTGCCAGTAGCAGCCGTGGTTGTAATGCAGCGCGTAGTGCTGTTCGCATGTTGTTAGTTTTAAGATAATAGAGGTCAGTGTTTGTTGTTTAGCTTCTGCTAATTTTGTTTCAAGCCTCAGATTTAGACAAATTTAGCTTTAAATGCAAGAACAGGAATACGCGCCGGATGGTTCGTTATGCTAATAGGAGCTAGATTAAGCGTGTTATAATTATTATATGGGCTGCCTATAAGCTATCCTCAGCAGCATCTTTTATTATTGCATAACTTGAAGCGTTTGTTTGTAATCGCGCCTAAGCTGCCGTTGCAACAGCTTATCCAGCGACTCAAATGCAGCCTTTTCCATAGGTTTTGTCTGTGCTCTCTAGGCCGAGAGGCCTCGTCTTTGGGCATCGCGCTGCGTAACTGAAGCTGCCTTCGCTCTGCTCAGGCTGCCTCACTGCGTGCGGCACCGCAACATTTACAAGGCGCTCAACCCAAAGACTGGAAATAGCTTCACTTCGTGCTGACAAATTTAAAGGGCTTATAGGTGAAGAGAGTTTTGAGCTGTACCTGACTCTGCTTTTTACTTATAAATTTGGTTCTAGTCTCGAGTGAACTGGCCCCATTAAGGCTATATATCAGGGAAGGAGCTTGCTTATGCAAACCCTTCCCTGTTCGTTTTCCTGAAGTAGTGTGTGCTATACTGCTGAGGCTATTTCTAAAACCGGAACATCGAGCTTCTGCCGCCTACTTTGCCTCCGAAGTTGCGGATGTTGTAGGTGAAGGTAAGCATGCCGTAGCGGTTCAGCACTACTGTTTGCGTATCTTCGATAATGTTCTCCCGGATGTTTCTGTAGGCGTTCAGGTTCTGGTCCAGCACATCAAATACCGATAGCTTAAGCTGTGCCCGATCGTCTTTCATGAACAGGTACGTGACACTGCCGTTTAGCCTGCTGTAGTTGTTCTGAAGGCCAGGGGCCATGTTGGAGTTGTACCAATAGTCAAAAGTTGCCTCCCACACCAGCTTTTTAGGCAGCCGTATCACTATTTCAGACCGAGAAGTTTTAGTGTTAAACTTCAGGCTTCGGAAGGTATTGTCCTCATATGTACTTTGCTGGTGCCGCAGCGTAAAGCTCTGGTTAAACTCCACTTTGTCGTCCAGGTTCATTTTTGCATCCAGCGTTGGATTCAGGCTCCAGGTCTGACTAAAGCTCTGGATGTCGTTGAACAGGACCAATGTTCGTGTATAGGAAGCCCATATGGAGCCTCCGATAGAATACTGCCTGTTGTTGTCATACTTGAAATCTTTCAGGAAACGGGCACTGCTATTTATCCGCCAGTTACCATCAGTGTTTACCGGCCGGGATGTCTGCACACCAAACGCATCTATCGTACGCTGGCGCGTAACGGCATCATTGCTGATTTCACCGTTCATGTACACGCTGTAGTTGAGCGAGCGTTTGGTGTCGTACTTCCTATAGTTCAGGTAGATGGAGTTTGATACAGAAGGCTTCAGTTCCGGATTTCCATAGTTAATAAACAGAGGGTTTGTATTGTCAATAACCGGCTGCAGATCAGTTGCATTTGGCTCTCTTAGGTTAACGTTGTAGCTCAGGTAGAATGATTTCCAGTTAACATTCAGCGTCGGAAACACATAAAAGAAGTCCTGCTTTATAGTTGGGTTCTTCTGGAAGGTGTTGGTGATATCCAAGGAAGTAAATCGAACAGCTGGCTGCACCGTAAGCTCTTTTATCTTCCATTTGATGCCTGTTGTCAGGTAATTTCTCCAGCCAGTGCGCTTTAGCTCATTCGATAGGCCCGGTACCAACAGCGTGTATTCGTCTGTCTCTGGATCTGCATCATACGTCTGCAGGGCGTTTTTATCATCAAAGTATTCAGAGTTCAGGCGGAAAACAGCACTAACATTCTTAGAGATAGGCTCATTATAAGACGCTGAATTGTTGATTTTGGTGCTATAGGTATCGTTGTCGCGGAGCTGATCCAGAAGCGTTATGGCTGGCTCAGGCCTGAAAAAGATGTTCTCAGCATTATTTACCTGGTCCTGCAGGATGGTGCTGTACTCATAAGTGCCGTAGTAAGTGAGGTTCCTGCCTTTCTTCCGGAAGTTCCGGCTCAGCGTTAAGTCATTCCCCAGCGTCAGGGTGTTGTTATTGTAGAACTGGGTGTTATTGCTTTCATTTATCAACTCCGGAAAGTTGCCATACGTGTTGGTGAAAGCAATCTGGTTTGAGCTGATGTCAGCAATTGTCACCACAGGTGTTACACTCAGATCAGTTAAGGTATCTATCTTCCAGTCAAGCTTTCCGCCAATTCTGTGGCTGGTGCTCTTGCTGAACTGGTTCCTTACCCTGCGCGAAGTAATGGTGTCTTCATCCACCAGTTGAGAGGAGTTGGTAATCTGCCTCAGGTCAGCATCGATGCCACCCAGGAAGTACTGCAGGTTTAGTGTGATGCCGTTATTAAACACCGTATTAAAGTTGGCACCGCCACCCGACGACTGCTGTATGCCTTCTTCTGTTCCGCCAAAGGATATACCATTCAGGGCAAAGCCGCCGTCACTTCTTATCATAACAGAGTTGAAGCCGCTTCTGTCAAAGCCACCGATTCGGGAGATATCCTCGAAGCCAAAACCCGGGCGGTTTAGGTTGTTGGAGTAACCCAGTACGCTTACCTGCATCGTGTCCCGGAACATATTCAATATACCGCCTCCTTCGTAGCGATCGTCTGTTCCGGCACCACCATACAACTTCCCGAACAAGCCTTTCTTCACACCTTTCTTAAACTTCAGGTTAATGACCTGCGGAATGTCCATCTCGGGCATATCCGGATCACGGCGCAAAGCCTCCGGGTCGTTCATGACCTGTACTTTCTCGATGACGTTTGCCGGCAGGTTACGGCTGGCAATTTTCGGGTCGCTGCCAAAGAACTCTTTGCCATCTACCAGTATCTTGCTTACCGCCTTGCCATTCACCATGATGTTGCCGGAATTATCTACACTTACACCGGGCAGCTTCTTCAGCAAGTCCTCTACAAGTGCTGTGGGTAAGGTTTTAAAAGAAGCAGCATTAAATTCTACCGTATCATTCCGTACCAGTATGGGTGGTGTCTCGGCCACAATCAGTACCTCACTCAGTAGCGTGCTGGATGCAGCCATCTTGACTTCCCCCAGATTAAGTATGGGCTGAGCTGCGGTAAGTGTAAACTCATGCCTGTACACTCCATAGCCCATCATGGTAATAATAGCTCTAAGGCGGCTCTCCAGCGGCAGGCCCGGAATCTTAAAAATACCGTTGTCATCACTCATCCTGAACGTAATCAGGGTGGTGTCCTGCGCATTATATACAGAGACTGTCGCATAAGACAAAGGCTCTTTACTAGTTTCATCTGATATCTTACCTGCCAGTTCGCCTTTGGCATTTTGTGCATGGGCGAGCATAGGTAGCGTGGCTGTAAACAGGAGTAGGAGGAGAGGAAGAAGATGCTTCATAGTTTATGGGGCTCATCGTGCTGGAGGCACTTGAATATAGTCTCGGCTTAATTATTTAATATTACAGAAAAAGATGGCTCTATCTACTATAAAGAAAGCATTTTAACGTTTATTTAACGTTTAGACATTTAAGAGTAAAGGGTTGGTATTGTGCAGGAAGCGCGAAAGGAAGCCTGCAATACAATGGACGTTCCGGATTTGATGAGAATATAATGCTGAGGTTCTCTCTGTGGCTTTATAAAGGTGGCAAAAATAAAAAAGCCCGACCCCTTACAGGTCAGGCTTTCAGACTTTAATGTAGCATCTGCTTTTATCTAGTGCTTCTCCAATTTGATTCTTAGAAAAGAAAAGTAAATGGGGAATCGTCCCTTTGAAGAGACTACAGGGGTGTTACGAACTGACGAATTGGCAGAAGCAAAACCAATTTAACAATCCAGCAAATGTAAACACCCCTCTTGCTCCCCTCAAGGGGAGAGTTTACGCTTATAATTACCTTGGCCAGGCATTAGATGCTTTTTGATGAAGTTTACAGTCAGTTGTTGTGCTTCTTTAGCAAAGTTCAGCTTTATATTTCGGGTTGCTGGGGTTCGTAAAGGCGTAGTCGGCGTCGTGGATTTTTACTGTTAGTTCTTCACTGATTTTTTCCACGCTTAGCCTACTTATTGTTTTTGGGCTTCTGCCTTTGGTTTCGGTTCAGCCTGCGGCTTTTTCCTGGTGCGGCTTTTTGGCTTGTCCTTGCGTTTTACATACACAGCAGAGGGGCCTTTGTCATCCTCTTTCCGGATGGTGAAAAGGTCTTTCTGCGCCTTGATGAGCTGCAGCAACTGCCCGTAGCCAAAGGTGCGTGGGTCAAAGCTGGGATCCAGTTGGCGCAGGTTCACGCCCATCACGCCCAGGTGCGCCCATCCATCCTCGTCCTCTGACATCACAAATGCCTCTTTCAGGAGCGGTACCGGGTTAGGCGAACTTTTACTTGTGCTGCTATCCGGCTCTTTCTCAGCTGCGGCTATTTTCTTATCGTCTATGGTATCTACCAGGTTCTCTGTAAAAATGAATACGTTACAGGCATTCACGAAAGGCTTTGGCGTCTTTCGCTGGCCAATGCCCATCACAAAAATGCCTGCCTCGCGTATGCGAGTGGCCAGCCGGGTATAGTCGCTGTCGGAAGACACAATGCAGAAGCCGTTCACGAACTCGCTGTGCAGCAAATCCATAGCATCTATGATGAGGGCACTGTCGGTGGCATTCTTCCCTACGGTGTAACGGAATTGCTGTATCGGCTGGATAGCGTGGTTGTTCAGGCAGTCTTTCCAGCCGTTCATTTGAGGGGTGGTCCAGTCGCCGTAAATGCGCCGGATGGTCGTGGCGCCGTATTTACCGGCTTCGGCCATCAATTTAACAATCAGACTTGGCTGCGCATTATCGCCATCTATAAGCATGGCCATGCGCGAAGGTTTTTTTTCTCTTACTGAGTTTTTCATGTGTAAGGGTTGCGTACAGGTGCAGGAAAGCACCTTCTTGTTCTTTGTGGTTTTCTTATATTGTTATACTGCTATTATCACTAGAGGTTGTTATCGCCATTCCCTGCCATCAGTATAATTAAAACTTTTATATTTGTTTGAACGCTATGGCAGCAGCTTTATTAGGTAATAAAATGACCGGAAGGAGCTGCCAGCGGCACAGTATAAAACAAGCAGGCACCGACAAAGAAGAACATGATAAAATTAAAAGCAATATTATTCGCTATGGGAGTATCTTTAGTGGCCGCGCTGGGTACGGCAAAAGCGCAGGTATTTAAGGCAGAGGAGCCGCTGGCACACACGTACTCCATCGTAGCCCGCGACCCGAAAACAGGAGAGATGGCCGTAGGTGTGCAGAGCCACTGGTTTTCGGTGGGTACCGCAGTGCCCTGGGCGGAGGCTGGGGTAGGTGCAGTAGCCACCCAATCCTTTACAAACAAGTCTTTCGGTCCGAAAGGACTGGCGCTGTTGAAAGAAGGTAAATCTCCGGAAGAAGCGCTAGCCATACTTTTGGCTGATGATGAAGCACGGGAGGTACGACAGGTAGCCATCATAGATGCGCAGGGCAGGGTGGCAGTGCACACCGGGAAGCAATGTATCCGCTATGCCGGCGACATCACGGGTAAAAACTTCTCTGTGCAGGCCAACATGATGCTGAACGATAAAGTATGGCCTGCTATGGCAAAAGCCTTTGAAAGAAGCGAAGGGCAACCGCTGGCAGAGCGCGTATTGCTGGCGCTGCAGGCCGGCGAACAGGCTGGCGGCGACATCCGGGGCAGGCAGTCAGCAGCCTTAGTGGTAGTGCCAGGGCAGAAAGTGGAGCCTTGGGAGAATGAAACCATCAACCTCCGTGTAGATGATGCCGAGCAGCCGCTGGACGAACTGGCCCGCCTCCTGAAAGTGTACCGCGCCTATGAGCACATGAACAAAGGCGACGTGGCGGTAGAGAAGGGGCAGATGCAACTGGCAACGCAGGAATATGGCGCAGCCGAGGCCATGTTTCCAAACAACCTTGAGATGAAGTACTGGCACGCCATAACGCTGGCCAACAATGGGCAGGTAGAGCAGGCTGCCAAAATGCTGCGTGAGATATACAAAAAAGACGAAAACTGGCGTGAACTCACCAGCCGCTTACCCGAAGTAGGCCTGCTAACTGTAAGCAAGCAGAACATGGAAAAGCTGATGCGGATAAAGTAACAACGATAGGTGAAATTGAGGAATAATGACTTGATGGAAGAACAACCTTAATTTAATTCTAATAGCTACGCAGCAGACAAGGTAGCCAAGTGCACGATTCGACACTCCACTGTCCGAGCGTTCAGCGAGTTTGGAGGGTCTTGATTCTTTTGCTTACTTTTCTCATCAAGGAGAAAAGTAAGGCCCAGCCGGCGAGGCAAAAAGACTGCAAAGAATCTTAGAGGTGATATTAATTCCATCGCTACAGTCAAGGTACTTTCATCAATATCAAATCAAAAGCGGCAGAAACTAATTTCTGCCGCTTTTGATTTTACTGTGCAACTGAATGTCAAGCTGCAGATGTTTACTCGTTCCAGTCATTGATTAAAATTTAGTAACTTATAGCCGCAAAAAACACAATCACTATATATCCAATTCACAAAAGATAAATGCTAACCCAAAAGAACCTGCGCAGCCTGCTGCTGGCTGCGGCAACGGCGCTCTCCCTGCCGGCAATGGCACAACAAAATTACGTATCCGATTCATTCACAATCAAAAAGATATACAACGAAGCCTTATCCAGCACAGAAAGCTACGAGAACCTGCGCTACCTGACGAAGAAGATTGGCGCTCGCCTGAGCGGATCGCCACAGGCAGCGGCGGCGGTGGAATGGAGCCGCCAGGTAATGGAGAACATGAACCTGGACACGGTGTACCTGCAGGAAGTGATGGTGCCTTACTGGGTGCGTGGAGACAAAGAAGTAGGCCGCGTCTACAATTCTAAACTAATGGGCACTATAGATATGAACATTGCGGCGCTAGGTGGCACGGTGGGTACAGGGAAGAAAGGAATGAGTGCTGAGGTGATAGAGGTACAGAATTTTGAGGAACTGGAGAAACTGGGCAGGAAGAAAGTGAAGGGTAAGATTGTGTTCTTCAACCGCCCTTTCGATAACACACATGTACAAACTATGGCTGCTTACAGTGGTGCCGTAGACCAGCGTGGCGGCGGTCCGGCGGCGGCAGCTAAACTCGGTGCCGTGGGTGTGCTGGTACGCTCTATGACAAACGATATTCAGGAGGTGCCCCATACAGGCAGCACCCGCTATGAGGAGGGCGTGCAGCAGATTCCTGCAGCAGCTATCAGCACAAAGCACGCAGAACAGCTCAGCAGCCTGCTGAAAGATGACCCGAACCTGAAGTTCTACATGCGCATGACCTCAGAGACGCTGCCGGATGTGCTGTCTTACAACGTGATTGGAGAACTAAGAGGCACTGAAAAGCCTGATGAAATCATAGTAGTGGGTGGCCACCTTGACTCCTGGGATATAGGCGAAGGTGCCCATGACGATGGTACCGGTTGTATGCAGTCGATTGAGGTGCTGCGCCTTTTCAATGAATTGGGTATAAAACCAAAGCGTACGGTACGGGCGGTACTGTTCATGAACGAGGAAAACGGATTGCGCGGCGGACACAAGTATGCTGAAGTAGCAAAGGCTAAAGGAGAGAAGCATATTGCCGCTATCGAATCGGATGCTGGTGGCTTTACACCGCGTGGCTTTGGCATTGACGGCACAGATGCCCAGTACTCTAAAGCCCTCACCTGGAAAGCACTGCTGGCTCCATACGGCCTGCACGACCTGACCCGTGGCGGCGGTGGCGCCGATATCGGCCCTCTGAAAGGACAGGGTACCGTGGCCCTTATAGGTTTCCGCCCCGACTCACAGCGCTATTTTGACTACCACCACACAGAAATTGACACATTTGAGCAGGTGAACCGCCGCGAGATGCAGTTGGGTGCTGCTTCGATGGCGACTCTAGCCTACCTGATTTCTCAGTATGGGTTATAGTTGGTTTGAAGATGCGGTGATATGATAGTTGCGGCAACTTTTATTTTTTTATTTGAAAGTAAGGATCCTATAACATTCCTGTCATCCTGAAAGGATCTTGGTTAAAGGGAGGTTAAGCTTTCGCTGAAATAAAGCAACAGCTTTAATCATTATAAAACAGAAGAACTGTTCACCCGAAAGGGTGCTTCTCTTTGAGAAATGAGGGTATAATTATAAGAGCCAGTCCAGCATGTATAGCGGGGCTGGCTCTTTTACATAGTCATTCAGTCGAATCACAACAAATGATTTTGTCTAAGCTATCGTAGCGGCTGCTTATCCAGCGACTCATAAATATCCTTTTTCATAGCTTGCTACGTGCGCTCCACTCCCGCAGGGGCGCGTTTTTCCGTTCAGCGCTATGTAAATAAAGCTGCCATCGCCCCGCTGCAGGCTGCCTCACTGCGTTCGGCACCGCATTATTTACAAGGCGCCTTCCGGAAAAACTGGAATCACTTTTCCTTTGAACTGGCAATACTGATTTTTGGATGCTAGAATTTATTCAGTTGCTGTTACCATGGTAGAAGCAATTACTACGGTAGTAGCAAAGAACTGTCGCCGTAGCTCAGGAAGCGGTAGCCGTTCTGCAGGGCGTGCTGGTATACCTTGCGCCAGTCTTCCCCGATGAGGGCGGAAACCAGAAGCAGCAGCGTGCTTTCCGGCTGGTGGAAGTTAGTGACCAGGCCATTGCAAATCCGGAAGGTATAGCCGGGGGCAATGATGATTTGCGTGCTGGCGTGCAGGTAATTGGTGCCTTGCCGTTCCATGTATCCCAGCAATGCCTCCAAGGCTGCGGATGCGGCAGGTGGTTCTTTTGTTTCATAGGCCTGCCATTGGCTTACCTGCAGTTCTTTTATAGGTAGCGCTGGCTGTTGCAGCACTTTTGCGCCAAGCCAGTACAGACTCTCCAGCGAGCGCATGCTGGTGGTGCCCACCGGTATAATGGGGTTACCCAATTGCTTTAACAGGCGCTGCAGCAGTGGTTTTGTGAGGTAAAGCTGCTCGGCATGCATTTCGTGGGCCTCCATTACATCGGCTTTCACGGGCCTGAAGGTGCCGGCGCCCACGTGCAGCGTCAGGTAAGCAGCCATGATGTTCTGCTTCTGCAGGCTCGCTATCACGCGGTCAGTGAAGTGCAGCCCTGCCGTTGGGGCGGCCACGGCACCCTGCTGGTTGGCGTAAATAGTTTGGTAGCGGGTATGGTCGTCGGGGGTGAGTTCGCGGTTGAGGTAGGGGGGCAGGGGCAGTTTGCCGCACCGCTCCAGCAGTTCGGCAAACGTTAGCTCCCACGGTTCCCACGTGAAACGTATCAGGAAATGCCCTTCCTGCTGCGCCTCACGCTCTGCCTGCAGCATGCCGCCGTCAAAGCGCAGTTTCACAGGTCCGCTCTTCCAGCGTTTGTTGTTACCCACAAGGCATTTCCACACGCAATTGCCCGTTTGCTGCATGGCCAGTTGCACCTCGCGGTAGGGAGCCACAGGCTCCAGGCAGAAAATCTCCACCGCGCCGCCCGTCTCTTTCTGAAACAGCAGGCGTGCTTGCACTACTTTTGTGTCATTAAAAACCAAAAGTGTGTGCGGTGGCAGCAGATGGGGCAGGTCTGTGAATGTGCGGTCTTCCAGCTGGCCCTGGCGGTAGTGCAGCAGCTTAGAATGGTCGCGCTCCGGCAGCGGGAACTTTGCAATGCGCTCCTCTGGCAGCTCGTACACAAAATCCTTTATCGCCAGCTTCTTCGGGTCAATCATGGTAATCGTGTTGGTAATGTCAAGGCAAAGGTAGCGCTTGTTTCGAAAACTGTATTAAACAAGATGTATACGTTATCTAGAAAGTGCTCCCGTGAAGACATAATTAGGCTACTTCTGTTCTGAGTCCCAGCGGGACCTGTTTGTAGATAGATGCCTCTAAAAGCATCGTAGCACAGTAGGAGCGACCTGTTATTATATTTACAGGTCGCTCCTACTGTGCTACGGCTCAATTCTGGTAATTGCTATCTACAGGTTGTCCCGCCGGGACTACTTTGAACAAGCTTTGATAGCAGCCCCTGCGGCTTTTCTTTTATTTCTCAGGGCTGCACTGGCTTATTTATTACCACACCCACTGCGGGCAGATGGTTTTCTGAGGGTTGTTCAGTTTTATTCCCACTACTATCTCATGGCTGTTGGCGCTTACCCTGCTCAGGTCGCTGGTAGTCAGGTCATAGGAATAGCTGACATCCAACATGTGGTTGATGAACACCCCGGCCATGCCGGCAACTGCATCTTTCTGCCGGTAAGAGGCACCTGCCCAGAAGCGGCGGCCATAGGCTGCCTTGGCATTTACATCAACCATATAAATGCCATTTTCTGCTACTTTCACCATAAGGGAGGGGGTAAAACTGATGTTGTTGGATACTCTAAGCCTGATACCACCTGTAGCGTAATAGTGATTCTGAAGGGGTGCCACAGTTCCGTTGTTACTGCTTTTCGTTTCGCTTCGGAGCACCTGCATACTTGACAGGCCTACATAGAAGTCAGAGCTGTAAAGCCACAGACCTACCCCTAAATCAAACTTATTCATGTTGCCGATTTCTCCTGCCACAAAAGGGTCCTCCTTCACCTGCATGTTTATATCCTGCTTGTTCAGGCGGTACTGCATCAGGCCTGCCGAAACGCCGCCCGAAAGATTGATTTCTTTTGTGAGGGGCAGGTGGTAGGCGTAGTTGAGGTTCAGGGAGAATGTTCTCAGGAGCCCGGACTTATCCAATTGCAGAACAGCTCCTACCCCATGGTGGGGCCTCACATGAAAACGGTTATTTTTGTTGACCGTTTGCTCAGATGCGACATAACTGTTTTTTGATTTTGAAGGCGGCACCACGTTCCTGTCGTTTTTATCCAGGGAAGCATTGATACTGGTGTAGTAGGTAGTAGGTGCCCCCTCCATGCCAACCCATTGGTTTCTGTAGCTGTTCCGGATGTCTATATAGCTCTCTGTGCCCGCCGCCGCAGGGTTAAGGAGGAAGTTGTTCTGGACGTACTGCGTATGCTGTGGCCGTTGCTGGGCAAAGCCGGTAAAACAAAGGCAGGTAAACAGGACCAGGCTTGTAAAGATTTTCATACGCAGTTACTTGATAATGGTAATACTTCCTGAAACCGGCTTTTCATTCATGCCCAGCTCTATGATGTAGTAATAGGCCGCCATAGGCAAAGGCATACCATTGTGTGTGCCGTTCCAGGGCTCATGGTACCCTGATGATTCATATATCTTGTTTCCCCAGCGGGTAAAAATCTGCACTCTACAGTTGGGGTATAACTCAATGTTCTTGATGTACCAGGTTTCGTTGATGTTGTCGCCGTTCACCGTGATAGCATTGGATGGAACAATGCGCGGAAGTACCGTCACTGTCACCTCGTCAGTAGCAACACAGCCAAACTCTGACGTCGCCGTTACGGTGTAGGTTGTTGTCTTGAGAGGTTTTACAGCAGGATTCGGGACAGTTGAATCCGACATGTCAGTGGCTGGTGACCAGGAGTACGTGGTGCCGCCGGTAGCCTGCAACTTAGCCGACTGACCTTCCATAATAACTACATCTTGACCAGCATCAACTGTAAAGGACCGCACTGTGGCTGTTACTTTTGTCCTGCTGGTGCTGGCACAGCCGTTTCTGGTCACGGCCTGCACATAAAAATCTGTAGTGGCGCGAAGTGGAGCAGACTTGTAGGTGCTGCCCTCCTTTAGAAAAGTGCCGCCGCTTGCCTGATCATACCACCTGTATAAAATGCCTGCTGCCGGTGAGCTAACCTGCAAGGTGGCAGGCTCGCCAAGGCAAACGGTTACATCCGTTACCTGTGGCGGTGCTGGCAGCGCTTCTATGGTTACCAGTACTGCATTACTGGTGCTTTGGCAGGATGCAGCCGCAGTACGAACAATCCTTCTAAACCAGGTAGACTGACCTAGCTGGCCTGGTGTGTAATCAGGTGCTGTGTTCAGGCCAGGTGCCGGAGCGAAGCCAGCCGTTGCGCCAGTGGTACTATACTCCCATGCATAGGTAAACCTGTCGGTGCTACTGGTTAGTACCGGACTGGTCAGTTTACCAGGTATACTGCCCTCACAAATTACCTGATTCCCTTGTATTGTGTTCTGGCTGATATCAGGTGTAACCGTAATTTCTACTGCATTGCTCGTTACAGATGGGCAGGGAGAAGACATAACCAGGCGCCTGTACCAGGTTGTCTGGTTGAGAGAACCCGGCTGATAATCCTTCTCTTTTCCCTTGCCTGTTCCAATAACAGATTTGAAGCCGCTTGAAGGACCTGTGGTGCTAAACTCCCACTGATATGTATAGGTGCCACTTCCGCCAGTTGGCTCAGTACCGGTTAAAAGAGCAGGGGCGGTATTGGCACAAATTGCCTGTGCCCTGGAGATGGTGTTGTTCCCAATAACACTCTGTACTGTAATCTGAACAGCGTTACTTAACAGTTCGTCGTTCGCACCAGAATCCGCTTTTCTCCTGAACCAGACTGGTCCTGTGGTAAGGACAGGCGGAGCGTAATGCTGCTCTTTGTTGCGTGGGCCAGGGGCAAGTGCAAAGCCGGTTTGGGCACCGGTTGTGCTCATTTCCCAGGTGTACTCATACGTACCAGTTCCACCGGTGGGCAGGCTTCCTGTTAAGGTGGCCGGTGCTTCGCCGGCACAAATCGTCTGGTCAGCTGAGATGGTGTTGCTGGCAAAATCATTCACCCAAAGAGGCCGTACTTCTATGGTCTCTGTTTTCGTGAGCCTGTCGCCGCAGGAGGTAGTAGAGGTCACCAGGAAGTCAACAAAGAAGGCCGACTGTTTCAGGGCCTCCTTATCGATGTGCCAGGTGAAAGGTGATGATGCCCGCCCTCTATTCTTCCTCGCCTGAAAATTGATGTTATGCGCGTTCAGTTGAAAACCCCTGCCTGCAGCGGAGATAGAAACCTCCTCATCGTCTGCATCGGTACCGGTCACGTCAAAACTGATGCGGTCTCCTTTCACCACCTCAAAGACTTTTGTTGGGGAGGAAAGTGAAATATCAGGAGCGTTGCCCTCTGCCGGTTCTACTACCACGCTGATGCGCCTGGTTGTTGTCAGGGGCTGGCCGCAACCGTCGTCCCCATCGTCACTCACCACCACATCGAGCAACAGGGGCTGCCCGTTGGTATCAAGGCACTGTTCAAAGCATATGGTCGCCTCCAGCGTTTTTACTCCATTGGGGCTGTTCACCACACCGCTCGTTGCCCCGGTCAGGCTAAAAACGTTGTCGTTGGTGAAGTCTACAGGGGTTACCTCCAGTGTCAGGGGCTCACTTGCCTGCGGGTCAGTGTATAGGATTTTAATACAGCGCGGGTCGCTGGGGCGGATGCGTAGCACTTGGCCATCGGTAAAAGTGCTCTGGCTGCCAACCTGCTTCATCGTTACCACCGGCTCATTGTTAAAGCGGCAGACCTTAACAACAAGCTGAAATTCCCTCCTGACTTCCCCGATCTTCACACCGTTTCTGAATTCCTGGCATCGTACGGCAAACACATACAAACCTGCATATTTTGGCCTTACCGTCAGCCATCCTGTGGTTCTGTCGATACCAAGGGATGGGGTGCCGTGTATCTGGTTATCCTTGTCATAACCCGGGAGCCAAGCTATTTCAGGGTATGGTGCACTGGAGGCAGAAGGGTTTGCATTAGCGGATGTGCTGTGTCCGTTTAATGGAGAAACCATGTCGTACACCAATTGATCACCATCAGCATCGGTGCTGCTAAAATCGAAAGAGAAGAGCTCTCCCTGGCAGGCGTAATCGCTGGGCGGCGGTGTGAGTGTGGGGGTAGAGTTCACGAAGGGAACGCCGTTTTTAACAACGGGCGGAATCTCCATATAAAAAGTAGTACCAGCCTCAAATGTGGAGGATATGTTGTTGGTCGTCTTATTGCGACAGCATCTTTCCACTGCCACATAATACCCCGCCGGATGATTATAAATAGCAGGAAGAAGGGTTATCTCATCATAGTAATGGATCCTGGATGTCTTCAGGCCGCTGGTGGTGCACCCAATGTTGCTGTAATTTAACAAGCTTGCATTCACAAAAGGCATCGTTATTTCTTTTATGAAGCGATTGGTGCCTTTTTCGAAAATAGAAGCTTTAATATTAGGCTCAATGCGTCGTGACTGCTGTGTTCCGTTGATTTCATCAAAGTACAGGTTTAGTGTAAGCCCGTAGCTGTAGTTTGAAAGATGCTTTAACTCAAACTCACCCCCAACAATGTGCGTGGCATTAGCCTGTAAGGTCAGAAACAGTGATATAAAAACCAGCAGTAAACGTAGTATCATCCTCTTGAGCGAAGGGTGTGAATTTGATTTTAAAATCTAAATATAGTGAAATAAAAGTGTGCTCAAAACAAGGCTGGATTTTTTTGTATCTGTTTTGAAGGGATAAGTGCATTTTATTAAATTTATTATATATAATACGGGAAAAGATTAAATAAAGTAATGGTTGTTAAGAATAAGTGCTATTGCTGTAGAGGGAATATTTACTTTAGCTGAAGCCTGCATCAGGAGGGCGGGATGCAATTTTATGCCAGGTTTAGATTTCAATGCTAAAGGGTTTTGATCAGGTAATAATTATATAGTGTTTCGTGTATATAACAGGTGTAGTGTTACTCTTTCAGTACTATTCAACACCTGTAGCGGTATAAGGCGCTTCTAATACTGGTGCCTTATGCAGCTTGCGCCGGAGAGGGGAAACTTCAGGAAGGAAGAGATGGAGGAATGTGTATACTGCTTTATTATGGCATGTGCGGGGCTTCAATGCTGGCCGGCTGCATGAACTGGGAAACGATGCAGCAACTTCAGCTTTTCTTTTATCAGCGCTATACCTCACCTGTTACTTACCATACCCAACTGGGGCATATAATTTTCTGTGGGTTGTTCAGTTTGATTCCTACCACTACTTCGTGGCTGTTGGCGCTGACCCTGTTCAGATCGGACGTAGTAAAATCATGGGAGTAGCTTACGTCGATGAAATGATTTACATAAATGCCCAGCATGGCGGCAACCGCATCGTTGTGCCGGTAAGAGGCTCCCGCCCAGAAGCGCTCGTTGTAGGTGGCCTTTGCATTTATATCTACAGCCGGTAAGCCTCCTGCTGCCAACTTCGCCATTACAGAAGGGGTAAACGTCACCTGCTCTCCCACACGGAGCCGGAGACCAGCCGTAGCATAGTAATGAGGCTGTAGCTCCGCCAGCGGCTTTCCGTCTGAGCCCACATCTCCCAGACTCTTCACCAACTGCATACCTGACACCCCCACATAAAAGTCACGGCTGTAAAGCCAGATGCCTAAGCCTAAATCAAGCTTATTCCTGTTGCCTCTTTCTACTGTCAGAAAAGGGTCATCCTGAATCAGCACATCTACATTTTTCCTGCTTATCCACTGCTTCAGAATACCTGCTGCTACGCCGCCCGAGAGGTTGAGGCTTTTTGTGAGGGGTATATGGTAGGCATAGTTCAGGTTAAAGGAAAAGGTAGAAAGCAGCCCGGAGTTATCCATTTGGGCAACTGCGCCTATTCCATGGTGCGGCCTTACATAAAAGCGGTTGTTTTTATTTGCAGAAGAGGTAGAAGAAGATGGCCTGCCAGTTCCGAACCGCGGCGAGTTCCTGTCGTTTTTGTTGAGGGCGGTGTGCACACTGGTGTAGAAAGTAGTAGGAGCGCCTTCCATGCCTACCCACTGGCTGCGGAAACCTGAGCGCACATCGGTATAGTTCTCGATGCCTGCCACAGCAGGGTTCAGCAGGAAGTTGTTTTGAAAGTACTGTGTATGCTGAGGCCGCTGCTGTGCAAAAACAGCGGTACACCAGCAGAAACAGCAGACAATGCAAAACAAAACTCTCATGCGGCTTTACTTAACAAGAGTGATACTGCCTGATACAGGCTTTTCCTTTAACCCAAGGTCAATGATGTAGTAGTAGGCGGCCACGGGCAGCGGCTTCCCCTGGTATGTGCCGTCCCAGGGTTCTTGGTAGCCTTTGGAGTCGTAAACTTGGGCACCCCAGCGCGTGAACACCTGCACCCGGCAATTCGGGTAATGCTCTATGTTCCGGATGTACCATTTGTCATTTATCTCATCTCCGTTTAGCGTAACGGTATTGGTTGGGTCAATGCGTGGCAGCACTGTTATGGTGACTTCATCAGTGTAAGTGCAGCCATACTTTGTGGTGGCAGAAAGGGTATAAGTCGTCGTTTCGGAGGGAGTCGCTAGCGTAATGGCAGCACCCGGATCTGAAAGGCTGGTGGCTGGTGTCCAGGTATAGGTTTCGCCGCCTTTTCCCTTCAGATCGGAGGAGTTGCCCTGAATAATGGTCACGTCCTCTCCGGCATTCACGACAGACTCAAACACCTCTGCTGTTACCCTGGCCCTGGAGGCACTTACACAACCGTTACTGTTTACTGCCTGCACATAATAATAGGTGGTGGCGCCTAATGGTTCAGTATGGTAGGTAGGACCCTTGTGCAGCAGGTTGCCACCTGTTGGCTGGTCGTACCACTCCAGGTTTGCAGGAACATCTGTGGCAGCAGCTAAGTTTGCTGTCTGGCCGGAGCACGTGGATCCGTTAGTAAAGGAGGGAACAAGGGGAGGCGGAATGACCGTTACCTTTACCTCATTACTGACTGATTCCGCTGAACAGGCACCGGACATTACTTTTCTCCTGAACCAGCAGGTCTGTGTCAGGGCGGTTGGGGTATAGTCGGCTTTGCTGTTGTCGCCGGGGGCAGGCTGAAAGACGCCCGGAGCATCTGCCGTGCTTATTTCCCAATTATAAGTATAGGCAGCGCTTCCGCCAGTGGGCTGGCTCCCTGTTATAGCCGCAGCAGAGGTGCCATAACAGATTGTCTGCGCCTGCGAAACAAGGTTGTTGGTTATCTTGTCCTGTTTCGTTCTCACCTCTATTCTTTCAGTAGTGGAGACTGGTTTCCCACAGGTGGTAGCGGTAACGGTAAACTCAAGTTGGTATACGGCCTGCTGAAGCGCACTGCAGTCTATCTGCCAGCTAAATGTGGAGGCAGCCTGGCTGGTGCCGCTGTTTTCCGGAAAAGTAATGCTGTGGCTGCCAATGTCAAATCCTTTTCCGGTTGCCGACACTGTTATGATGTCTGGGTCCGGGTCTGTGCCTGTTACATCAAAAGTTAGCACGTCACCTTCAGCTACCTCAAACACCCGGGACGGCGTGGAAAATGAAATAGCTGGAGGCTCGTCCGGTGAAGGGGCAATGACAAAGCTTAGCCGCAAGGTGTCCTGGCGGGGCAGGCTACACCCTTCATCGCCATCATCACTGACAATAAAATCAAGCAGATAAACTTTTCCTTCAGAGTTCAGGCACGGGTCGAAGCACACAGATGTCTGCAGCAGGTCTTTTACGCCGCCTGCGTTTGCTACACCACTTGTCAGTCCGGTAAAGGTAAAGCCGTTGCCGTCGAAATTGACAGGCATGGCCTTTAGCGACAGCGGCTCATCGTCATCCCCATCCGTGAAATAGATGTTCAGGCAGCGTGGATCAGTCGGGCCGACTCGGATGATCTGCCCTTCCTTGTAGTAGTTGGTGGTGCCCATCGGCTGCGCATACACTGCCGGGCTTTCGTTACGGGGGCAGTCCTTTACCAGTAGCTGAAAGTCTCTCCTGACCTCACCTATCTTCACGCCGTTCCTGAACTCCTGGCAGCGCACTCCAAATACAAACAGGCCTACAAAGGAGGGGTTTACAATGAGCTGCCCTGTTTTCCTGTCTATCTTAACAGATGGAGTGCCTCTTATCTGGTTATTGACGTCATGCCCGGCCAGCCAGTTAATTTCAGGATACGGTGCGCTGGAGGCCGGAGGATTTGGTAAGCCGGGGGTGCTATAGCCGTTCAATGGCGTAACCAGGTCGTATACCAGGTCATCACCATCTGCATCTGTACTGCCAAAACTATAGGAGAACACCTCTCCCTGGCAGGCGTAGTCGGTTGGCGGAGGGCTTAGCTTTGGAGAAGAATTAACAAATGGGTTGCCATTTTTTACAACTGGTGGAAACTCCACATAAAACGTTGTGCCGGCGCTCTCAGGCAGGTTTATATTATTAATGGAATTGTTGCGGCAGCAGCGCTCCCAAACCGCATAGTATCCCGGTGCATGGTTGTAAATAGCAGGATCAAGAAAAATGTCTTCGTAGTACTCAATAAGGGATGTTCTTAGCTCAACGGTTGTACAGTTGATGTTGGTGTAGCTTAACTGCTTCTCCTGCCTGATAGGCAAAGAAACCGTGGTGACAGCCCTGTTAGTGCCTTTCTCGAAGATGGTAATGAAGTTAACGGGATCCTTAGCGCCTGGTGAGCCGTTTATCTCATCAAAGTAAAGGTTCAGTAAAAGCCGGTAGTTGTAGCCCTGAACATGCTGTAGTTCCATCTCGCCTCCCACAATATGGGTGGCAGCAGCAGGGCGTAGCAGGCATAGCGTGAGGAGTAGGAGAAGTAAGTGCAGCTTCATCCTGAAGGGCTTTAGTTAAAGATGGCTATAGTTGAAACGTATCAAGATTGATTATGTTTTAAAGAATATTTTAATGAGGTTCTTTATTTCCTGCTAAAAATAAAGCGGTTCAATTCAGTGTGTTTAGCAACCTGTAGTTGCCCTGTTGCACATACCTTAACGCTCTCCTTAAAGTATGAGCGTTGGTATTTTAAATTAAAAAATGAAGAGGGCAGGGCTTCTTTTTTATTTCAGAAGCCCTGCCCTCGCGCCGGAATATTAATGTGCAGGCTGTGGATTATAGTTTGTCGCTGCTGTTCTTTCCTTCTTCTGTCTCCTCCTCCAGGTCATTCAGTTCCAAGGTCAGCGCCTTTACTGATATCTGTGTCTCCCGTAGCGCCAGCGCCAGCGAAGCCATGAGTAAAATAAGGCTCAGCCCAAAAACATACTTGCCGAGTGTAGTGTAGCCCGCAAAAAGAATAAACATGCAGAACACGCAGCCAAAGATGCTGCAGATGCCAAGCGCCTGCATGTTCTTGATGAGGTCGAGGCGTATGCGCAGGTTCTCTATTTGGCTATACACCAGGTGGCTGTGTGTAGAGGCATAGCGGGTCTTGAGGTTGCGTATGAGGCTGGCCAGTGTCAGAAAACGATTGGTGTATGCCAGCAGCAGCAACGAAATTGCCGGAAACAGGAGTGCTGGTGTGGTAAGGGAAATTTCCATGGCCTGGTTGCGAGTGGCGCTTCTTTAGAGGTTCTTCAAAAAGTCTTCGTCCAATGGGTCTGCATCATCCTGATCTTCCTCATTTGCCTCCCAATCTACTTCCTGCAGCAAGGCAACTCCATCGAAAAGCAGATCGTCCAGTTCTTCCTTTGAGCCAGCATCCAGCGTCTGCTCAAACAGGCTCAGAATCTGGTCACGCTGCTCATTCACAAATATCTCGTGGTACAATTGGTCGAACACCGCTATTTGCTTCTGAACCACCTTGTCGATTTCCTTTGTACTTCTTGCTTTTAAAGCTTCCAATAGCACCCCGAGTGCTTCTTTGCTTTTTTCGTTGTTAGACAGGCGGGTGAAGACTTTCACAAAAGCGAGGGCCATGAGCAGGCGCAGGCGCTCAAAACGGAAGTTAAGTTCTTCTGTTACTTTACCTGCTGCAGATTTGGAAGCTTTGAATGCTTTTTCGAAATCAGTATAGATTTTGCATGCTTCTTCAGCTGCTAAAGGTGGTTTTTCAGTTTCGTAGGCTGTTAAAAGTAAAAGCTCTGACGCTCGGGCGCTCATAAGGGAATTTGCATGATAGAAGGGGCAAAGGTAGTGGTTTATACTTTGTTAGCCTACAGGTGGTTTTGCAGGAAAGGCAGCACCGCTAATGACTTCATTTGTCAGGACTCAAACAACCCTGATTTGGAGGAACCATACAAACATGTTTTCGCCACCTGAGCTTTACAGAAAATGCCCTGCTCAAAGGAATTACTGGCTCTGTCTGAGCCGGATAGGTATAAATGCTTGTATTAGTATAACAAAAGCAGCCAAAAACAGTAATTGTGAAGCAATGTCTTCCCCTGAATGTCTGAAGACTCTCCTCATACTCCTGACATTTACCCCATCCTTTCCGGATTATCCCACTTCTATTGTTTATGAATTTTATTAGAATATGAAACTGTTGTCATAGTATTATCCGTATATATAGATTAATTATTTTATCCAGTTTAGGGTTTATGGCAAACGAAGCTTTTAAACTATCTGAAGCAGGTAAAACAATGTCTGAGATGAAGACTCATTAAACTCTATAACGTGACAACATACGAATAACCATCTGTTATCCCTGAATGCAGTTGTTGCATCCATCTCCCACACTCCCCGGAATCCTGTCCGTCAGCAGAAAAGGTAGCCACTTTATAAAGCTGAACTGAGGCAAGAGGCAAAAGCGACAGTCCTATGAAAGTAAGTACAAGAAACAACCGCAAAGATTACCCTTCACTAATTTAACTTTTACTATATGATTGAACATTTAACACAACGACTCATCCTGTTATGCGCCGTTAGCCTGATGGGTTTGCTACAGTTGGGCGTCACCCACAACTTGTATGCGCAGACTTCTGGTGGTGCCTGCGGGCCAACCGATGTAGAACTTGAAATTTTTGCCGCTGTCTGTGGCAGGAACAACGGCTATTTCAGAGTAATCGGGGTTACCGGTGGAACTGCTCCTTACATGTATGCCCGAAACGGGACTCCCTTTCAGGTATTCAATACCTTCGGTGATTTGGTGACAGGGGAGTATACCATAACCGTTAAGGATGCAAAGGGTTGCACCTACACTGAAACAGTGATGATAGGAGACGCCCGGCCTACTGATTTCACTGCAACTGCAAGCCCTGCTACCTGCACTGCAAGTAACGGACAGGTAACGGTGACTGATATTGTAGGTGGCGCCTCTCCATATAAATATAGCAAAGACGGTGGCACTACCTTCCAAATTAGCAATGTTTTGACCGGCCTGGCAGCAGGATCGCACCAGATTGTGGTAAAGGACAGGCTGGAGTGCACTGTTGTAAAAGAGGTGGCTGTAGCGGTAGCAGAATCTGCTCCAATCCAGGCGACGGTGACGCCGCTGACACAAGTCATAGGGCAGGAAAAGACTGGCAGCGCAACCCTTTCTGCTGTTAGCGGAGGTACTGCTCCTTACACCTACCAACTGGACGGCGGCAGCTTTACTGCTGAGCCAGCCTTGAATAACTTAGGTGCAGGAACACACACGCTGGTGGTGAAAGACAGCTTTGGCTGTACCGCAGAAATAAGCTTCATGATAGAGAGCATCACAGAGGTGGACATTCCGGACGGATTTACGCCGAACGGAGATGGCATCAACGACCTGTGGGCGATTAAGAACCTTTCCATACTCTTCCCTAACTGCAAGGTAATGGTCTTCAACCGCTGGGGAAGCCTGGTGTTTGAGTCCAAAGGTTACTCGACTCCCTGGGACGGTACCCATAAAGGCAAAATGCTGCCGGATGGTACTTACTACAGCATTATTGAGTTCGGCGCTGGTACGCCAGCCATTAAGAAGTCATTAACTATCATGCGGTAACATCGCCTTTAACTTATCATCAAAGCTTTATGAAAAATTATATACTTATTTTCTGCTTCCTACTTATGGGCTCGGCAGCTGTAGCCCAGCAGAAAGCATTATACAGCCAGTACATGACCAATTATTACCTTCTTAACCCGGCAGTGGCCGGTATGGAGAAGGACATAACCTTCAAGGCAGGTTACCGCAACCAGTGGGTTGGCTTTAAAGGGGCACCAAAAACGTTTTACGTTAGTGGTGAGACAGCTCTGTTTAAAGAGAACCTGACAGAGGGGCAGGCCTACCATGGTGTTGGTGGCTACGCGTACACAGACCAGGCCGGCCCTACCACCCGCACTGGCTTGCTTTTGTCTTATGCTTATCATGTTCCGCTTAGCGAAAGCATTTACCTTTCGTCAGGTGTTTTTGCCGGAATGCAGCAGTATCGGTTTGATGCAAGCAAAGTGTACCTGGCAGAGGGCTCTAACGAGCGTGATCCAGTTACCTCAGGCGGCAACTTCAACTCCTTTATGCCTGACCTGAGTGTTGGTACCTATATCCATTCAGACAAGTTCTTTGCTGGTGTTTCTCTTTTCCAGGTGCTGGGCAACAAGATACATGCTGTAGATGATGTGGAGGACCCAAGCCGCCTTTACCGCCACTTGTTTGTTTCCGGTGGGTATAATCTTGATGTGCACAGCAACATAGTGGTTACGCCTTCTGTCCTGTTAAAGTATGTGAACGCTGCTCCGCTACAGGCAGACCTGAACGTGAAGGGTGCCTACCATTTTACAGATGGTGCTAAATCGAAATACGATAACATGGTATGGGCTGGTGTTTCTTACCGCACAAATGATGCAGTAGTAGGCCTCCTGGGCATGCAGTTTAAAGAGCAGTACCAGTTAAGCTATTCTTACGATATCACGACATCACCTATAAATGATTACAGTTCAGGCTCGCATGAAATTGTGCTGGGTTTTCGACTGCAGTAATAACCACCTTTTCACCCTTATAAACAAAAGAGCCAGCGCATTTGTGCTGGCTCTTTTGTTATTCAATACGTTGCTGCTTTAATGAGCTGCCTCTTCTGCGCGGGCAGACTGGCCGCTGATAATCTGGCCGAAGAAGATGCTGTTCAGGAACAGTTTGTTCGTGCCGTACCAGAAAGCCCTGAAGTTCGGGTTGTCCGGCATGGCAATTACTTTGCCAGCCCCTACTGCCGACACATCCACGGCTGCAGAGTTCTTCAGCAGCTGCAGGTTTGGCTTAGAGATGTAGCCTGCCATGAGCGGGTTGGCAGTATACATCACCGGGTTGGCGTAAGGGCTCTTGGAGCGTTCCATAAACAGCGTGTTGCTCCGGAAAATAGGCAGCTGCGCATCCGTATAACCGTAAGCCAGCGGGTGCGTCAGGTCCAGCTTCGTCTCGAAGATAGCGCCGCCGATAACCTGCGCTCCGCTAGTGTTGGCCATGTCAGCGTATGGCTTTTGAGTTGCTGTATCTGATGGGCTTTTTTTGAAGCTGATGTTGCCAATGCCGTTGTCTGCCAGCCATTGCGCCGCTTCTCCCATGCCCACCACTGTGCCTCCCTGCAATACCCAGTTCCGCAGCTTGTCTTTTGAGATGCTGTTATAATTGCCATCTGCCATCACAATAACATTGTATTTGTTGAGGCCTATCCGGTTAAAGTCGTTTGTCTTTACCAGCGTAGGTTTCATGTCGAAGCGGTTGTCCAGCAGGTGCCAGGCCTCCCCAACATCGTAGCTGTTCACACCGTCGCCAATCAGCATCAGGATTTTGGGCTGCGCCAGCGTCTGCATCATGGGGCTACCTAGCTTAATCCCCTGCGGATTGAAGCCGGTGTTCAGCGCATGCACCTGAATACCATTTGCTGCCGCCACCTCCTGCAGCACCTGCTGTAGCGCCTCTGTACTTATCGACTGGCCGGTGACTGGTATCAGGATGGTACCATAATCATATTGCTTGCCTTCTACTGTAGTGAACTTGTCGGTGGCTACCCTGGCCGTAATGCCACGCTCAAACAAGGTGTTCAGCGCGCGTGGGGCGTAGTAATCATGCCACTCAAAAGCATAGGCATAGTCGCTCTTGCCACCAACAATTTCTCCCTTCGGAAAAGCGAGGTCTTCTACTTTCTGTCCCAGTTGGTTCTGCCTGAAGTTCCTGGAGGATAGTGCGGCATGTTCCAGGTCAAACGCCAGGGGGAAAGTCCAGGCGGAGATGTCGTAGAAAAGGCTGTCCTGGAAAGTAGTACGCTTCTCAAACATCGCCTCAATTAGTTTATACTGCGGCTGCTCCGTCGGGATGATGTAAGCATTTTCCGGCGTATACGTCACATTGTCAATCTTAAAAGCTTCTTTCGGACGGTATACCTCTATCTTATGTTGTTTGATGATTTCAGCCAGGTGGTAAGCGCGGACTTTGTCTTTTTCTGAACCGAACACATAGGCTTTTGTTGCTGCCTTTTTTGCTTCATTCAATGCATCTTTATAAAAGGCCTGCTGATGCGCCAGCAACTCCTCGCGCATGGCCTGTGCGGCCTGCAATGTGGAGAGGGTGGTGGTGAATTGGTTGCGTATCGTGAACGGGAACGTGAGCACACCATTCTCACTTTCCTGGGCATGCCCTCTTGAACTGGCTTGCTCAAACAGAATACCCACAGCGCCGTTCACATCCGGGTACGTAGAGCCTTTGCCGTAGTAGAAGTCGTCGTAGTTCTCTTCTGTGAAATAGAAAGAGCCGATTTTGTCCAGTGCCTTGGCATGGAAGTCGCCTATCTTCTGCGTCAGCTTAAAGTTGTTTTCCGGCGTGAGCGGGTGGTTCCGGCTAGGTATACCCGGTTGAAAGAAGAACGTGGAGTTGGTTCCCATCTCATGGTGGTCTGTCAGCACATTCGGCTTCCACTCATGGAACTTCGCCAGTCTGCCCTTCGACTCCGGGTGCTGCAGCGGTAACCAGTCGCGGTTCAGATCGAACCAATAGTGGTTGGTGCGGCCCCGCGGCCAAACTTCATCAAACTCTGCGCTATTGGCATCTGTCACCAGATTCTTGCCCCGGTGCGTGTTTACCCAACTGGCGAAGCGGTTCAAACCATCGGGGTTGATAGAAGGGTCCAGCAGGATGACTGTCTCGTTCAATAGCTTTTCTATTTCCGGGCCTTGTGCTGCTGCCAAATGATATATTGCCAGCAGAGCCGAATTGGTGCCGCTGGGTTCATTACCGTGCACACTGTAGCCCATCCACACCACAGCAGGCATGTTGCTGATGTCGACGCTGCCTGACTGTGCCGGCTCTGTTAGTTTTTTATGCTGCGCCTTTATCTGCTCGATGTTACGGAGGTTTTCAGGAGAGGTAATGGTGAGCAGGTACAGCGGGCGGTTTTCATGTGTGCGGGCATATTCCACGAGCGACATCCTATCAGAGAGTTCCGCCATCTGGCGCACGTACATCACCAACTGGTCGTGGCTTACGTGCCACTCGCCCACGTTATATCCCAGTATGTCTTTTGGAGCAGGAACAGCACTGCTGTACGAAACATCAGCCGGTAGGTAATAGGAGAGGCTGGTTTCGGCTTGCTGTGCCACTGCCACCGGGCCAAGCCCCAGCAAAGCCGCTACAGCAAGAACGCGTAATTTTTTCATGTATAAGGGTGAAGAGTTGTTAGTATGGGTCAGTTTATACCTGCAATTTCCTCTTTTATAGAAGCTTTTCCAAACCATATAGATTTCGATTGTGAAAGCTTTTATTAAACAGGCTTGAAATAAGGTTGGAGCAGCATACACAGCAGAGTTGAATGCAATTGCTGTAGAGTGCTTTAGTTGCTGCTTCGGGAAACAGAGGTTGATGACGTTGGAAGCTTAAGCTATTGATGAGTATTTATTGCTGCCTGTACAGAGCCAACAGTGGCGCTGTTAAACTTGTATCTGTACGTATTATACTTCTGCGCCCGCTATACACAATGTATAGATTCATACCTACAGTCCATTAAACCTATTGTCTTCAAAATGATGAGACGGCCTTTGACCCCTGTCATCCTGTAAAGGATCTTGTGGCTTAACTGTAGGTAATGGACAGGATCCTTTACAGGATGACAGAAGTGAATGGATTTGTTCGTTTAAAAGAATACCCTTTTTAATAGAATATTAGGTGCTGGAAGAAGTGACAGGCACTGAGAGTAATAAACTGTAAATAAGAGTAGGCTAGTTGATTACTTGTGGCCGTGAAGAACCAGCAGCAGCCTTTCTGCGGTTACCTTTGAAGCTCACAAAGTACAACGCAAAGCCAGACAAGATGGTGACCATCCCAACTATTGAAAACAGGCGCAGCAGCAGATTGCCGAAGTTGTCACGGCCCTGGTAGTCCATCGTATGCATCATCCAGAGGAAATCGAATATCCTCCACTTATTGTTCCGGAACTTCAATACCTCGCCCCGCTCATTCGCAACATACACTGTTGTGTTAGTAGGGTGCTGCATCGTCACGGCATAGGCTGGCAGTGGACTCTCGCGGTACTCATGGTGCTTCCCGACCTGCCCCTCCGTCAGATACTCTACTTGCTGCACCTCCACCTTTTCGCTAAAGCTGTTCCGGGCCATCTGCACAGCCTCCTGCTCTGTTAAACTGCCCCGCAATGCACCAGTTCGCGCTACAGCCAGTTGCGTCTGCGGCATTACTTCACCTTCGTGGTTAGCGAAGTAAACAACCTGGTAAACGGGTTCGCCCAATATCTCCACCAATCTCACCGACTTCACAGAGTCTGCCTGCGGCAATTGCTCCAGAACCAGGGCGGGAGAGGCCAAAGCCATCTGGCTACTAAAGTTTACCAGCGCTTTCCGCTGAAAATCCCCGTGAATCTCATCAATATCTGACCAACTGAAGTACAACCCGCCCAGCGTCCAGAAGATAAACTGAATGCCGGTGAAAAGGCCTAAGTAGCGGTGCGCTCTGCGGATGCGTAGGTGCGTTCTACGGTTCATAAGGTAAGAATTTAAGCAAATATACCGAAAGTACTATAATATTTTTAATGCTCTTCCTTCAAATTTTATGTGCGTTCACATCCATTTTAATAGCTTTTGCAATATTTTTTACTTATTAGAGTTTTTTATTGTAACATTTGAAGATATTTTTTTTCATTTAGTGAAACAAATTAAAATTTTAACTGTACATGTATCCTAATTAAGGAATTTATTATATAGGAAAAATTAAATATAATAGAAAGACAGTTATACCATTCAAGCAAATGAATCGTCAAAAAAGCTGGTTCAAGGTACAACATTACCTGAATTCGGCCCAGTTACCGCCTAACTAATACACATAAAGAACTGTGTATCAATTTGTAGTGCAATAGATGCCGCTAATAACAGGCTGAAACTACACTACTATGATTCTTATTGCTTCTTTGTAAAGCTAGATCTAGCTTTTGCTAAATGTAAAAACAAGTTAGTTCCACAAGTGCCCTAACAACAAGCTTTAAAAACCCTAACCCTATTTTTATGCAAAAGAATTTTACTCAACTGATTGCGCATTATCTGAGTGCGAAGAGGTACACTGTTCCGGCAGGTACCTTACTGTTTTTTATAATAACAGCAATTTACATTCAGGCAGCTGTTGGTATAAGCATCACCGGTGCAGCTTCCTACAGTCTTTCAGCTGATTTAGCTGTAACTACTACCTTTACCCCTATCACTGATGTAGTGGTCACAGAGGGTGCTACGACTGACTTTGCCTCCAGCAACTCTTACAGAATAGTGTTTACTGCACCAACAGGGTGGGTTTTTCCTGGTAGTGGTGTTTCTGCAAGTAGAAATGGAACAGGCGAGGTTACGCTAACTACTACCCCTGTCTATACAGCAGATGCATCTGGGGCTGGTGCAAGAACTATAGAATTTACTTTAAAAGCTGGCAATGGTGCTCAGAATAAGACTGATATAATAACAATTTCAGGTCTTAGTATCAAATCCACGAATGGGGTTATAGACCCAACACAACCTAAATTTGTAAGTGTTCAGGTTCTTAACACAACAAACACAACACCAACTACAGTTGCTACGGCTACTCCTATATCTCTGTCTCAGACACCAGGCGCACCGAATAAGCTAGCCTTTGTTCAACAGCCTACTACAGTAGAAACCAATACTGCAATAACGCCAAGTCCAAGTGTTGCCATTCAGGACCGATTCGGAAACACGGTGTCCGCTGCTACCAACGCTGTAACTCTTGCCAGAACACCCGACACTTCTCTAAGCGGGGTGCTGACACCCGGCACAGGCAGTATCTCAAACGGCGTGGTAACCTTTACAGGTGCCAGTGTCAATACTGCAGGTGTTGGTTATACTTTGGTGGCTTCAAGCAGTGGTTTGACCTCTGCAACCAGTACTGCTTTTACTGTCAATAACCTGCGTCCGGTTATTACAGACGTTGTAGAGTGCGTGACTGTGGGAGACCCAGAAACTACGGTAACCGTTACTGGTTCCAATTTTGTTTCTGGTGCTACTGTTACCTTCGACGGTGTTACGAGAGCAGCTACCTTCGTGAATTCAACAACGCTAACCACTGTTCTCACCACAGCTGATTTGTCTTCTGTTCGTGATGTGAATGTAACTGTCAACAATCCACTTCCGGCAAGTAATAACGGTGTTTCTCTGCCGATTTCTGAGCGTGTCAGAGCTCTTTTCTCGTTTCCGATAGAAGGGCCTAACGCTGTTTGTGCAAACACACCAAATTCCACAGCTTTCACTACGCAAACAGGGCCAAATGTAAGTTCCTACCTCTGGGCTGTAGTTTCCGGCGATGCAACTATAGCCTCAGGTGGAACTACTGGCAATCCTCTCATAAATTTTGGGAATGCTGGAGAGGTTACACTCTCAGTTATAGCTTACAACTTTTGTGGCAAGCCAGGACCTGCCACTATCAGAACTATTACTGTAAAGCCACGTCCTGATGTTGTGCTCGATGCCAGCAAAACAGAAATCTGCCAAGGCGAGTCAGTTAGATTGTCAGCAAGTGGCGCAGATTCCTATCAGTGGTATGGTGGGGGATTGAACGGCACAACCGAAACAGAGGTAACTGTCTCACCAACCTCGACTTTAACCTATACCTTAGTTGGCACCACAGATGGCTGCTCTGCCACTAAAACTGTTACCATCAATGTAACACCTGCTCTTTCGCAGGGTGCCATAACCGGCAGCACGCAGCTCTGCCAGAACCAGGCTGTTGATGCTGCTTCCGCGCTGACGGCCACGGTCTCAGGCGGCGTTACGGCAAAAACCTATCTCTGGGAGCAAAGCCCTACCAGTCTGGAAGGGAGCTGGAGCAGTGTTGCCACCACAGCCACTTATGCTCCCTCTACTGCCACGGCAGGCACTGTATACTACAGGAGAACCGTCAACTCCGGCAGCTGCTCGGTAACCTCTGACCCGGTAGCAGTAACGGTAACACCAGCCATTGTTGGCAACACCATCGCCACGGCAGACCAGAACGTCTGCTCGGGCGACGACATCGCCCTGCTCGACGGTGCTGCAGCAACTGCAGGCAGCCAGCAGGTAGCCTACTTCTGGGAGCAAAGGGCTGCTGGAACAAGCACTTGGGCAAATGCAGATGGGACATATACTAACGAAGACTACCAGCCTGCAACAAGAACTGTAACAAGCGCTTCTGCAATTGAATATCGCAGGAGAGTAGAGGCAGGTAACTGTGTTAGCTTCACCGATGTAGTTTCAGTTACAGTCAATCCGCGTCCTGAAGCAACTATCACGCAGGGGCAGTTTACTTACTTCTGCTCACCAGGCACAGCGCTACTCTCTGCCACAGAGGTGGCAGGCGCCTCATATACATGGTTCAGGGCTGAGGCCAACGGCCCTGTAGAGGTTGCCAACACCCGAACCACTGAGGTAGGGGTGGTTGGAACATACTATGTAGTGGTGAAGTATAATGCGACTACATGTGAAAGCACATCAGCTACTATCTCAGTACAGGAGACGGTGGTGGGCAACAACATCATTGGCACCGAGAACGGTGACCAGGTGGTGTGCTACAACACCATACCCGCCGAGATTGTGGGAAGCACGGCAACTTCAACTGTGGGCCCGGTAACTTATCAGTGGCTGGTGAGCACAGACAACACCACCTTCACTGCCTTGACTGGAGCAACAGGCATAAACCTTTCCCGTGCCCAGCTGGGCGCCCACACAGCCGACAGGTGGTACCGCAGGATGGCCATCGTAGGCAGCTGCACGAATACAAGCCCCGAGACAGTGCACATCTCGGTAAGACCGGAGGTGCTGCTAACCAGTACGGCAACACCGGCCCCTATCTGCAGCGGAGAAACCTTCTCCTACACACCGGCAACCAACGCGGCTGGCACCTCCACTTTTGCCTGGTCACGGGCCGACGTAGCGGGCATCAGCAACCCAGCCGCCACCGGCAGCGGGGCAATAGCTGAGCAGCTGGTCAACACAACGGCTATGCCGCTTGAGGTTACCTACATTTACAGGATAACGACTGAGAATGGCTGCGAAAGCGCCCTGCAGTACGTAAAGGTTGAGGTGAACCCTCGGCCTGTACTGAACAATGCCACTACGCAGGTGGCTGTCTGCAGCAACGCGCCCTTCACCTACACGGCCACAACGGCCACAACAAGCCTTCCGGCGCCGAGCTTTGCCTGGACCCGTGCGGCTGTGGATGGAATCAGCAACGTGGCGGCAAGCGGCACCGGTGCCACTGTGAGCGAGACGCTGGTGAATACTACCACGGCTCCAGTCAATGTGACGTATGTCTATACCATAACCGCCAACGGCTGTGCCGGAGAACCGCAGGAAGTGGTGGTGACGGTGAACCCGAGGCCGGTGCTGAGCAGCACGCTCGCGCCCCCGGCCATCTGCAGCGGTGCAACTTTCGGCTACACGCCTACAAGCGCTACAGCAGGGGCCACTTTCAGTTGGGAGCGCCTAGCAGCAACCAACATCACAAGCAACGGCGGAACAACAGGCACAGGTGCAGTGAACCAGACACTGACCAACAGCGGCACTGCGCCGGTGGAGGTGACCTACCGCTACACGGTAAGCGCTAACGGCTGCGCCGGCGCCAGCACGGAGGACGTGAAGGTGACGGTGAACCCGACGCCACAGCTGAGCAGCACGCTCACGGCCAGCGTTTGCAGCGGCTCTGCTTTCAGCTACACGCCAACAAGCGCCACTGAAGGGGCCACTTTCTCCTGGACCCGTGCGGCGGTTACGGGCATCAGCAACGCTGCCGTGACCACCCCGGTGGCAGGCGGTGTGAGCGAGACGCTGGTCAACACCACCACGGCTCCGATTAATGTAACTTACGTCTACACCACAAGCGCCAACGGCTGCCCAGGCACGCCGCAGAACCTGGTGGTAAGAGTTAATCCGCAGCCAACAGCTACTTTCTCCGGTGTTACGAATGGGCAAGTTATTTACTCCGGAGCAGGTAATATTACACTTGTTCCTACAGGAACTACAGGAGGTACATTTTCCGGACCAGGTGTGAGCGGAACGACATTCAATCCATGCACAGCGCTTGGCACAGCCACTGAGGTAAATGTTATTATAAGGTATACTGTTACACTAGGCACTGCACCTAATACCTGTACCGCCGTTGAGGAAAAGACGGTAACGATAAAGAAATCTACTTACAAGGCTGTTGTCACCTCTTCGTTCAAGCCGTTCTGTAGAGGCGATAATGTGACTCATACTGCGAAAGTTTGGCGGGATGCAGAGGTAATATACCCTTACCTGACAAATGCTGCAGGTGACCCAGTGAGAGATCTTGAAACAATGACTCCAATAGGACCTCAGGAATTACCAGTTGCGAATCCAAACTACGAGTTCCCAGCGGGTACACCAGAAGGAATCAAACTGGTAGCCTGGAGATACTTTAATCCTATAGTAAGAAATGGGGTTGAAGTTCCAATTCCAGCTGGTAATATACAATGGACAAAAAATCAGGAGGTAAATATCGGTGCTGATGATGAAGACTTTAAGAACGCAGGTTTATCATCACTTGATTATTATGCCGCATATGTTACTGTTGATGGAGGTGCTTGTGGGCCTCAATTTAACAAGCGCATATCCAGCAGAACATATACGGCCGAGCAGGCAAACTACAGTATCACCCTTAGTGCAGCACCACAGCCTGTCTGCCAGGGTGAGGAAGTAACCCTGACAGCCACACTAAATTCTGCATTTCCATATTGGAGCGAGATTGGTCTGAATTTAGAGTGGATCGTAACAAGAGATGGTACTTCCTATACATTAGGCAATACTACTTATACAGATGAGAATAATACTTCTGGACTGCAACTAATAACTACTGGTCCGGAAGGAGGCTTTATTGATGGAGATGAAGTATCTATTGTCTTCACTTCTGATTTAGATAGTCGGGATCGTGCTGATAGTAAATGTGCTGGAGGAGAGATATCCACAGTGGTCATCTTAGATGTTAATGACATTGCGACTGTTACGCCTACACTTAAGAATCCGATAGTATGTGTGGGCAGTTCAGAAACCTTCACAGCCCCTGTTACGACAACTGGTACATCTGAAGTAACTTATATTTGGACAGTAGGTGTAGCACCCGATATAAGAACAATTGAGACAACAACTGAAAGCCTAACCATAGTTGCTGATGGAACCTTTACTCCAGACGTTGCATATCCTGTAAGCGTAGTAGTCACCAACACTACATGCGAAACTACAGGGTCAATAGCATTAGGCTCTATAACTGTTAATACTCCGCCTGCGATCACTGCAAGACCAAGTGCACTAACTGTCTGTGAGGGAGATGCAAGCGCATCATTCTCTGTAACAGCAACTGGCTCTGGATTAACCTATCAATGGTATAAAAACGGGGTTGAAATAGCAGGTGCAACTGAAAGTAGCTACACTATCACTTCCCCGAATGAGGCTAATGAAGCTATGTACAGTGTAATTGTATCAGGTACTAGTGCCTGTGGTGTTCTTGACCCTGTTGAGGCAATGCTTACGGTAAACCAACCGGTGGTTGCTACGCCAGGAACAGCTGGAACATACTGCCAGAAAGACAATATAACTCTTAGTGTAGAGGCAGAGGGTACCGGAGTTGATGGTGGAGACCTTGTATATGAATGGTTTAAGGATAATGTTTCCATTGGCAATAACAGCAGTACACTTACCTTATCGAATGCCCAGCCAGAACAGAGCGGTGTATATACTGTTGAAGTCACCGGAGCATGTAACCAGGAGACAGTAAGTCTAGGAACATTAACGGTAAATCCATTATTAACTGTAGATGGTAAAATAACCTCTGCTCCAGACCCAGTCATGATTGATGAGGCAGCTACTTTCACTGTTGAAACTGACATAGCAACTGGCGTAGAAGTGCTGTATCAGTGGTATACAGGTGATGAAGAGTCAGAATCATGGACACTAGCAGCGACTAATAGAGTTGTCTCGTCGGAGAATTCATTCACTATTACTAAGGTAGTACCAGGAGAGTTTGATGTAAAAGTAGAGGTTACACCTCTGAATACTGGAACCAACTGTTATAATCCAGCAGTTTTCATCAACGGTGAAATTGTACCTCTTCCAGTCGAGATCCTCTACCTGAACGCCAGCAAGCAAGGCAACGACGTGCTGCTGGAGTGGGCTACTGCTTCTGAGCAGGACAACAAAGGCTTTGAAGTGCAGGTGTCGAAAGACGGGCTGAACTACAGGCTGCTGACGTTCGTTCCTAGCAAGAACGGTAACTCCAATACCAAGCAGGTGTACGCCTTCACCGACAAGGAGAGCGGCAAGGACGGCACCCGCTATTACCGCCTGAAGCAGATTGACCATGCCGGAACCTTTGAGTTCTTCGGTCCGAAGGTGGTGACGTTTGGTGCCGTGGCCAGCAAGGTGATTGCCTTCCCGAACCCGTTCAATGATGAGATAACACTCGACATTGCTTCTGAGACGGATGGTGAGATGCTGATTATGGTGACCGACGCAGTAGGTAAGCAACTGTTGCAGCGTAAGGTGCAGGTAGAGAATGGCTTCACAACAGAAAAGCTGAAGCTGGATGCCGGCTTGCCGAGAGGCCTCTACATTATCAAGACGCAGATTGGTGGCTACACCCAGTTCATCAAAATGATTAAAGAATAACGCGTAAAAGAAACTAATAGGGTTTAAAGCTGAAAGAGCCGGGTATTTTACCCGGCTCTTTTGCTTTTACAGAAGCTCTGCAACTAACATTCAAATCTATTTGCTTCGAGCAAACCGTTTGCCGCGGTGACCTCTGTGCTTAAAGAAACTTTGCGAAACCTTCACTTCCACTTAATGTTGTCATTCATGTTTCTTTGTACTACATAGTAAGAAACTGCCCCATAAGATGGCGTCCTTTTTGATTAACAGCATATTATATTTGCCATCTTGGCAGGTGTTACCTTACAAGGCATAAGGTGCGGGTAATTTATAGCTGCCGCAAAACCATCCACAGGTTAAAAGCTGCCTACAAATCCTATGCAGAAACTCTAGTTTTTCATGCTGGTGCTAGTGTGTGAATGTGTCATCAGGATTTACCTTCTGCTTCACATTTGGTGTCTAGCCTTGCTAGAGTAAGCAACATAGTGCAATTCTTACACTATCGGTCTATATGCAAACTATAGCTTTGTCTGCATATAGGCTAAATTAAGTCTTGCGCCAGGCTCCCAACTGCACCAGTTCCTTGGTCCCAGTTTGAAAGCTTTATGGTAGAGTCACTAGGATAATAGTGTTATGTCTTTAGAGTTAGCAGGTGCTCGATGCAAAAAAGAACCTAAGGCTGGTCCATTGTAAGCATGAATATTTTCCACTCATCAAGCTTAGTTAAAATGCCTAGAGTTATGCTTACCTAGTTTTGAGCTCATTAAACTTATAGTAAACACATTTTTTTGTGCAAAAAATACGCCGGGAGCAATTTGAGAAGTGGTTTTTCATTTATTAGTTCCCTGTGTTCTATTGGCTTTTCACTCCTTGTTCTTGCCCATTTACACATGATTTTACCTTTATCTATTTTTATTTGGCTTATTATATTAGATTTTTTTTCTGAAATTTGTAACCTATTTCGTGCAAATAGGTAAAGGTCTTATAATAGTAATTCTTAATATATGTATTGTTTAATATAGTATTCTACTATACCTTGCACTATATAAAATATAATGGGGAAAAATTATAACTAAACATTTAGAGTATGCCACTTACTCACATCATACGCCGTTGTTTTAGACATATTTTTTCCCATTTGAATCTTAAAAATCATCATGCATCAATTTTTTCTGATTAGTTACTATATAAGTACAGATGATTTGTATTAAAAGCTTATAAAAACCACACATACCCTAGTATCAAGCTTTAAAAACCCTAACCCTATTTTTATGCAAAAGAATTTTACTCAACTGATTGCGCATTATCTGAGTGCGAAGAGGTACACTGTTCCGGCAGGTACCTTACTGTTTTTTATAATAACAGCAATTTACATTCAGGCAGCTGTTGGTATAAGCATCACCGGTGCAGCTTCCTACAGTCTTTCAGCTGATTTAGCTGTAACTACTACCTTTACCCCTATCACTGATGTAGTGGTCACAGAGGGTGCTACGACTGACTTTGCCTCCAGCAACTCTTACAGAATAGTGTTTACTGCACCAACAGGGTGGGTTTTTCCTGGTAGTGGTGTTTCTGCAAGTAGAAATGGAACAGGCGAGGTTACGCTAACTACTACCCCTGTCTATACAGCAGATGCATCTGGGGCTGGTGCAAGAACTATAGAATTTACTTTAAAAGCTGGCAATGGTGCTCAGAATAAGACTGATATAATAACAATTTCAGGTCTTAGTATCAAATCCACGAATGGGGTTATAGACCCAACACAACCTAAATTTGTAAGTGTTCAGGTTCTTAACACAACAAACACAACACCAACTACAGTTGCTACGGCTACTCCTATATCTCTGTCTCAGACACCAGGCGCACCGAATAAGCTAGCCTTTGTTCAACAGCCTACTACAGTAGAAACCAATACTGCAATAACGCCAAGTCCAAGTGTTGCCATTCAGGACCGATTCGGAAACACGGTGTCCGCTGCTACCAACGCTGTAACTCTTGCCAGAACACCCGACACTTCTCTAAGCGGGGTGCTGACACCCGGCACAGGCAGTATCTCAAACGGCGTGGTAACCTTTACAGGTGCCAGTGTCAATACTGCAGGTGTTGGTTATACTTTGGTGGCTTCAAGCAGTGGTTTGACCTCTGCAACCAGTACTGCTTTTACTGTCAATAACCTGCGTCCGGTTATTACAGACGTTGTAGAGTGCGTGACTGTGGGAGACCCAGAAACTACGGTAACCGTTACTGGTTCCAATTTTGTTTCTGGTGCTACTGTTACCTTCGACGGTGTTACGAGAGCAGCTACCTTCGTGAATTCAACAACGCTAACCACTGTTCTCACCACAGCTGATTTGTCTTCTGTTCGTGATGTGAATGTAACTGTCAACAATCCACTTCCGGCAAGTAATAACGGTGTTTCTCTGCCGATTTCTGAGCGTGTCAGAGCTCTTTTCTCGTTTCCGATAGAAGGGCCTAACGCTGTTTGTGCAAACACACCAAATTCCACAGCTTTCACTACGCAAACAGGGCCAAATGTAAGTTCCTACCTCTGGGCTGTAGTTTCCGGCGATGCAACTATAGCCTCAGGTGGAACTACTGGCAATCCTCTCATAAATTTTGGGAATGCTGGAGAGGTTACACTCTCAGTTATAGCTTACAACTTTTGTGGCAAGCCAGGACCTGCCACTATCAGAACTATTACTGTAAAGCCACGTCCTGATGTTGTGCTCGATGCCAGCAAAACAGAAATCTGCCAAGGCGAGTCAGTTAGATTGTCAGCAAGTGGCGCAGATTCCTATCAGTGGTATGGTGGGGGATTGAACGGCACAACCGAAACAGAGGTAACTGTCTCACCAACCTCGACTTTAACCTATACCTTAGTTGGCACCACAGATGGCTGCTCTGCCACTAAAACTGTTACCATCAATGTAACACCTGCTCTTTCGCAGGGTGCCATAACCGGCAGCACGCAGCTCTGCCAGAACCAGGCTGTTGATGCTGCTTCCGCGCTGACGGCCACGGTCTCAGGCGGCGTTACGGCAAAAACCTATCTCTGGGAGCAAAGCCCTACCAGTCTGGAAGGGAGCTGGAGCAGTGTTGCCACCACAGCCACTTATGCTCCCTCTACTGCCACGGCAGGCACTGTATACTACAGGAGAACCGTCAACTCCGGCAGCTGCTCGGTAACCTCTGACCCGGTAGCAGTAACGGTAACACCAGCCATTGTTGGCAACACCATCGCCACGGCAGACCAGAACGTCTGCTCGGGCGACGACATCGCCCTGCTCGACGGTGCTGCAGCAACTGCAGGCAGCCAGCAGGTAGCCTACTTCTGGGAGCAAAGGGCTGCTGGAACAAGCACTTGGGCAAATGCAGATGGGACATATACTAACGAAGACTACCAGCCTGCAACAAGAACTGTAACAAGCGCTTCTGCAATTGAATATCGCAGGAGAGTAGAGGCAGGTAACTGTGTTAGCTTCACCGATGTAGTTTCAGTTACAGTCAATCCGCGTCCTGAAGCAACTATCACGCAGGGGCAGTTTACTTACTTCTGCTCACCAGGCACAGCGCTACTCTCTGCCACAGAGGTGGCAGGCGCCTCATATACATGGTTCAGGGCTGAGGCCAACGGCCCTGTAGAGGTTGCCAACACCCGAACCACTGAGGTAGGGGTGGTTGGAACATACTATGTAGTGGTGAAGTATAATGCGACTACATGTGAAAGCACATCAGCTACTATCTCAGTACAGGAGACGGTGGTGGGCAACAACATCATTGGCACCGAGAACGGTGACCAGGTGGTGTGCTACAACACCATACCCGCCGAGATTGTGGGAAGCACGGCAACTTCAACTGTGGGCCCGGTAACTTATCAGTGGCTGGTGAGCACAGACAACACCACCTTCACTGCCTTGACTGGAGCAACAGGCATAAACCTTTCCCGTGCCCAGCTGGGCGCCCACACAGCCGACAGGTGGTACCGCAGGATGGCCATCGTAGGCAGCTGCACGAATACAAGCCCCGAGACAGTGCACATCTCGGTAAGACCGGAGGTGCTGCTAACCAGTACGGCAACACCGGCCCCTATCTGCAGCGGAGAAACCTTCTCCTACACACCGGCAACCAACGCGGCTGGCACCTCCACTTTTGCCTGGTCACGGGCCGACGTAGCGGGCATCAGCAACCCAGCCGCCACCGGCAGCGGGGCAATAGCTGAGCAGCTGGTCAACACAACGGCTATGCCGCTTGAGGTTACCTACATTTACAGGATAACGACTGAGAATGGCTGCGAAAGCGCCCTGCAGTACGTAAAGGTTGAGGTGAACCCTCGGCCTGTACTGAACAATGCCACTACGCAGGTGGCTGTCTGCAGCAACGCGCCCTTCACCTACACGGCCACAACGGCCACAACAAGCCTTCCGGCGCCGAGCTTTGCCTGGACCCGTGCGGCTGTGGATGGAATCAGCAACGTGGCGGCAAGCGGCACCGGTGCCACTGTGAGCGAGACGCTGGTGAATACTACCACGGCTCCAGTCAATGTGACGTATGTCTATACCATAACCGCCAACGGCTGTGCCGGAGAACCGCAGGAAGTGGTGGTGACGGTGAACCCGAGGCCGGTGCTGAGCAGCACGCTCGCGCCCCCGGCCATCTGCAGCGGTGCAACTTTCGGCTACACGCCTACAAGCGCTACAGCAGGGGCCACTTTCAGTTGGGAGCGCCTAGCAGCAACCAACATCACAAGCAACGGCGGAACAACAGGCACAGGTGCAGTGAACCAGACACTGACCAACAGCGGCACTGCGCCGGTGGAGGTGACCTACCGCTACACGGTAAGCGCTAACGGCTGCGCCGGCGCCAGCACGGAGGACGTGAAGGTGACGGTGAACCCGACGCCACAGCTGAGCAGCACGCTCACGGCCAGCGTTTGCAGCGGCTCTGCTTTCAGCTACACGCCAACAAGCGCCACTGAAGGGGCCACTTTCTCCTGGACCCGTGCGGCGGTTACGGGCATCAGCAACGCTGCCGTGACCACCCCGGTGGCAGGCGGTGTGAGCGAGACGCTGGTCAACACCACCACGGCTCCGATTAATGTAACTTACGTCTACACCACAAGCGCCAACGGCTGCCCAGGCACGCCGCAGAACCTAGTGGTAACTGTTGATCCTAGGCCACAGTTAAGCAGCACGTTGACGCCTGCGGCCATCTGCAGCGGCTCTGCTTTCAGCTACACGCCGACCAGTGCTACGGCAGGGGCCACTTTCACCTGGACCCGTGCGGCGGTTACGGGCATCAGCAACGCGGCCGTGACCACCCCGGTGGCTGGCGGAGTGAGCGAGACGCTGGTCAACACCACCACGGATCCGATTAATGTAACTTATGTTTACACGACTTCAAGAAATGGTTGTGCTGGCGAACCACAACACGTGGTTGTTACAGTAAATCCAAGACCGGTACTGAGCAGCACGCTCACACCTCCGGCCATTTGCAGCGGTTCCACTTTCTTCTACACGCCGACAAGCAAGACAGCCAATGCCTCTTTCAGCTGGGAGCGCCTTGCTGCGGCCAACATCACAAGCAACGGCGGAACGACAGGCACAGGTGCGGTAAACCAGACGCTGACCAACAGCGGAACAGCACCGGTGGAAGTAATTTACCGCTATAGCACGTCAGCAAACGGATGCGCCGGCGCCAGCACACAAGATGTGAAGGTGACGGTGAACCCGACGCCAAGGCTAAACAGCGCGCTTACGGCCAGCGTTTGCAGTGGCTCTGCTTTCAGCTACACAGCTACCAGTGCTACTACTGGTACAGCATTTAGCTGGTCACGCGCCGCAGTAACAGGCATCAGCAATGCAGCCGTGTCAAATGTAGCGGGTAGCCTGATAAATGAGACGCTGGTAAACACTACAGCGAACGCAATCAATGTAGTGTATGCTATTACCATGACAGCCAATGGTTGCCCTAGTAATACACAAAATGTAACAGTAAGTGTTAGTCCTAATTTGCCTGTTGCCTTTACTGGTACAATAGCTAATACTAACACCTTCTATACAGGGCAGAGTGCTGTTGCCCTTTCAGCCGAACCAACAGGAGGTGTTTTCTCATCTCCAACTGCAGGTGCTGTTACTTTAAGTAATGGTGTGTATTATTTCAATCCATGTGCCGCAAAAGCAGGTACTCATACTATCACCTACACCCGTAAAACTGGAAGCTGTACCAGTACTGTTTCAAAAACAGTTACTGTTATTCAGTCAACTTACAGGGTTATTATCACCGCAAAGCCACATCCATTCTGCCAGGGTGAAAATGTTGACTATGAGGCATTCGTATACAGAGATGCCAGCATAGTTTACCCCTATCGTGTAAATGATAAAGGAGAACCAGTGGATGCGAGTGGTGCTCTGATACCGAAGGGCTCTGGTAATTTACCTGTGTGGAATCCTGACTATCCATATCCTGCTGAGGCATCACAACTCGTAAAGGAACAAGGATACAGGTATTTCAAGCCTATTATTACTGGTGGAGAAAGAATAGACACAAGCAAGTTTACATATCAATGGCAAAAGAATGAAACACAAAACAGAAAGAATGATAAGTATACTACAAGTGATGCCGGCCTTTCATCTCAGGATTATTATAATGTTAAGGTAACATCTAAAAGTGACGCACTTTGCGATGCAGTACTGACTGACCAGGTTTCTTACAGAATGTACAGTGCTGATTTGCCTGATTATGAGGTGAGTCTTGCAGTGTCTCCAAACCCGATGTGTACAAGTGGACCAGTAACACTAACCGCTACGCTTGATGGAGATTTCAAATTTTGGGCTGGAATCGGATTAAAGTTGGAATTCATTCTGACAAGAGGAAGTACCACCTACTCACTTGGCACGCTTCCTTATAATGCATCATCTGAAAATCCAAACATCATAAAGCTTAATTATGATCCAGCAGGTAAAGCTATCGGAAGCTTTTTAGATGGAGATAAGATTCATGTAAACTTTACATCTGATGTTGACAAATATGTAGGAGGCAAGTGTGCTGGTAAAACGGTTTCTAATACTGTTGAGATTAAAGTACATCAGCCTGCAGTCATCACTTCCACTCTTCCAACACCGGTGGAAAAATGTGAAGCAGGTAGCGCAACCTTTACTATAACTGCAACGGGTACAGATTTACGCTATGCCTGGTACAAAGTTGGTAGCACAGCACAGTTAGTGGATGGAGGTAAGATAAGCGGTGCTACGACGAGGTCCATTACTATCTCTAACTTAGCCTTAACTGATAGAGGTAATTACTATGTGGTTGTTAGCAATGGTACAAATTCTGTCTGCACTGCGTCAGTCACATCAACCTCAGCGGATCTTATAGTTAATCCATTAACAAGGATAACAGCCCAGCCACAACCTCAGACTGTTTGTGTAGGTCAGCCTGCATCCTTCAGCGTTACAGCCACAGGAACAAATATAGGCTACCAGTGGTTGAAAAATGGAGCTGAAATACCTGGTGCAATATCAAGTACCTACTCCATACCAGCAGTGACGACAGCGGATGCTGGAAACTACAGTGTTAGAGTTGCCGGTACATGTGGTACTTTAACTTCTAGTGCAGTAGCACTTACAGTAGACACGCCACCTACTATTTCTGCACAGCCACAGCCTCAGACTGTTTGCGTCGGCACAGGAGCGACGTTCAATGTAACAGCATCTGGTACAAATATAGGCTACCAGTGGTTGAAAAATGGTGCTGAAATACCTGGTGCAATTGCTAGCAGCTACTCCATACCTTCTACAACGGAGGCTGATGCAGGAAACTACAGTGTGAGAGTAACCGGCACCTGCGGTACGCTAACCTCAAATACAGTAGCACTTACCGTGAACTCAATGCAAACAATTATACCTACACTGGAATCCAATCCAGATCCTTTGATGATAGACGAACCAGCTGTTTTTACAGTTAGAACCAATATACCATCGGGAGTTGAAGTAGAATATACTTGGTATGTTGGGAATGACGAAACAGGTGTATGGAGACAAACAACGTCTCACTTGACTAATTTACCAACTGATACATTTAAAATCAACTCGGTACAACCAGGAACATTTGATGTAAGAGTAGACATTAAACCAACAAATGATGGTGCCAACTGTTACAATCCAACAAGTTATATAACTGAGAAACCAATCAGTCCTCTCCCAGTAGAGATCCTCTACCTGAGAGCCAACAAGAGAGCCAACGACGTGCTGCTGGAGTGGGCGACGGCCTCTGAGCAGGATAACAAGGGCTTTGAAGTGCAGGTGTCGGAAGATGGGCTGAGCTACAGAAAGCTGGACTTCGTTGAGAGCAGAAACGGCAACTCCAATACCAAGCAGGTGTATGCCTACTCAGACAAGGAGAAAGGCAAGAGCGGCACCCGCTACTACCGCCTGAAGCAGATAGACCACGCCGGAACCTTCGAGTTCTTCGGACCGAAAGTGGTGACGTTTGACAAGGTGGCCAGCAAGGTGATAGCCTTCCCGAACCCGTTCCATGATGAGGTGACGCTCGACATTGCCTCTGAGACAGACGGTGAGATGCTGATAGTAGTGACAGACGCGGTAGGCAAGCAACTGCTGCAGCGTAAGGTGCAGGTAGAGAGCGGCTTCACAACAGAGAAGCTGAAGCTGGATGCCGGCTTGCCGAGAGGCCTCTACATTATCAAGACGCAAATTGGTGGCTACACCCAGTTCATCAAAATGATTAAAGAATAACGCGTAAAAGAAACTAATAGGGTTTAAAGCTGAAAGAGCCGGGTATTTTACCCGGCTCTTTTGCGTTTATAAAAGCTGCTGACTTTATCCTCTTCTGTCATCCTGAAAGGATTTTGTTGATTACCTGCAAGTAACTCACAAGTTCCTTTCAGGATGACAAGGAATCGAGGCTGTTCTTTTTATGGAAAAGGAGTTTGTTCTTCTGTGAGTTAAGCCAGGTACCTTCAGCTATTCTAGTTAATGGTTTTTCTCTATTTTGTACTTCCACCTTGACTATGGTAAAACATCCAGAACACACAAGTCTGCTGACCGTAAAGCAGAGTTTGAACAGACACCCGAGAACGTATGAAAGCAGTTTATTATGAAAAGTATGGCGACGCTGAGGTTTTGCAGTATGGAGAACAGCCGAAACCGGAGGTAAAGGATGACCACCTGCTGGTGCGGGTACATGCCTCCAGTGTAAATCCTGTAGACTGGAAAGTCCGCTCTGGGCATCTGCTGCCGGTGTCCGGTTTAACTTTTCCGAAGATACCAGGGCACGACATAGCTGGCGAGGTAGTAGCGGTAGGGCAAAACATAACCAACTTCAAGCCCGGAGACCGCGTGTTTGGAATGCTGGATACGGGGCTGGGAGGTGCAGCTGCAGAATATGCCGTTATTTCAAGCAAAGCGGCCGTGCTGATGCCGGAGAACCTGAATTACGTACAGGCGGCTGCGGTGCCGCTTACTGCCCTCACCGCTCTGCAGGCGCTGCGCGACAAAGGGGAATTGGCACCGGGAGAGAAGGTGCTGATAAACGGCGCCTCCAGTGGTGTCGGGTCTTTTGCAGTGCAGATTGCTAAAGCGTTGGGAGCAGGCGAGGTAACAGGTGTTTGCAGCACCGATCACATCGAACTGGTGAAGAGCCTTGGCGCAGATCGGGTGGTAGATTATACAGAGATGGACTTTACGGAAGTTAAAAACTGCTACAACATCATCTTCGATGCCGTGGCCAAGAGCACGTACATGAGCAGCAAAGACAGCCTCTGCAGTGGTGGCCGCTATGTTACCACGGTGCCCAACCCGACAGATTTAGCCATTGGATTTGCTTTGTCAGTTTTCTCTGATAAGAAGCTAAGAACATTAGTTGCGGATGAGAAAGGAGAGGACCTGGAGCTGATCCGAGCCTGGATTGAGGCCGGAAAAGTGAAACCAGTGATCGATATGGAGTTTCCGTTGCGTGAGGCAGCAGAGGCGCACCGCTATAGCGAAGAAGGACATGCCGCCGGTAAAATTGTGCTGGTGGTGGAGTAGGAGCAATCCTGGGAAAAATAATTAGAAGAACGCATACACTATATAAAACCTAAAACTACAGATGGAACAGACTAAATTGTTAAAAGATTATACGATGGAGGAAAAAGGCGCTTACTTCGGTGCTTTGGCCACCATGGCGTCGGCAGACGGGAATACAACAGACGAGGAACTGGAGTTTTTAAGCCTGATGAGCGAGGCAGCCGAGCTTCCGGAGAATGTACAGCAGGAGGTAGTACAAATAGCTCAAAACCCGTCGCAGATTAATGTGCAGCGGTGCCTAGATGTGCTGAAGGGCAGTCAGTTGCGCTTTTCCTTCATCACCGATATCATCAGCTTTGCCAAGGCCGACGGACATTATTCCCCGGAAGAGCAAAAGGAGATACAGCGGATGGCCGATTACCTTGATGTGAACCAGAAGCAGTACAGCATTCTGGAACAATATGTAAACAAGGCCGACGAGGCACAGAAGCACGGAGAAGACCCTACGTCACAGTCGTTCCTGAACAAAAACGGCTTTGGCGATATGTTCAAGAATGCAGGTATCTCACCGCAAATGGTGCAGGGCATTATAGGTATAGCCGCGCCGTTGGTTATAGCAAAACTCCTGAGCGGAGGCCGCCGCAGCCGTTATGGCGGGGGTATGATGGGCGGAATGGGCGGTGGCCTGCTCGGCGGGCTCTTAGGTGGCGGTATGATGGGCGGTGGAATGGGAGGGGGCATGTACCGCAGCGGAGGCGGACTTGGCTCTATCATCTCCATTCTGGGAGGGCTGAATGGCCGGAGAGGCTACGGCAACATGAGAAGGTCCAGTGGTTTAGGAGGCCTGCTTGGAGGTATACTCGGTGGCAGACGCGGTGGCTCAGGCTGGTAAGCATCAGTATAGGATATGATGTCTTTGGAAAGAGTATTATTGCTGAAGGAATAAATAGCTTTACAGTCAGTGCTATTTTGCTATTACCAAAGTGTCATTCCGAAGGCAGTGAAAAATCTGTAGTATTTAATAACCCCGCAATGTATCAGATTTCTCACTGCCTTCGAAATGACAAAAAATGCTTCATTAGGACGCATTGCCTCTTGTAAAAGGAGTTGCAGTTTATTCCAACTCCTGTTGTATTAACCGGCGAAGATCTTTTTCGCGCAGCAGCCCGCGTACTTTTTTGTTTCCGATAATAAAAGTAGGGACCGCTGATACGCCCACCTCTTCGTAGGCATGGCGCAGCGCCATCAGGTGCGCCTCCTTATACTTACCTGATTCTACTGCTGATTTAAACTCACTGGCATCCAGGCCTACTTCTTCCGCCAGGTTTGCCAGTACATCTAAGTCACCTAAATCCTGCTCTTCCTGAAAAAATGCAGTGAACATACGGTGGCTGTAAGCATTGCCGAGGCCTTTCTCCCTGGCGTACTGGTAACCTTCAAAAGCATGGTGTGTGTAAGGCTGGGGCGACACCTTGGGCAGCACCATGGGAATATCCAGTTGCTCGGCCATAGGATAAACGGAATTTTTCCAGGTTGTTTGCAGGTAGTTTTCTTCCGGTTTAAGTGTGGGTGTAGGGTATGGCCGAAGTTCAAATGGCATCCATTCTATCTCCACTTTGTTCTCTATCCCCTGGAGCGCCCGTTCCAGCACCACTTCTCCGAAGAAGCAGTAGGGGCAAACGTAGTCGGAGTATACTTTTATCTGAAGCATGTTACAAGTCTTATAGGTTGTTATTCATACAGGATATAGTGAGGTGAACAGAATGGTTCTGATGACAATATTCTAAGTAGCTACGCCTCATTATATAGAACACCAATGCCATGTGTCTTGTGTTGCGATTCGTATGTCGCTCCATTTTGTACTGCTCAGTTAAGAAATTGTTTTCCTATGTTTGTACAAAGAAAACGTACACTACTTTTTAAACAGAACAAGAATATTAAATTTCACCTAACTATGTTTCGGAATTCTATCCTGTCGCTGTTTTTGGCAGCAAGCGTTTTATCGTGCCAGCAGCCACAACAGGCAAATAGTACGAATACCACGGCACAACCAACTCCAAAAGCTACAGCAGACTTCTATTACCCCGGAGACGGCGACGATTGGGAGCACCGTGACCCGGAAGAGGTAGGCTTGGATGCGGCGAAGCTGCAGGCTGCTGTGGAGTGGGCTAAGACGCAGGAAACAGAGCAGATGCCAAAGGACTTTTCCACTCAGGAGGAAATATTTGGAAAGATGCTTGGGCCACTGCCAGCTGACAGAGCTGAAACAAATGGTATCGTCCTGAAGGATGGTTACATTGTGGCAGAATGGGGCGATACCAAACAACCCGACCCGACCTATAGCGTAGCAAAAAGCTTTCTCTCTACTATACTCGGCATTACCATAGATAAAGGTATGATAGAAAGTATATACGACCCTGTAGCGAAGTATGTGAAGGACGGTGGCTATGAGTCGGAGCAGAACCGGAGAGTAACCTGGGAGCAGCATGCCCGCCAGACCACCGAGTGGGAAGGAGAACTCTGGGGTAAGAACAGCGACTTTGTAGGAACTGCAGAGTATGGCAGGGGAGAGCGCAAGCCGCGTGAGTTGCAGGAGCCGGGCACCTTCTACGAATACAACGATGTGCGCATCAACCGTTTTGCGCTATCACTCCTGCGCGTGTGGGAGAAGCCCCTGCCTGAGGTATTGGAGGACGAGATTATGGACCCCATTGATGCCTCTGATACCTGGCGCTGGGTACCTTACCATAATTCTAAGGTGATGATAAATGGCAAGGAGATGCCTTCAGTAAGCGGGGGTACCCGTTGGGGTGGCGGCCTCTGGATTAACACCCGCGATGAAGCACGCTTTGGATACCTGTTTCTGCGCAACGGCCGCTGGGAAGATAAACAACTGGTGTCGGAGGCGTGGGTAAAGGAAGCGACAACCAGCCGAGGCACTGTTGGGCCGGATTATGGCTACCTGTGGTGGCTGAACACCGAGGGAAAAGCCTGGCCAAGTGCTCCCACTACCAGCTACGCAGCCCTGGGCGCAGGCCAGAATACCATCTGGGTGGACCCGGAACATGATATTGTGATTGTGTGGCGCTGGCACAATGGCAACCAGGACGAGCTGTTTAAGCGTGTGCTGGAGGCGGTGAAATAAGTTATCCATTGTTCGTTCATCGTAAAAGTTATTTTGTGATAGTTTAAACCTCACTAGTTCAGTGTTGTCCCCCTTAGAAGGGGACATTCTCATGCAACGCTCACTGCCTTGTCGTGACAGCTGATAAAAATAAATTCGATTAAAGATTATATTATGCTTACTTCTTCACCTGCTCAACGCCACTCAAAACTTGTGTACCGTGTTGCGGTGGGATGCTTTTATTTTCTGCAGGGAATTTCCTTTGCCAGTTGGGGCTCCCGCATCCCTACCATTCAACAGCAGATGGGCTTATCAGAAGCAGAGTTGGGTGGTGTGCTGCTGGCGCTGCCGGTGGGGCTGCTGCTTTCGCTGCCAGTGGCAGGCTGGGCAATTGCGAAAGTCGGGAGCCGCAGTATCCTCATCTTTTCGGGTATATTGTATAGCACGACCCTCGTAGCCATTGGCTATTCAGAGAGCACAGTACAATTGGTAATGGCCTTGTTTGTGTTCGGCTTTGCCGGAAACCTGATGAATATTTCTGTTAACACACAGGGAGTGGGCGTGGAGGATTTGTATCAAAAATCCATCATGGCTTCTTTTCATGGAATGTGGAGCCTAGCTGGGTTTACAGGTGCAGCCATTGGTACGTTGATGATTGGACAAGGAGTGGCCCCATTTCACCACTTCCTACTGATCATGTTTCTTTCTTATGTGGCCATTGCAGTAGCCTCGCGGTTTGTGCTGCGCGGGGATGTGAACAGTGATACTGATAAGCCTGTCTTTGTCATGCCAGACAAGTCCCTGATTGACCTGGGTGTCATCTGCTTTTTTGCCATGATTTGCGAGGGTGCCATGTTCGACTGGAGCGGTGTGTACTTTAAGAAGGTGATAGGGGCAGAAGGAGCGTGGATTGGCGCAGGCTATACTGCCTTTATGTGCACCATGGCTGGCACCCGCTTTGTGGCAGACTGGTTTACGCGCCGCTTCGGGATGCAGCGCATCTTACAGGCAAGTGGTTTACTAACCGCTTCCGGACTGCTGATTGCTGTGCTGCTACCTCACTTATATACCGCCATCCTTGGATTCCTTTTTGTTGGTGCGGGTGTTTCGGCTGTAGTGCCCTTGGTTTATAGTGCCGCTGGAAAATCAAAAGTCATGTCTCCGGGAGTGGCTTTGGCTGCTGTGTCTACCATCGGCTTCTTCGGTTTCCTGTTAGGGCCACCGCTCATCGGTTTTATAGCTGGCTCTACCAGCCTGCGGATTTCTTTTACTGTTATCGCCGCCATGGGACTGGCTGTGGCTGCAGTTGCTACAAAATCGAAAACAATAGAGTAGGAGCCGGAATTAGCGAAGACCTCACAGCGTCTTCCAGACCTGTGAGTGTCTTGCCAACTACATAGTATTCAAACGCTCGCAAACTGTGCACGCTGCGAGGTTTGAAGTCCAAAAAAGCTGTTGGTGAAAACACACAACAGCGGCGAAAATCAAACATAGAGAACATCTCTTAAAACAAAAACAGCCACCCCAAATGAGGTGGCTGTTTTTGTTTTATCAAACTTTATACTTCTTAATGACGGCAGGTGCAATGCTCTCCGGCGATGCCTTCGAAGCGGGTAGAGGTGCCTTCGTGCCAGTAGAAAGCGGTGGCGTAACGGTCATTTTCCCACCAGAATTTACCCGGTTTTTTGTCGTAGTTGCCGGTTTCAGCCATGGTAGCGGCATCATACAGGCGGCCATTCACCATTGTGTACTTCACGTGCTCTGAGTTCTGGATATTTTCCAGTGGGTTAGCATCCAGTACAATCAGGTCAGCTAGTTTGCCTGCCTCCAGCGAGCCGATTTCCTTGCTCATGCCAATGTATTCAGCACCATTCATAGTAGCTGCACGAAGTGCCTCATGGTTCGTCATGCCGCCCTGCTGCAGCATCCACAGTTCCCAGTGTGCGCCTAAGCCCTGCAGCTGTCCGTGTGCGCCCAGGTTCACTTTCACGCCGTTATCTGTTAATACTTTACAGGCTTCTGAAGTTTTGAAGTAGCCGTTCTTGTACTCCTCATCCGGCACCTGCGTCACGAAACGGGCGCGGCCATCGATAACGGAGCGTGGCGTAAACTTCAACAGACGGTCTTTTTCCCACACGTTGGTATTCTGGTACCAGTAGTATTCACCATTCACCGCACCATAATTCACAATCAAAGTAGGGGTGTAACCAGACTGAGAAGCTTTCCAAACCTCAATCACATCTTTATAAAGCGGCGCTACCGGAATGTTGTGCTCCACACCAGAGTGGCCGTCCAGAATCATCGTCATGTTATGGAAGAAGGTAGAACCACCCTCCGGGTACACGCTCATATCCAGTTCGCGGGCAGCCTGGATTACCTGCTGGCGCTGCTCACGGCGTGGCTGGTTGTAGCTCTTTACAGAAAAACCTCCCACGGCCTTCAGGCGGCGCAGGTGTGAGCGGGCATCGTCTATGCTGTTGATGACAGCCTTAAAGTTACCGTCGGCACCATACAGAATCGTACCGGTAGAGTAGATGCGCGGGCCAATCATGGCACCAGCCTTCACAGCTTCAGACTGGCTGAACACCATCTCCGTAGTAGAAGAAGGGTCATGGGTTGTGGTCACACCGTAGGCCAAGTTAGCATAGTAAGACCACTGCTTCTGCGGACTCATACCTAAACGGAAAGTACCCAGGTGCGCGTGCACGTCCACGATGCCCGGCATAATTGTTTTGCCGTTGGCATCAATCACTTTGGCGTCCTTTGGCACGCTTACGTTCTTACCAACCGCCACAATGCGGTTGCCGTCTACTACTATGGTGCCACCTTCAATCACTTCATCGCCTTTCATGGTAATGATGCGGGCATTGGTGAAGGCAACTTTGCCTTCCGGAATATCTGTGTTCAGCACCAGGCCAATTTTGGTGCCAGTTGTGTCGATGGCAGGCAGTTTATCCGGAGCACCAGGTACAAAGGTGAAGCGGTCTTTCAGGTCGTTGGAGAAATATTCATCGCCCAGCACCCAATTGATTTTCTTGCTATCGGCAGACCAGTGGATGCTGGTACCGGCGTCGCGGGTAAAGCGGGCAACAGGTACAGCCTTCGTATCAGCAGTAAGGTCAAGGCCGTTGCCATTTGTGGAGAAAGGAGCTACGTAACCGTTGAACAATTCCACGAAGCCTATCCACTTGTTGTCCGGGCTTGGGTAGAATTGGTCGGTATACTTGGAGGTATAATGCGTCTGCTCCTCTTTGCCGTTCAGGTCCACGCTCTTGAAAGCATACTTGTCGCCTTCACGCGCTGTAAAGAAAATACGGTCCGAAGTGGCGTTAAACTGTGCGGAGGCACCCTTCTCCTGCACTAATACCGCTTTTCCTCCGTCGGCAGGTATATAGTAAATGCCTTTCTCTTTGCTGTGCACATAGCCCTGGTGGTTGTTGCCGCCTTCACGGGTGTACACAATGAACTTACCGCTGGGAGAGAATTTAGGCTCCGTATAAAAACCTTTCTCTGTTGTCAGCTTTGTTGGCTTCGCGTTTTTCTTGCGGATATCCAGTTTGTACAAGCCGCTGAAGTTGTCGTCGTTCCAGGTAGCGTACACAATAGACTTACCATCAGGAGAGAAGGAAGGATAAAACTCGAAATCCTGTCCTTTGGTGATGCGCTCCGGCTTTCCGTTTGGCAGTTCTTTTTTGTAGATATACCCAGCTGCGTTGAAAACCAATGTCTTTCCATCAGGGGAGGTCTCGGCGTGACGAATTGCCTTTGCTTCAAACTGCTTTGGCGATACACCAGTCTTGCTGTGGTCGTATCGCACGGCATCCGTAATTTGGTGCGTAGCGGTGGCCTCAAAAGGTATGTTGCTTACCTGCTTGGTGGCTACATCTACTTTATTGATTTTACCATCAGCCCAGAACACGATGTGCTTGTTGTCTGGTGTCCAGGAGAAGTAAGGGTAAGCACCGAAGATCGCCCAGGCTTCCTGCTGGTCATGGCTTAGCTTGTCATAAACCGGCCATTCCTCACCTGTTTTCAGGTCATGTACAAAGAGGACTGACTTGGTACGTACGCGACGCACAAAAGCAATCTGCTTTCCATCGCGGGAAATAACAGGGCGCACTGAGCCACCGTTACCAGTCACCACATTCTCAATCTCTCCTGTGTTACGGTCTACGCGACGAATGACATAAATCTGACCGTTCGGGTCTTTGTTGTACTCAAAGTTAGAGCCACCACTCATATCTTCGGAGAAGTACACGTACTTCCCGTCAGGTGACACGAAGGGCTCCCCGGCGTCCTGCTGGTCGTTTTTGCGCTTTGTCAGCTGCACACCGGCACCGCCGCTTCTATGGTACATCCACATTTCGCCGGCACCCAGTGAGCGGGTGTTGGTGAAGTGCTTACGTGCCACGATATACTCTCCGTCCGGTGTCCAGACAGCGTTGTTAAGCAAGCGAAAACTTTCGTTGGTTATTTGCTTGGCTTCAGAGCCATCGCGCTTCATAATCCAGATGTTGTCACCACCGCCTGCATCCGAGGTGAAGGAGATATACTGGCCATTCGGGCTGAAGCGAGGCTGCACTTCATAGGCACGGCCGCTTCTTATGAGTTTCGCCTTGCCACCATTGATAGGCATGCTGTAGATATCACCGAGCATGTCGAAGATAATCTCTTTGCCGTCTGGGCTCACGTCCACGCTCATCCAGGTGCCTTCGTTGGTGGTGACGGTGACTTCTTTCTGCGGACCGTGGTTTTCTTCCACTTTCCATTTCTCTTCTTCTTTTTTGTCCTGGGCATGTGCCGCGCCGATAGGGAGGGCCAGCGCTGCTGCCAGAAACATACTCAGATAAGTACGTTTATTCATGTGTAGGTTGAATGTGTTAGGTTAGATTATCAAATTTAGCGGTTTGGCCGCAGAAAAAATAGTGCTCTACCTGTGCCGGATGGGTATAGGACACGTGAAAAGCGGTACAAGTTCAGGATATAGCAAAAAAGCCTCACTGCTGGTGGGGCAGGTGAGGCTTTTCTATTCAAGAAGTGTACCCAGCCGCCGTTGTTGTGTGTTTTCACCAACAACGGCGGCTGGTCAAAAGACGCAGCAAAGGCGGAGGCTGAACTTATAGCGGCGGAAACTTCGTATTCTGCTGCATGCCCTGCAACTGTTCTAGTGCGGAGGCGGCATCGTGCACCGGCAACTGGCAGGTTTTGTTGTAGCAGACGTAGATGGTGGTTTTGTTGTTTATGGCTACTTTATCTTCTAACAAATTCAGGCTGCTTTGCCCGTTGTTGCTGCCCAGCAGAATCATGTTGGGGAGGTAAAATGCGCTGAGTTCGCTCCGCATTTTAGCTGTGTCTTCTCCTGCTATGGCCACCTCTGCCGTTGGCGTAAGCTTGTGGTAGTAGAGTGATGCCCAGTTGCTCAGGTGCGAGGGCTCTTTTATCAGCAAATCTTTTACCCTGGCCAGCATGTCATTTGAAAGGCTGGAGTAGCGCTCTTCATCAAAGTATAGCCCCAGGAAGTGCAGGTTGGTGGCCATTACTGAGTTGGAGGCGGGCGTTACGTTGTCGATGATCTCTTTTTTTCTTGCAATGAGTTTCTCTGAGCTTTGGTCGGTGAAGAAGAACATGCCCTCTTTTTCATCAAAGAAATGCTCCAGCGTATAGTCTGTTAATCGCTTCGCTTCCTGCAACCACTGTTCCTCAAACGTGACCTCATATAACCTGGTGAAGGCGCGGATAAGGTAAGCGTAATCCTCCAGGAAACCATCTATGGTAGCTTTGCCTTCTTTGTAGTTGTGGAACAGCCTGTCGCCTTTCTTCAGGTTCTGGAGCAGGAAACTAGCATTGCGCAGCGCTAGGTTCAGGAAGTGCTCATTGCCAAACACATAATAAGCATCAGCCAGCCCTTTCAGCATCAGCGCATTCCAGGAAGTCAGGATTTTATCATCCAGCCCCGGGCGAACACGTGTGGCCCTTACTTCCATTATCCTGCGCTTCCAATTCTGCACCATGTCCTGCAGCACCTCCAGCTCCAGCTCCTGTTTTTGGGCAAACTCCTCATCGCTCTTGCGGCGGTGCAGAATGTTGAGCCCGTGCTCAAAGTTTCCTGCAGCCGTGGCCTTATAGTATTTTGAGAAGAGTGGCTCTTCATCACCTAATATCTCCTGTAACTCATTTTTAGTGAAGGTATAGAACTTGCCTTCCTCGCCTTCACTGTCGGCATCCAGCGAGGAGTAGAAGCCGCCTTCCGGGCTCATCATCTCCCGCTCCACAAAAGCAATGGTTTCATACACCACCTCATGGTACAGTGTTTCACGAGTGGCCTGGTAAGCTTCAGAGTAAAGCGTTACCAGTTGCCCGTTGTCGTACAGCATCTTCTCGAAGTGCGGCACCAGCCACTCGGCATCCACGGAATAGCGGGCAAAGCCGCCGCCCACCTGATCGTATATGCCGCCGTAGGCCATCTCGCGCAGCGTCAGGTGTAGTTGGTTTAGAATAGACTGGTCAGAAGTATGGTGGTAGTAGCGCAGCAGAAATAGGTAGTTAGTAGGCATCGGGAATTTAGGCGCCTGGCCCAAACCGCCCAGCTTTCTATCAAAGCGGGTGCTGAAGTTGTAGCCCATCAGCTTAAAATCCTCTTCGCGCACATGAAAATTGCTCTCCCGCAGGCCATACTTATCCAGCTCGCTCCGGTTGAGATGCTCCACGAACTGGTCAGCAGATTTATCCAGCTCCTGCCGGCTCTTCTGGTATGCCTCTGCCACGTTCTGCAGCAGGCCTACCCACTGCTGTGGTGGAAAGTAAGTGCCGCCGTAAAATGGCTTGGCGTCCGAATTCAGGAAGACGTTGAGTGGCCAGCCGCCCTGCAGGCCCATGGCATGTAAGGCGTCCATGTATACCGCATCCACGTCGGGGCGTTCTTCCCTGTCTACCTTAATGCACACGAAGTGCTCGTTCATCACTTTTGCAATATCCTCCTGCTCAAACGACTGATGCTCCATGACGTGGCACCAGTGGCAGGCGGCGTAGCCAATGCTTACGATAATCGGTTTATCCTCCTGCTTTGCTTTCTGCAGCGCCTCTTCACCCCAGGGGTACCAGTCAACAGGGTTATAAGCGTGCTGTAGCAGGTAAGGGCTGCTTTCGTTCAGGAGTCGGTTTGCTTTCTTGTCTTCTGCCATAGTTGTAGGAGTAGTTTCTGCAGTACTGCTCAGGGATGTGATAGCGGGTTGTGTATGGGTTTGATTTCTAAAGGAACATCATCTTTAAAGCAGGTGCTCCTATTATTTGTTTGAGGCGGTATCCTTTTCTTTTATTGGTTCCAAAACTATTTTACCGGTGCCTATATGAAAGGAGTATCTCGTAACCGGGTCTACAATTTTATCAAATTTCGAATAGTAGCGCAGCCCGGTTACAGGATCTACCATATAGCCGGATACATCAGGAGAGGGCATGTTGGCGGGAGGGCCATCAGGCTTTGCTATAGGCATGCTCGGCTTGTCATATATGTTATGTGTCGCTACGTACTTTTGCAACTTTCCCAGAAAGATGCCCAGGTCTTTGGTTGATGTTTGTGCATTGGCATTAAACAGCGTTGCCAAAAGAAGCAAGAAGGTAATGTATAGCGTTCTCATAGGCTAAAGGTGTAGGTAGTTTCCTATATACTGCCTGCCACTAGCGTTGGTTTTGCACATGTGACGCCAAATTTACTGCAGCAACTGTTCACGTAGTACCTGCTCTTCCGAGGATGTCTCAATGCCATACTTCCCCTCCAGTTCTGACAGCTTTTGCAGTGTGCTACGCAGGAAAGCCTGGTGTGCCTCCGACTCCTGGTGAAAGGGCCTGTGTGCCACCGCCCGCTGTAGTTTCTGCCACGTTTCCAGAAATTGCTGGAAGGTTATGTCATAATAGGCTGCTACAAACTTCTGCCAGATGTAATCCTCGGCTACCTCTGTGGGGTGCAGCATGTCCTGCTTGTAGAAGCGGTAGTCGCGCAGGTCGTCCATCATGATCTCGTAGGCGGGAAAGTACCCCACGTTATGATGCGCTTCCTCTAGCTGATGGCACAGTACCCGCAGCGTAGCTTTGCTCACGCTGTTCATGGAGAGCGTCTCTTTAACATGCCTGACCGGGCTCACCGTTAGCAGAACCTTTAACTTAGGATTTGTTTGCCTGAGCAGCGGAATGATTTGCTCAAAGACCTGCTTTATCCCTTCCGTATGCAGCAGCACCCGCTCAAAGTTTTTTGCCGGCAGCTTATGGCAGTTTGCAACTACTTTGCCTCTTCCGTGCAGCCTGTAAGCCACGGCGGTACCCAATGTTATTATAAGGAGTGACGCCTGCTGCAGGTGTTTTCCTGTTTGCTGCACGCGCTCCTCAATCTGTTGCAGCAGCTTTTGCTTGTCAGGAGAGGAGAGAGAGGAGTGGAGATCGTAGGCGTACCAGATGCCGTTCTGCTCCACCAGGTGCTCTTCAAAGTTATAAGGACTTCCGGCAGCGGCCTGTAACAAAAGGCAAACTGACAGCGGATTGAAAATGGTTCCGAACGGGTTCACCAGCACATCCACCTTGTTCTGCTTTAGCCTGGTGCCAATGACCTCTGCAAAGCAGGAGCCAATGGTCAGCACCTTGTCCTGAAGCGAAAGGAGTATATCAGTCTGAGGTACCTGTATTTCTGTCCGGAACATCGTTTTATTAGCCTTGTAGGTGAAGTAGAGTCTGTTCTTTATACGAAAGTACAATGCATTTTCTGCATATCCGGGTCCAACCACCCCTGCCCCTCCTTGTCCAAGGAGGGGCAGGGGTGGTTGGACCCGGGAAAACAGCCATAAAAAAAGCGTCCTGCCTTTGTGGGGCAGGACGCTTTTTTAGCTTATTTTCGTTGTGCTTATTCAGCAACCACGTTGAATTTAACCTGGTGCTTCACTTCTTTGTGCAGGTTGATTGTAGCAGTATATTCGCCGGCTGACTTCACATCCTGGTCGAAAGAGATACGCTTACGATCTACCTCGATACCTTTTGCTTTTAAAGCATCAGATATCTGAAGCGTAGTAACTGAACCGAAAATTCTGCCAGTCTCACCTACTTTAGCTGGAATCTCAAGAGTAGTGTCACCGATGCTGTTCGCAACTTCCTGTGCATCATTCTTAATTTTATCAGCTTTGTGAGCAGCCTGACGGATGTTCTCCGCTACAACTTTCTTGTTTGATTTATCAGCGATAACTGCCAGCCCCTGTGGGATAAGGTAGTTACGGCCATAACCTGGCTTTACAGTAACGGTGTCGTTCTTGTAGCCCAGGTTTTTTACGTCGTCTTTAAGTATTACTTCCATCTTGTTCCCCCCTTATTTTAAAGAATCTCCAACATAAGGCAAAATCGCAAGGTGTCTTGCTCTGGCAACTGCCTGCGATACTTTGCGCTGGAACTTCAGGCTTGTACCTGTCAGTCTTCTCGGAAGAATCTTGCCCTGCTCGTTCACAAATTTCAGAAGGAAGTTACCATCCTTATAGTCGATATACTTGATACCGCTTTTCTTGAATCGGCAGTATTTCTCCCGGTTCTCTTGCTTGTGTACTCTTTCGTTAACTAAGCTCATTATGCTTTAACCTCCTCTTTTTTTCCTTGAGATTTGAATTCACCGTTTCTTCTGCGCTCGTTGTAAGTCACAGCATGCTTATCAAGGGCAGTAGTTAAGAAACGAACAACTTTTTCATCACGGCGGTAAGTCAGCTCAAGTGCATCCACCACAGTGCCTGGTGCCTTGAATTCAACGAGGTGGTAGAAACCTGTAGATTTCTTCTGGATTGGGTAAGCAAGCTTACGAAGACCCCAGTTCTCTTCGTGAATAATGTCGGCGCCATTTTCCTTAAGCACCTGTCTGAACTTCTCGACCGTTTCTTGCATCTGCGCATCGTTCAACAGAGGCGTCAGGATGAAGACCGTTTCGTAATTTTTCAATTCCATCGGTTCGATATGATTTTAATTTTAGCCTGCAAAGGTAAGGGTTAAATATCTTTGAAGCAAGCCCTTGGGATAATAATTATACTGATGTGACAGAGATTAGTACTGATATATTAGAAAGTGTAACGCCTTGTCTACGAAGGCATCGTATAGTACGAAAGCCCTTATAGATTCAACTCAGATAAGTTCAACCTCTTGCAAGCAACAGAAGTTTGGGAGAGTTACAGGTATATGTTTGTACATATACAAATAAATAATGTTGAATTGTATTGTTCTGCCTCTAGATCAAAACATGTGCAGGTGTAATTTGTTTAAAAGAAGAGAAGAATAAATATAAGAATTCCGATAGGGGGCAAAAGGAGTATTGTAATGTTCTATTTATAATAATTCTAAATAAAAAGCCTTTCATAACATCAGAGAGGGCATAATATTGAACAGTAGATGTAATGTCAACAAGGGGTTCTTCTAAGGCCAAATAATAAACTTATTCTGTTTGATTAATGGAATTCGCATAGTAGATTTGTGGCCGTAAAGCAATTTTACCACAACTAAACACTCACTCAAGAGATCTTGGCTATGATTAGCTGTATAGTTAAAACAAAAATCAAAGTTTTCCTTGTCTTTCTGATGGCTTTGATGGTGTCCTATGGTGCGTACGCACAGGGATCCAGCGAGCAAGCAGAAGTTTCACAAAAAGGGGTAGTGCCTGGTGCCGCAGATGGGGCTACAGCTGCTGCTGCCACAGGTGGTTTGCCTGTCGATGATGACGCCATAGTTAGTGCAGGAGATGCCCTCTTCAAAAACAATTGTGCCGTTTGTCACTCTGCCGGTTCCGATGTAATTGTTGGTCCTGGCCTTGCCGGTATAAACGAGAGAAGAAGCCATGACTGGTTGATTCGCTGGATTAAAAACTCGCAGGCATTGATTCAGGCAGGCGATCCGGAGGCAGTAGCAGTCTACAACGAGTACAACAAGCAGGCGATGCCTTCGTTCAATTTTACCGACGAAGAAATCACCGCTATTCTTACTTACATCGCTTCTGCCGAGGCAGAGGTTGCTGCTGTGCCTACAACGGTTGGCTCAGATGTGAGCCAAGCCCCGGGGCAGGGAGTTGGTACGGATGCAATTGGCGCAATAGGCGGTTACCTGGATATTATCCTGGTGGTGCTGATAGTAGTGCTGATTGTGCTGGTGGTAACCTTGTTGCTGATTACTTCGCTCCTCAAGAACTACCTGAACTCTAACCGCAAACTGAATGAGTACGATCAGGAGATCGTGAACCAGCGGTTTGACTTCTCTAAGATATACAAGTCGAAAGCTGTTCGCACGCTGGTGGTGCTCATTTTCGTGGTTGTGCTTATAGACCTTTCTATTGACAGCGTGATGGGTATCGGTATACAGCAGGGGTATCAGCCACGTCAGCCAATCGCTTTCTCGCATAAGCTGCACGCCGGCGAACACCAGATAAACTGTAATTACTGCCACACCACTGTTTATAAGAGCAAGAGTGCCAGTATTCCTTCAGCTAACATCTGTATGAACTGCCATAGCCAGATAGCGACCCAGTCTCCTGAAATACAGAAAATCTACACGGCTCTGGAGAAGAACAGGCCGATAGAGTGGATTCGTATCCACAACCTGCCTGACCTGGCATACTTTAACCACGCACAGCATACGCAGGTGGGTGGCATTGAGTGCCAGACATGCCACGGCCCTATCCAGGAAATGGAAGTGGTTTACCAGTATTCTCCACTAACCATGGGCTGGTGTATCGATTGCCACCGTGAAACTCCTCTTAACACAGATGGCAACGGCTATTACGACAGACTTGTAGAACTGCACGAGGCATCGTCTAAAGGTGCTTTTACAGTATCATCAGCCGGTGGTACAGAGTGCTCCAAGTGTCACTATTAATATTTTCTATTTCAATACAGATTCGAGTTTTCTAAATATAATATGCAAGACAGAAAAAAATACTGGAGAGGAATTGAGGAGTTAGAGAACACTCCTGAATTTGCTAAGCATGCTCATAATGAGTTTCCAGAATTCCTGCCTGTTACGGAAAGCAAAGGAGAGGGAGCCTCTTCCGGAAAAACACAGCGGAGAGATTTCCTGAAGCTATTGGGCTTTAGCGTAGCTGCAGTGTCTCTGGCTTCCTGCGAAGCGCCAGTAAGAAAAGCTATCCCTTACCTGAACAAACCGGTTGATGTAGAGCCAGGTGTGGCAAACTGGTATGCGTCTACTTATTTCCAGAGTGGTAACTATAACAGCATTCTAGTTAAAACGCGTGAAGGAAGGCCAATTAAAATTGAGCCGAACCCTATGTCAGGGCTTACTCCTTACGGTACAAGCCCAAGTGCGCAGGCATCTGTACTTGGTGTATATGACCACAATAGATTAAGATACCCGCTCATCAACGGTAAAGAAGCGAATTGGGAGCAGGTAGATAGAGAAATAGTGTCACGCCTTGGTAATGTTACCGGCAAAGTGGCATTTGTTTCCGGTACTATCATCAGCCCGTCCACCAAGCGTCTTATCAACGAGTTCGGAGCGCGTTTCGCTAATTTCGAACACGTAACATACGATGCGCATTCCGTTTACGGCTTGCTTAGCGCAAATGGTGGCGTTGTGCCTGGCTATGACTTCAGCAAGGCACAGGTGATAGTAAGCATCAATGCGGACTTCCTGGGAACATGGGTTGCCCCGGTTCCTTTTGCCAAGCAGTACATCCAGAACAGAAAAGTTTCTTCGGAAAACCCGACGATGTCGAAGCACTACCAGTTCGAGACGCATTACTCGCTGACTGGTGCGAACGCCGATGTGCGTGTGCCAATCAGGCCTTCTGAGGAGGCGGCACTGGTAACTGCCCTGTACAATGCTGTAACAGGCGCTGGCGGCAGAGCAGAAGTGCCTGCTGCAGCTGCAAAAGCGGTGACAGCTGTTGTAGCTGCGCTGAAAGCCAACCAGGGAAGAGCACTGGTAGTAGCCGGCTCTAACGACCCGGGAACACAGGCCATGGTGGCGGCCATCAACGACGCAATCGGTGCAGTTGGAACTACCATCAATCCTGCCACTCCCTTCTATACAAAGCAAGGGAACGATGCGGCCATGATTCGTCTCATCAATGAGATGAATGCAGGAACTGTAGGAGCAGTATTCTTCTACAACGCCAACCCTGTTTATGACCACCCATTAGCTCCGAAAGTGTTGAGCGGTCTGAAAAAAGTGCCTCTGAAGGTATCTTTCTCTGAAAGAGTAGAGGAGACTTCTGAGTTTGTAGACTTCGTGGCACCGGATCATCATTACCTGGAGTCATGGAACGACAACGAACCAAGAAGAGGATACCTAAGCATCACACAGCCGGCTATCAGCCCTATCTTCCTGACACGCCAGATGCAGGACAGCCTGCTGACCTGGGGTGGAAGCAACATCAACTACTACGAGTATATCCGCAACAACTGGCGCAGCGTTGCCACTGCCGGACGAAACTTCGATGAGTTTTGGGAGCAGACTGTGCATGATGGCGTACTGGAGAACGGTACAACCATGCTGACGGTGAACAACACCTTTACGGCTGCCAGCCCGGTTGCGAAGCCAATCAGCCCTGCTGCCATTGAGGCGGTGGTGTACGAGAGCATCGGCATCGGTACAGGTGAGCAGGCGAACAATCCATGGCTGCAGGAATTATCTGACCCGATCTCAAAAGCTTGCTGGGACAACTATGTTGCTATGCCTATCAGTATGGCAAAGGAAATGGAAATCGTACAGGGCGATGTGCTGAAAGTGACAACACCAACGGGTGTGTCAATTGAGCTGCCAGCGCTGATGCAACCAGGGCAGGCAAAAGGCACTGTAGCTATCGCGATGGGTTACGGCCGTAAGTCAGAGATGATGCCGGTGGCAAAAGGACTGGGCGCCAACGCGTATCCTGTTGCCACAGTAGTAGATAACACGGTAATGTACGTAGGGCCGGTAACAATAGAAAAAACAGGCGCTACCAACCCTATTGCACAAATGCAGACGCACCATACTATTATGGACCGCCTGATTGTGCAGGAGAATACGCTGGAGAAGTACAGAGAGAATCCGAATGAAGTAACAACGTATATCCGTATTGCTACACCTGAAGGACCTGCAAAACCGGCTACTATCTCTCTCTGGGATGACTACGAGTACAAGAACCACCACTGGGGTATGGTTATCGACCTCAACTCCTGTATTGGTTGCGGTGCCTGTACCGTAAGTTGTGGTGTAGAGAACAATATACCAGTAGTGGGTAAGGCAGAAGTGCTGAACCGCCGCGATATGCACTGGATGCGTATTGACAGATACTACAGCGCAGAGGAGAATCCGGAAGGTGGTTTAGCAGAGTTTGAGCGTCCGGAAGAGAATCCTTCTGTGATCTTCCAGCCGATGCTTTGCCAGCACTGTAACCACGCCCCGTGTGAAACAGTTTGCCCCGTGGCAGCTACCATGCACAGCTCGGAAGGTATTAACCAGATGGTATACAACCGCTGCGTAGGAACCCGTTACTGTGCAAACAACTGCCCGTATAAAGTGCGTCGTTTCAACTGGTTTGCTTACTTCAACAATGAGAAGTTTGAAACAGAGAACTTCATGATGAACACGGACCTCGGTAAAATGGTATTAAACCCGGATGTAACGGTGAGATCCAGAGGTGTGATGGAGAAATGCTCTTTCTGTGTGCAGCGTATTCAGTTAGCGAAACTGGAAGCGAAGCGCGAGAACAGAAGACCTAAGGATGGAGAAACTGTAACAGCTTGTGCACAGTCCTGCCCAACAGAGGCCATCATTTTCGGAGACATGAAGGATCCGAACAGCCGAATTTCGAAAATACTTTACAGTGAGCAGGGGCAGCGCGCGTTCCATGTGTTGGAAGAGCTTAACACGCAGCCGAACGTGACGTACCTGACTAAAATTAGAAACTTAGCTTAAATAAATTCGAGAGCGTTATGCAGCATGTATCTCCGATAAGAGAGCCTCTAGTAACGGGGGGCAAAACATACCACGACATCACAGAAGATGTCTGCAGGCAGGTGGAGGCAGGACCCAATCCTCGTTGGGCCGCCGGCCTTGCTCTATCACTGGTAGGTTTGGCCATTTTTATATATTCAGTTTACCGGACACTCTGGTTCGGAATTGGCGAGTGGGGGCTAAACAGAACAGTAGGCTGGGCTTGGGATATCACCAACTTCGTGTGGTGGGTAGGTATTGGTCATGCCGGTACCCTTATTTCAGCAATTCTACTGCTATTCCGTCAGAAGTGGAGAACTTCCATTAACCGCGCAGCAGAGGCGATGACAATCTTCGCCGTAATCTGTGCCGCGATGTTCCCGGTGCTTCACATGGGCCGTCCGTGGCTGGCATATTGGGTGCTTCCACTGCCGAACACATTCGGTTCGCTTTGGGTTAACTTCAACTCTCCGCTTCTCTGGGACGTATTCGCTATCTCTACTTACTTCTCTGTATCGCTGGTATTCTGGTACATCGGTCTGATTCCGGACTTTGCTACCATCCGTGACCGTGCTACAGGGCCTATTGCAAGAAGAGCGTACGCTGCCCTTTCTATGGGCTGGACTGGCTCAGCAAAAGCCTGGTCACGCTATGAGACAGTTTCTCTTATCCTGGCAGGTCTGGCAACTCCACTGGTACTTTCGGTACACACCATTGTATCCATGGACTTTGCAACATCTGTAATCCCGGGCTGGCACACAACAATCTTTCCTCCATACTTTGTGGCAGGTGCTATCTTCTCTGGTTTCGCGATGGTACTAACGCTGATGATTATTACTAGGAAGCTGTTCCACTTAGAGCACTATATTACGCTGGAGCACGTGGAGTCAATGAACAAGGTAATCATCCTGACAGGTTCTATTGTAGGTATCGCCTATACAACTGAGTTCTTTATTGCCTGGTACTCAGGAGTTGAATACGAGCAGTACGCCTTCATTAACCGCGCTACCGGTCCTTACTGGTGGGCTTACTGGTCGATGATGACGTGTAACGTAATCACACCGCAGCTTTTCTGGTTCCGTAGCATCAGAAGAAGCCTCACTGCTACCTTCATCATCTCTATCTTCGTGAACATCGGTATGTGGTTTGAGCGTTTCGTTATCATCGTTACCTCCCTGCACAGAGACTACCTGCCTTCTTCCTGGGCTATGTTCTCTCCGACAATCATCGACGTTGGCGTTTATGTCGGAACAATCGGTTTGTTCTTCACGCTGTTCCTGTTGTTCTGCAAGTTCTTCCCGGTGGTGAACATGGCAGAGGTGAAAGCCATTCTGAAGTCTTCTTCAGGAGTGACACATACACATGCGGATACCATGCACAGCACTGATAAGGGTTTAAATACAAATACACACAACAGACATGAATAAGAAATTTGTTCTCGGTATTTATGACGATGAAGATGTGCTGTTACACGCCATCGAAAATATCCGCGCTACCGGCACCAAGATATATGATGTGTTTTCTCCTTATCCAATACACGGCATTGATGATGTACTGGGCATCAAGCGCTCAAGATTACCGATTGTCGCTTTCTTTGGCGGCTTAACCGGTATGTCGTTTGCGCTCTGGATGCAGATATGGATGCTGGGCTTTGATTGGCCAATGATTATTGGTGGTAAGCCACACATTGCCCTTCCGGCGTTCATTCCGGTAACTTTTGAGTTAACGGTGCTCTTCGCAGCTTTCAGTATGGTGATTACCTTCTTTATAGTGAGCAGGTTAAAGCCGTCGCTGCGGGTGAATGTGTTTGACAAGCGCTCCACAGACGATAAATTTGTGATGGCTATTGAAGTGAAGGACGGCGTAACTGATCTTTCAGCTCTGAATAAGCTGCTCCATACAAATGGTGCTGTGGAAGTAAATGAGAAGGAGGTTGTAAAATAATGAAAAGATATACAAAAATAGGTTTCAATATCTCTGCTGTACTTTTCGCGTCTGCAGTGCTGGTAGCCTGTAACGACAATCAGAGTCCGGGACTGGAGTATGCGCCAGACATGTATCATTCTGTAGCGCTGGACCCTTACTCTCAGATCAAAGAAAACGTGTACAATCCGGGTGGTATGAACATGCGGGAGCCAGCAAAAGGCACCGTTGTGCGTGGCCAGCAGGGATACAACCTGTACCTTTCTGTGGATACTGCAGAGGTGGCAGGAGTAGAGTTAAAGAACCCGCTTCCTTACAATGAGGAAAACCTGGCACAGGGTAAGGTGCTATACAGCCGTTTCTGCTCACCATGCCATGGCGAGCAGGGAGATGGGCAAGGCCTGGTTGGAGTGAAGTACAAAGGTGTGCCTTCTTACTCAGCAGGACGGGTAGCTGAGTTGCCGGCAGGGCATATATTCCACGTAATTACGTATGGCAGGGGCCGAATGATGCCGCATGGCTCTCTGGTTAATCCTACGGAGCGATGGAAGATAACCATGTATGTGCAGCAGCTTCAGAAAGGAGAGGGTGCCGGAGCAACGGTACCAACAAGCGAGGAAGCTGAAAATGAAGCCGGTGGGGAGCCGATTACAGATAATCCTGTAACAGGAACACCAGAGGATACTCCAGCTAGAGAAACTCCTAAAAACTAAGTCTAAGGCATAATATTCAAGGATAATGACAGAAGAAAGACTCATCATTTCCAGAAAAACGAATAACAAGTTTTTCTTAATGATAGCTGTAGGTGTAGTTTTACTTATAGCAGGAATCATCATGGCGGCTGCAGGCGGGGGAGGAGAACACCATGCTGAAGGCGCGGAAGCCGCAGCCGGTGGTCATGAAGCAGTATCATGGTCAAAGCGTTTATTTGTTAACCTGTGGATGAACAATGTTTACTTCACAGGTATCGCGTTGATAGGAACATTTTTCGTAGCTGTACAATACGTCGCTTACGCGGGATGGTCTGTGCTCATCAAGCGGATTCCGGAGGCCCTGAGTTACTACTTGCCAATAGGTGGTGTCGTGATGCTGCTGGTGTTCCTGTTTGGTTCACACGATATCTTCCACTGGACGCACGAATACCTCTACGACATTAACGACCCGCGTTATGACCCAATCATTGCAGGTAAATCAGGTTACCTGAATACCGTATTCTTCTTGGTTCGCATGGCCGTATACTTCGGCTTATGGATTTTGTTTTTCATGTGGTTGAGAAGAGAATCCATCAACGAAGACCTGTACGGTGGCACCAGCTACTACCATAAGAGTATCCGTATCTCTGCCATGTTCCTGGTAGTGTTCGGTATCACCTCTTCTACTTCTGCCTGGGACTGGGTACTGTCTATTGACACGCACTGGTTCTCCACCATGTTTGGCTGGTACGTGTTTGCCAGCTGGTGGGTATCAGGGTTGGCTGCAATAACGCTTACAGTTATCTTACTGAAGCAGAACGGCTACCTGAAAATGGTAAACGCTAACCATATTCACGATTTAGGAAAGTTTGTTTTTGCCTTCTCTATTTTCTGGACTTACATCTGGTTCTCGCAGTTTATGCTTATCTGGTATGCTAACATTCCGGAAGAATCCATCTACTATTTAGAGCGATTAGGCGGCAACGAAGGCCACTACAAATGGATCTTTTTTACCAACTTAATTATAAACTTTGTGTTCCCGTTCCTTGTTCTAATGACAAGAGATGCAAAGCGCCAGATGATTATGCTGAAGTTAGTTACCATCGCCATTCTTATTGGTCACTGGCTTGATTTTTACCTTATGATGATGCCTGGAACATTGCAGGGAAGTGCAAGCTTAGGTCTTATGGAAATAGGCACAGCGCTACTCTTCCTGGGTGTGTTCCTGTTAACATTCACAAAAGGATTGGCAAAGGCTTCTCTGGTTCCACTGAACCATCCGTTCGTTGAGGAGAGTGTTCATCATCATGTTTAGAGATTATACTAAAAGCGTTAAATAATGATTTCAATCGCCATAGGTTTATCCGTAATCCTTTTATTAGTTATCCTGTTCCTCCTTTTCAGGATAGGTACGCTGACTTCTATCTTCAGAGGTTCATCGGAGCGAGCGGCAGGTACAACTAAAACAAGTAATAAAGTAAACGGTGCTTTACTTCTGCTCTTCCTTTTTGGAGGTGGGGCAGCCTTCGTCTGGTCTTTTGTGAAGTACTGGGAAGAAATGAACCAGCCACTTGCCTCTGTGCACGGTGACTGGACTGACAGCCTGTTCTGGACGACCATGATCATCATCGGTATTGTGTTTGTCATCACGCAAATCTTGTTGTTCCTTTACGCTTACAAGTACCAGCACCAGGATAACAAGCGGGCTTATTACTACCCGCACAACAACAAGATAGAGATTGTCTGGACCATGATTCCGGCCGTTGTGATGGCTTTGCTCGTTTTCGGCGGCTGGCAAACTTGGACAAAAATCACAAGTGCTTCCCCGGAAGAGTCAGTAGTAGTAGAAGTAATGGGTAAGCAGTTCAGCTGGATGGTGCGCTATCCGGGAGCTGATAACGAATTAGGGGTGGCGAAAACAACCTTGATTGATGCTACAAACGAATTTGGTATTGATTTCAGCGATAGGGCAGCACTGGATGACTTTATGCCACGCGAGATCCACGTTCCTAAAGGCAAGCCGGTTCTGTTGAAGATTCGCTCCAGAGACGTAATTCACAGTGTGTTCCTGCCCCACTTCCGCGTGAAGATGGATGCTGTGCCGGGTATGCCAACCAAGTTCTGGTTTGTGCCTACCAAGAGCACCCAAGATATGCGTAACGAGACAGGCAACCCGGATTTCAACTATGAAGTTGCCTGTACCGAAGTATGTGGCCGTGGTCATTTTGCCATGCGCTTCCTGCTGGTAGTAGACGAGCCGGAAGAATATGAAGAGTGGCTGGCGTCCCAAACTCCTTTTATAGAGGAAAACCCGGACCTTCTGGCGAAGTTCCAGACGGAGTCAGAAAAGCAACTTGTGCTAAAGAATACATCTGAAAAGAAAGCAGAAGAAGTAAAAACAGAGTTGTAGCATTTTAATACTTTTATATGTCGAGTACAGATATTACCATAAATCACGATATCGACCATGCGCATGAGGAGCATGATCACCATCATGATCAAAACTTCTTCGAGAAGTATATCTTCAGCCAGGACCATAAAGTAATTGCTAAGCAGTTCCTGATCACTGGTATAGCATGGGCCTTTATAGGAGGTTTCCTTTCTATCCTGTTCCGTTTGCAGCTCGGGTGGCCGGAGGCTACATTTACATTCCTGGAGCCTATCCTGGGCGGCTGGGTTGAAAACGGAAAGCTGAACCCGGAGTTCTACCTGGCGCTGGTAACCATGCATGGTACCATCATGGTGTTCTTTGTATTAACAGCAGGATTGAGCGGTACCTTCAGTAATTTCCTGATTCCGCTGCAAATCGGTGCCCGCGATATGGCATCCGGTTTTATGAACATGCTGTCTTACTGGATATTCTTTATTTCCAGTGTTATCCTTTTCTTCTCCCTTTTCCTGGAAACAGGTCCTGCATCCGGTGGATGGACAGTTTATCCTCCTCTGAGTGCTTTACCTGAGGCTATGTTGGGTTCAAGAGGCGGTATGACATTGTGGCTGATTTCTATGGCTCTCTTCATTGTGTCTCAGTTGCTAGGCGGTGTTAATTACATCACAACCGTCATCAACCTAAGAACAAGTGGTATGTCTATGACGAAGTTGCCACTTACTATCTGGGCATTCTTCCTGACAGCTATCCTGGGTCTGCTTGCATTCCCGGTTCTTTTCTCAGCTGCGCTTCTTCTGATTTTTGACCGTAGCTTTGGAACAAGCTTCTTCCTTTCTGATATTTTCATCGCTGGAGAAGCCTTGTCAAACACAGGTGGTAGCCCAATCCTGTTCCAGCACTTGTTCTGGTTCCTAGGTCACCCTGAGGTGTACATCGTTATCATGCCATCTTTTGGTATCGTATCAGAAGTAATCGCGACAAACTCTCGTAAGCCGATCTTTGGTTACAGAGCGATGATTGGTTCCCTGATAGGTATATCATTGTTGTCTTTCGTTGTGTGGGCGCACCACATGTTCGTGTCGGGTATGAACCCGTTCCTCGGTTCTGTGTTCATGTTCCTGACGCTGATTATTGCAGTACCATCTGCAGTAAAGGTGTTTAACTGGATTGCAACACTGTGGAGAGGTAACATCCGGTTTACAACAGCTATGATGTTCGCAGTTGGCTTTGTGTCGCTGTTCATCTCCGGTGGTCTGACAGGTATCATTTTAGGTAACTCTGCGCTGGACATCCAGTTGCACGATACTTACTTTGTAGTTGCTCACTTCCACCTTGTAATGGGTGCTGCCGCATTCTTTGGTATGTTTGCCGGTGTTTACCACTGGTTCCCGAAGATGTTCGGTCGCCTGATGGATGAGAAGCTGGGCTACGTACACTTCTGGTTGACATTCGTATCTGTTTACTTGGTGTTTATGCCAATGCACTACATCGGTATAGCAGGTTTCCCAAGAAGATACTATGCCTGGACAGGTTTTGAAGCATTCAGTGGCTTCGCTGATATGAACACGTTCATCAGTATTTCTGCCATACTCGGATTTACTGCACAGTTCATCTTCCTGTTCAACTTTGTGTACAGCATCTTCCGCGGACGTAAGTCAACGTCTAACCCTTGGCACTCAAACACGCTGGAGTGGACAACACCAGTATTGCCAGGACACGGAAACTGGCCAGGTCCGATTCCAACTGTTTACAGATGGCCATACGATTATAGCAAGCCAGGTTCTGTTGAAGATTATATTCCACAAAACATACCTTTCTCTCAGACGCAGTCTTCCAACCTGCCACAGGAGAGAGACTTTGAATAAATTTATTAATGGCTTACAAGTCATTTAGTAGTAGAAAGTTCAGAACTATTGGCTTAGTAACAGTTCTTGCTGTTTACTTCCTGATATTAGTCGGAGGAATCGTCCGAAGCACAGGTTCCGGAATGGGATGCCCGGACTGGCCTAAGTGCTTTGGCAGTTGGGTTCCTCCGACTGATGTCAGCCAGTTACCAGAAGATTACCTAGAAGTATACAAACAGAAGCGGATTGAGAAAAACGAAAAGTTAGCTGCTGGTTTAGACAAGCTTGGTTTTGAAGAACTGGCTGCAACTATCTTCTCTCACCCAAGTCAGTACATCGAAACAGAGTTTAACGTCACCAAAACCTGGATCGAGTACCTGAACCGCTTAGTAGGTGTACTGATAGGTTTTTTTATTTTCCTGACAGTTTTATATGCTGTGCCATTTCTAAAACGTGACAAAGCAGTTTTCTTTTTAGCGCTTGGTGCCTTCGTGCTGGTGGGGGTACAGGGGTGGTTAGGTTCCATTGTTGTCTCAACCAACCTTTTGCCGATTACGGTTACAGTGCACATGGCCCTGGCACTGGTGCTTGTGGCGATGCTGCAGTATGCTGTTGCCCGCGCACAGAAAGATGAGTTTGAATGTCACTTTGCCTACTCTCCCAACATCAACGGAGGCTTATGGCTGCTTGGCCTGGTTACCTTTGGGCAGATTTTACTGGGTACACAGGTACGGGAAGAGGTAGACATTGTATCTTCTGTGTTAGGAGGTGCAAACAGAGAACAATGGGTAGAGAAACTGGGGATTAATTTTTACATACACCGTTCCTTCTCTATTATAGTGCTCGCCCTGCACCTGTATGTAGCTTACAAGCTTTATAAACTTAATGACAGCATCATTACCAGTATGACGCATCTGATGCTGGCAATGGTGGTGCTGGAAATAGTATTGGGAATAGGTCTGGCTTATTTTGCTATACCTCCCTTCCTGCAGCCGTTGCACTTAACCTTTGCCGCTTTGCTGTTCGGGGTGCAATTTCAATTATTAATTGTTTATCATTATGCCTCTCGCGAGGCTACTAAAAAGTCAGTAGTAGTTCTTCGATAATGTTAGTACAACAAACTGCGTCGTTCCTGCCTGCTTCATCTATGGCACAGAAAGCTAAAGCATATTTTAAACTCCTGAAGTTCAGATTAAGCTTTACAGTGGCTTTTTCCAGTGCTATTGGTTATATACTGGGTTTTCCCGATGCCACATACATCGGCATTGCACTGATCATGATTGGCGGACTTTTAGTAACAGGTTCAGCTAACATCATCAACCAGATAATTGAGCGGGACCTGGATAAGCACATGAAGCGCACGGCGAAACGGCCATTGCCTATAGGGGAGATATCGGTAACAGAGGCCACCATATTCTGTGCCTTATTAGGTGTAGCAGGCTTAGCTTTACTCGGCCTTTATTTCAACTGGCTGACTGCTGCATTATCACTTCTGTCATTAGTTCTTTACGGGTTTGTATATACTCCCCTAAAGCGCGTCAGCCCGATTTGTGTGTTTGTGGGTGCCATACCTGGTGGTATGCCTCCGCTCATAGGATGGGTTGCTGCAACAGGCGTGCTGGGTGCTGAGGCCTGGATTCTGTTCGGGATTCAGTTTATATGGCAGTTCCCGCACTTCTGGGCTATCGCCTGGGTGCTGGACGATGATTACAAGAAGGCTGGGTTTAAAATGCTTCCGATGGAAGGGGGCAAGAACCTCAAAACAGCCATTCAAATTATGATCTATACGCTGTTGTTAATTCCGTTGAGCATGCTGCCGCTGCAGTTTGGTATGACGGGCGTAACATCAGCTATGATAGCAGTGGTTTGCGGTGTGCTGTTCCTGGCTCAGACATTTTACCTGATGCGGACTTGCTCTAAGAAGGCGGCCATGAGTATCATGTTTGGGTCTTTTCTGTATCTGCCTATTGTGCAGATAGCATTTGTTTTAGATAAGATTTAAGGTGTAGCCATGGCTAACGAACAAATAAAAGAACACAACAGCAGGATAGGAGTACATCCACTTAAGTTCTCCCTGTGGTTGATTATTATTAGTATTATTATGATGTTTGCAGCCTTTACGAGCGCCTACATCGTAAGACGGGAAGAAGGAAACTGGCTGGAGTATGACCTGCCTGCTATTCTGCTGATTAACACGGTTGTTATCATTTTGAGCAGTGTTACGATGCAGATGGCGCATAATGCTGCCAAGAACAACAACCTGAAGCTGCTCAAAATGATGTTGCTCGCAACATTGGGTTTGGGTATCGCTTTCCTGATTGGGCAGTGGAATGCATGGGCTGACCTGGTACAGAACAATGTGTACTTCGGAGGTTCAGGCAGTAACCCCGCTGGTTCATTTTTGTATGTGCTGACAGGGGTGCATGGTTTTCACCTGATTACGGGGTTGATTTTTGTAGCCATCACGTATTTCAGCAGCTTAAAGTATAAAGTGCACTCTAAAAATATGCTACGGATACATTTGTGTACGACGTACTGGCACTTTTTAGGAGGACTTTGGCTATATTTGTATATATTCTTAAGACTAAATCACTAAACACGTTTTTCAATACATAAAGTATGTCTTCTACTTCAACTACTCTGGAAAAACCAAATTCAGGTACATGGGACGGTGGTAACGAGCCATTGAAAGCGAGCTATGGCAAACTCATGATGTGGTTTTTCCTGCTCTCTGATGCGTTCACATTTGGTGCCCTCTTGATTGTTTATGGTTTATCACGCCACAAGCACTTACCATACACCGGCGATCCGGATGCCTTTGCCTTTTCGACGCAATGGTGGCCGATACCAGAGAAAGTGTACAATGCATTTCCGGGCTTTCATGGAGTAGATCTTCCGCTTGCGTTCGTGGCCTTGATGACCATGATCCTGATCCTAAGTTCCGTAACCATGGTACTGGCAGTAGAGGCAGGGCACAGAATGGATAAGAATGACGTGCAGAAGTGGTTGCTGTGGACTATCCTGTTTGGAGCTACTTTCTTAGGATGCCAGGCATGGGAGTGGGCTCACTTTATTACTGGTGACGAAGAAGGCATGCTCTTATCAGACGGTACACGCATTATAGGTGCCAACCTGACGGTGAACCAATATGGCCCTCCCTTGTTTGCTGACCTGTTCTTCTTCATTACAGGTTTCCATGGTACACATGTATTTTCAGGAGTAGTGCTGCTGGTGATGATTTTTATCAATACCGTGAACGGTGTGTACCACAAGCGTGGGCACTATGAGATGGTGGAAAAAGTAGGTCTTTACTGGCACTTTGTAGACCTTGTTTGGGTATTCGTATTTACATTCTTCTATCTGATCTAATCACAAAGGAAATAACTTACAGCTGTTTGCATTAGTATAACTATATAAGAGCAACTAACTGTAGAACTTAAGATACTGATATATATGGCATCGCATCATCACGACAACAACATGCACCACTCTGGTGACATTCCTGAACCACAGACCAAAGGCATCTGGAAAACGTTTTTCATCCTGGTAGGTATTACGGCGCTTGAATTCGTATTCGCCTTCTTCATGGAAGCAGGTACCGCCCGAAACGTAATCTTCATTATCCTGACGCTTTTCAAAGCCTTCTATATTGTGGCGGAGTTTATGCACCTGAAGCATGAGACCAAAGCACTTATCTGGACCATCATCATTCCATTGGCACTTATTGTGTGGTTAATGGTGGCCCTGCTGGCAGAAGGTAGTTACTACTTTGAGTCAGTAACCAACTACTTCTAATAAAGAAACATTAGTATGAGTAACCTTAAGGCACTAATATTAGGAATCCTAATATTAGTGCCTATTCTTATTTTAGCCTTTGTAGGTGTTTTCGGAGAGCATCACTTTACCCTCCCAACCTATTACCCGAAGCTGGATGCTTCCGGGAAAGTGCAGTATTCAACCCAGGGCGACACCGTATTCCACCAGGTCCCTGACTTTGACCTTGTCTCCCAGGAAGGTGAAACCTTTACTTCAGCAGATGTGGCCGGTGATATTTATGTGGCGCATTTCTTTTCTACTAACTGCCCCACCAGGTGCCAGCAGATTTCTTCGCAGTTGGTGCGTGTGCAGGAAGCATTTGAATCCAAACCCGAAGTTAAGATTGTGTCTGTCACAGTAGCGCCTGAAATAGATTCGGTAGAAGCACTGCAGCGCTATGCCGCTACGTATGGGGCCAAAGAAGATAAATGGTACTTCCTGACAGGGGAAAAGCAGGAAATTCTGAAGCTAGCAAGAGAGGGTTATTATTTGCCGGAACAAGAAGTGGGGCAGCAGGGTTTTACCTACAGCGATAAACTCGTGCTGGTAGATAAGGAAGGAAGAATTAGAGGGGTTTACGATGGAACCGACCAGGGGGAGGTAGACCGCCTGAAAACAGAAATAAACGTGTTGCTGGATGACTACAGTAAGAGAAAGTAATGGTAAGTTGACGAGCGGAGCAGACAAGAAGTTTCTGACGCTCATTGCAGTGCTATCGGTGCTGATTCCGGTTGTGGTGGCTGCATTGTTCTTTATGCCGAAGGAAGGCAGCAGTTCGGTAGATGTATCCTACCTGCCTGCTTTTCATGCCATCCTAAACTCCCTGACAGCTGTCGCTCTGGTGATAGGATATGTGAATGTAAAGCGGCAGAATGTGAAAGCACACAGAGCAGCTATGCTGGCGGCTTTTTCCTTATCGGCTATCTTTCTGGTGTCGTATGTGACCTATCATTTCCTGGGAGAGCGAACGACATACGGCGGAGAGGGAGCCTTAAAGTATATCTATTACTTTATACTGCTGACGCACATCGTGCTGGCTGTTGTCATTGTGCCGCTGGTGCTGCTGTCAGTATACTTTGGTATCTCAAACCAGCTGGCGCGCCACCGCCGCATTTCCCGCTGGACTTTCCCGATATGGCTGTACGTAGCCATCACAGGTGTTTTGGTCTACCTGCTGATTTCGCCGTACTATAGTTAAACTTCTCCATTACAGAATCTGTTCTTATAGAGATGAAACTGAAGATAAAGAAAGTTGTCGCTGCTGTAGTGCTAAGCCTGATGCTGGTTTTTGCTGGTACAGATGCCTACAGCCAATGTGCTATGTGCCGTGCCACTGTGGAGTCTAACGTAGGCACCGGGAAAGGACATAACCATGAGCCAGAGTCTGATGTCGGTTCAGGGTTAAATACAGGTATACTTTACCTGATGGTGATACCGTACCTGCTGATAGGCACTGTAGGCTTTCTATGGTATAAAAACAGCCGCAAAAAAGCGTGAGCTGCCCCTCCAGGGTAGGAATTCTACTTTTTAGACGGTGACCGCGATGCAGGCGGAGAGAGGTGCATCCGTATTCTTTCCTGAATTTGCTGAAGTTTGACCGGATGCACACCACCTGCCTGAATGCGCCTTTATTATGAGGTAGAAGTAGGCTTGTTCTGGGGGCCATGAACATTAGCTGTGGCATTTCTGTTGCCATTGTACTGGTTTGTGGGTGTCATGTTATATTACCTGGCCAACAGCCCGCCCATGTGGGTGTACCTCACAGCGGTAGGGGCAGTCATCATTTTTTCACCACCATTCTTTTCAGGTACGCCTTTATATTAGTTTGCTCTTTCTTTTCCGGAAGCAGGTATAACTCCGTCTATACCAAACGGTAGCACGATTTTTGAATTTATAGTGGTTATCCTACGTTTTGCTTAAATTCGTAGATAAACTACGCAGATTTGAACCGGAAATTTACGCCCTTAGCCCTTTTCATTGTATCGCTGCTGTGCTTTTTGGCTACAGCCGCACTTCATTACAAAATACCCTTCGCAGCGCCTGCTTCAGATTATAGCACCGAGATAACTGCTATTGCGGAGCGGGTACAGCAGGACATTGAAAAAGCACACCGTAATGCAGAAGTCATTGGGCGCGAACTAAAGCAAAAGGATGTAACTTTCGCTTCGCTGCTGCAGAAGGCTGAGTACCCCACTTTCGTTTACCAGGATAACAGGCTTATTTTCTGGTCTAACCACACCATAGCGCCCGAGCTTGATTTCCATTCCCCTTCGACCCGAATTATGGCTCACCGGAACGAGTACGGCAGCTTTATAGTAGTACCTTTCGAGTCAGGACAAAATCATATCGAAGTATTTGTCCCGCTGCAGCTTAACAAGGGAGCCAGCAGAGACGCCATAAAATCAGAATTGAAGAGTGGCGTATTTGATGAGGTAGCAGGAGAGTTAGTGTGGGACCCTGCAGCGGATCTCCCTAAAGTGTACAGCAAGAGTGGTAACTTCTTATTTGCCGTCAAATTTCAGAGTGTACTGGAAAGTGATCCCTTAGCCGCGCTAGAGTTGATTTTATTGACACTGGGAGCCATTTTTTTTGTCTTGTTTTGTGTAGCACTGGCAAAGCGCTACATCAGGAAGGAGCAGTATAGCAAGGGCGTTTTGCTGTTCCTGGTGCTGCTGGCCCTGTTTCGACTGGCGCTGCTGTTGCTTGACTTACCTTATGCTATAACGGAGACACCACTCTTCGATCCAAAGCTGTATGCAGCCTCCTTCTGGTCGCCCTCTATCGGTGACCTTGCACTTAACATGCTGCTGCTGGTAACCGTTGCTGGTTTGGGCCTGTACCTTTTTGTGCACAATGGGGTGCTGGGACAGCTGAGCGTAATGCCTGTAAAGCAGGCGCGGGTGCTGCAGGTCGCCTGTATGGCTGTATTTTACATCCTGTTGCTGCTGCTTTTCCAGTTCTACTACAACATTTACCATAACACCCCGCTTACCCTGGATATAAGCCGGTCGCTGGAACTTACAAAGTATAAGGTGGTGCTGTATGGCATCATGCTGCTGCAGACTGTTGCCTTGTGTTTGTTTACTTACATGCTGGCCACAGTGGTATCGGTGCTGCTGTATAGAGACACGAAGCTATGGGCGTTTAAAATGCTGCTGGGTGTAGGAACTGTAATGCTGTTGCTTGCTTACGTCGTGCTCCCGGAGCTTTCCATTATTGTGCTGGTAGGCTTCCTGTTCTGGCTCATCATTATTCTGGCAGCACAGCACCGGCAGGCTGTAAGTCTGGCTTACCGGACCTATCTCTTCTTCTTCCTGGTGCTCATCATCAGTGCTTTCACGGGAGCCCTGTCGCTTTATGTGCACTACCACAGTGAGCTGAAGCTGTACAAGCAGGAGTTTACATACAATATTCTACAAGACAACGATGTGCTGGGGGAATACCTGCTGGTAGAGGAGGTCACAAAGAAGGTTGCCGCTGATGAAGTAATCCAGATGCAGATGAGGGGCCCCTACGTAGATGCCTCATTCATCAAGCGCAAAATCACAAAGCAGTACCTGCCGAGTCACTTCAATAAGTATGAAGTAAACGTGATGCTGTTCGATAGCGAGGGAAATGCCCTGGAAAGCGCTGATCCGTCGGCCCCCACACTGCAGGAGTTGCGGCGGCACTTCGATACCCCGCAGTCGCAGACAGAACATGAGGACCTGTTCCTGCTAAAAGACCCGACCCGTTATGATGCCCGCATTTACCTAAAGCTGATAAAAGTTCCGATCAACAATTTCCAGTCGGGTACCATTGCCCTACAGCTAACGCTCAAGAAGCTACTGCCAAACAGCGTGGTGCCAGAGCTGCTGGTTGACCAGAAATACGCGCAGCCCTTCCGGCGCGATATGCTGAGCTATGCCGTCTATAACGGCAATAAGTTGCGTTACAGCGAAGGAGAGTTTGATTATGCCATTAACTTCGACAGAAACCTTTTGCAGCGGCGGGAGCTTTACGCCCAAGGCACGAACGAAGGCGGGTTCCATCATTTTGGAGTGAGTAGCAACGACCAGACACTTGTTATCTCCACAGAGGAGTATGGGGCGCAGGAACTCCTTTCTAACTTCTCTTTCCTGTTCCTGGCCTTTATCATAGGGCTCCTCGTTGTCGGGCTTTTGTACCTTTTGCTGCTGCGCCACCGCCTCCGCGACTTCAGCCCTAACTTCAGCACCAAAATCCAGATCTTCCTGAACTTCGGTATTCTGCTTCCCTTGCTGATGGTGAGCATTGCCACGGCAGGCCTGGTAACGGCTTCCTATAAAAAAGACCTGATGGAAACATATGAGCAGCGTGGAGAGGCTGTTCAGGCAACATTAGCACGGCAACTAAGTGACATGCTACTGCAGGACAGGCGAAGGTTGGAGGGCTTGATAACAGAGGTTGCAGCTATCTCTGAAACAGACATTAACCTTTACAACCGCTACGGAAAGCTGGTAGTTACGAGCCAACCTCTGATTTTTGAGGCAGGGCTGTTGTCGAAGCTGGTAAACCCGAAGGCTTTTGCGGCCATTTCGGAGCGACAGGCCCTGCGGGTGCTGCTGCAGGAGCAAACAGGCGATCTTACCTTCAATGCTGTGTACCTGCCGCTGCGCGACGAGGATAACCCAGGCGAGCTGGTAGGCTTTATTGGAATTCCCTTTTTCGATTCGGAAAAAGAGCTTGACCTGAAACTTATTGAGCTGATTACAACCACAATGAACATTTTTACAGTTATGTTCATTACGTTTATGGTGCTGACATTCTTTGCGTCGAGAACCCTTACAGTGCCCCTGCGCATGCTGGCCGATAAACTGAAGCGAACATCCTTAACCGGTAAAAATGAAATGCTGGCCTACGAAGGCGCGGATGAAATCGGTATGCTGGTGAATGAGTATAACCGTATGCTGCTTACGCTGGAGCAGAACAAGCAGGATCTGGCCGTGCAGGAGAAAGAGGCGGCCTGGCGCGAGATGGCCCGGCAGGTAGCGCACGAAATAAAAAACCCGCTCACACCCATGAAGCTCTCGCTACAGTACCTGCAGAAAGTCATAGCGGAGAAGCGCCCGAACACGGAGGAGATGATCAACAAGATATCGCACACGCTGATTACGCAGATAAATATTCTCAGCGACATTGCCACCTCATTCTCCAGTTTCACCAATATGCCGGAGCCAAAGGCAGAGCCGATGGATGTGGCTGCCGCCCTGCACAAAGCCGCTGACCTGCACAATGATCCGGCCTCCGCGGTGCTTAAGAAATGCATTCCGGATGAGGAGGTAATAGTGAAGGCAGATGAAAGCCTGATGGTGCGTACGTTCAACAATTTGTTGCTAAATGCTATTCAGGCGGTGCCTGCCATCCGGAAACCGCATATTGAGGTGAAACTGGAGCGGCAGGATGAGAAGGAGGTGCTGATTTCTATCCGTGACAATGGCAGTGGCATACCGGAGGATATCCGGAGCAAAGTTTTTATTCCGAACTTCAGCACGAAGTATACAGGGTCGGGTATAGGCCTGGCCGTCGCCAAACGAGGTATTGAAAACGCAGGAGGCCGTATCTGGTTTGAATCCGAAGAGGGGAGAGGCACGACGTTTTATATCTTGTTACCGCTGGCTTAGCATGAGTAGGAGAGGGTTCTATATGGTGTTGCTGTTTTTCGGGCTGAGCCTGCCTCTGTTGGCACAGGCGCCCGTGAACAACCAACGCTGCATCTGGCTACCTCTTCCTGCTATGCCGCAGCAACTCGACTCGCTCACGCTGGACCCCACCTCCGTTACCTTCTTGCATCCTAAAAAAGAGGCATTTGCCTTTGACTATAAATATAGCCTGAACGAGTTTACCCTTACCCGTTTCCCGGCTCCCGACTCTGTGGCGATAGATACGCTGGGCACCATGCAGGCCCTGCGCGATTCGGTGCTTGTCTGTTTTCGGGTGATGCCCCTGAACCTTACGAAGCCTGCTTTTAAACGCGATATCACGAAACTGGAGATGAGTTCTTTCCAGGACCGCTTTTACCAGGAGGACATTGCCACAAAGGAGGAAATTTTCAAGACACCGGGACTGAACAAGTCAGGAAGCATCTCGAGAGGTATTTCCTTCGGAAATACGCAGAACGTGTTTGTGAATTCCGCCCTGAACCTGCAACTGGACGGCAAGCTAACAGAGGATATCAGTATAACAGCCGCCATCACAGACCAGAACATTCCGTTTCAGCCGGAGGGGAATACGCAGCAGTTGCAGGAGTTCGACAGAGTATACATTACGCTGAAGCACCGGCTCTGGCAGCTCACCGCTGGCGATGTGGTGCTGCAGAACAAGCCCTCTTATTTTCTGCAGTTCTACAAGAACGTGCAGGGCGGCGCTTTTGAGACGAAGTTTGGCACTACACCGGGACGGGAAGGCGTAACTACGGTAGCGGCCTCGGTTTCAAAGGGGAAATTTGCTTCCCAAAACATTCAGCCACAGGAAGGGGTGCTGGGACCCTACAGGCTGCGCGGCCCGAACAATGAGCGCTTCATCATTGTGCTGGCCAATTCGGAGCGGGTGTTTCTGGATGGGAGGTTGTTGCAACGAGGATATGATTATGATTATGTGATAGATTATAACCAGGCTGAGATTACCTTCACCACCCGCCATGTCATCACGAAGAATACTCGTGTAAAAGTTGATTTCGAATACTTCGATCAGAACTATAGCCGGGGCATTTACCACCTGAACCATTACCAGAACCTGGGCAAGTTCAAGGTATACGGCAACTACTACAACGAATCTGACAACCCGAACAACCTCATCAACCTGAACCTGCAGAACGAGGAGAAGCGCCTGCTGGCAAGCGTCGGTGATAGCTTGGATTTAGCGGTAAGCACCGGCGCAGACAGTGTTGCTTTCGACCCGACAGCAGTGCTTTATGCGAAGCGCGATACGGTGTACAACGATGGACAGTCTGCCGCATCAATCTTTGTTTACTCCAACAGCCCTGATTCTGCTTTTTACAATGTGAGCTTTACAGAAGTAGGGCTAAACAACGGAGACTACATACTGGCGAACAGTGCCGTAAATGGCCGAATGTACCGTTGGGTAGCACCCGTAGATGGAAGGCCACAGGGAAGTTATGCGCCGCTGCGGGTGCTTCCTACGCCTAAAAAGAAACAGCTGATTACACTGGGCAGTAGCTATGAACTGCAGCAGGGCGTGAGTGTTTTTATGGAAGCTGCGGCCTCTGAAAATGACATCAACCGCTTTTCTGATAAAGACGCAGGAGACGACCAGGGAAAAGCTGTGCGGGTAGGGTATGTGGTGCAGGACAAGGAAGTTCCTTTGCTGGGAAAGTATAAGCTCAACAGCACCTTTAACTATGAATACACGGACCAGAACTTCGTGCCCATAGACCGTTACCGGCCCATCGAGTTTGACCGTGACTGGAGTTTGCTTACAGCTGAAAAGGCAGAAGACCACATCCTGAACTTTTCAGTGGGAGCCACCCAGGATGCGGCCAACCTGTTCAACTACCGCATTAGCAGGCGCTCCAGGGAGGCGCAGTTGGATGGGGTGCAGCATTACGCGGATGTGATGAAGACGCTGGGAAAACTAGTGCTGCGCAACCACCTTTTTATGCTGAACAGCGAGCAGGGGCAACGGCAATCGGAGTGGTACCGGGGCGACCTGGGAGCAGAGTATAAATTTGGTAAAGTAACACCCGGCTATACCTTTCGCTTTGATAAAAACAGGATTACTTCTTTGGAGACGGATTCTGTTGTTGGCTCTGCCATGTACTTTCAGGAGCACTTGGTGTATGTGGAAAGCGGCGATTCTACCCGTACCAAGTTCCGGTTAGACTATAGCCACCGCACCGACAAGCGCCCAACCGGAGCCGGTACCATGGGCCGACCGGAAGTAGGACAGACCTACAATGCGGTGATGCAAACACATTTGGGCGCAGAAAACGACCTGGCCCTGCAGGCTACCTACCGAAGGCTGGAAGTAGTGACCGGCGATGATGAGGAAACGGTGCAGTCGCGGGTAGATTGGAATGCGGGTTTTCTGGATGGAAGCTTTCGGTCTGAGTTAAGCTATGCTACGGGTACAGGCCGTGAGCTGCGGCGCATCTATATTTTCCAGGAGACATTACCCGGCCAGGGAACACATTACCTGCGCGATGGCGCTAGCCCAAATAACCTGAACGATTACCTGGAGGCCCAGACAGTGGATCAGCGGCGCTACATCAAGATATTCCTGCCTACAGACGAGTATATCAACGCCTACACCAACCGCTTCACCTACCGCCTCACCAGCAACACACCCCGCAGCTGGAAAACAGAGAAAGGTCTAAAAGGGCAAATGTCCCGCTTCTCCATGCTCACGTTTGTCAGCATCGATAAGAAAACAACAGACGAAGACCTGAAGCAGCGTTTCAACCCCTTTGCCGACGATATAGAAGACCAGTTCCTGATATCGCTGGTGAAGGCAATGCGGCATACGGTGTACTTTAACCGCAGCAATCCACTGTATGGAGTAGAGTATACGGTGCAGCAAAACCAGCAAAAGTCGTTGCTAACGAACGGCTCTGAAACCCGGAACGTGAGCAGTCAGGTGCTGGCCGGTCGCCTGAACCTGAATGAGGTGCTCAGTTCCCAGCTTAACCTGGGGCTGAACGTAAGAGAGAATCAGTCAAACTTTCTGGTTTCGAAAAATTTCAAGATTGAGAGCCGGGAAGTTTCTCCGGAATTGTCTTACCAGCCGAACACGCGGCTGCGCTTTACAGGTAAATATCAATATGCGCTACGGGAGGATGCTTTGGCGTCAGCAGAGGTAGAGCAGCAGGGGCTGTTTCATGAATTTGGCGTGGAAGCGAAGCTGAGCCAAGTGAGCAAGCGTACCTTTACAGGCAACCTCAAGTACGTAAATATAGATTTTACAGGAGATGAGTTCTCCTATGTCGGCTATGAGATCCTGAATGCTCTGCGCCCCGGCAACAACATGACCTGGTCGCTGAACCTGCAGCAGCGCCTCAGCAACGGCCTCAACATATCGCTCAACTACGACGGCCGCAAAGCGAATGGTATCGGCGCCGTACATACCGGCCGCACACAAGTATCGGTGTTGTTTTAGGGGCTAATCAAGTGCTGTAAAGGTCTTTCCCACCACACTCCCACCATCAATCCATTAGCCACTGCTAACGCTTTTTGTTGTTGGTGAAAACACCAACAGCGGCGGGCAACAGCTTGCACGAAGTGAAGGTGTTCCCAGTCTTTGGGTTGAGCGCCTTGTAAATGTTGCGGTGCTGAACGCAGTGAGGCAGCCTGAGCAGAGCGAAGGCAGCTTCAGTTACACAGCGCGATGCCCAAAGACGAGGCCTCTCGGCCTAGAGAGCTAAGACAGGAGCTTTGAAATAAAATGATGAGCTGTCGCTGGATAAGCCGTCCCCACGTCAGCTTAGACAGAAATGTCTATAACAAACTTATGCTGTGGAAGGAACATTAGGAAATATAGTGCTATATCTAACATTCAATCATCAACAAAAAGCAAAGCCCACTCACGCATTGCAAGTGGGCACTAAGTATAGCTGCTGAAATACAATTCATTCATAATTCAACATTCAGAACTCATAATTTTCAATAATACCTGCCCGGAATCAGGTAGTTCTGCACGTAATCTGTTACGCCTTCCTCTAAGGTATAGAACGGCTTATCATACCCTATAGAACGAAGCTTGCTCATGTTAGCTTCCGTAAAATACTGGTACGTGTCGCGGATCGTTTCCGGAGTATCCATGAAGTTTATATCTGGTGTCACTCCCATAGCATCAAAGGTATTTAGAGCCAGCGCCATAAAAGTGCGGGCTTTCCCGGAGCCGAGGTTATAGATGCCGGAGTTCTTGCGGTGGTGCATCAGGAACAGGCACACATCCACCACATCCTTTACGTACACAAAGTCACGCATCTGCTCCCCATCGGCAAAATCAGAGTTGTGTGAGCGGAACAAGGTCATGCTGCCTTTCTCTTTGATCTGGTTGTAAGTATGAAATATAACCGAAGCCATTTTTTCTTTGTGATATTCGTTCGGGCCGTACACATTGAAGAACTTTAGACCTGCCCAGAAGAAGGGCTTTGCTGTTTGCTCCAGCGCCCATATATCGAAATCATTCTTGGACTCCCCGTATGGGTTCAGCGGCTTCAGTAAAGGAATAATGGCTTCATCATCGTCATAACCAAGAGCGCCGGCACCGTAGGTGGCTGCAGAGGAGGCATACACCAGTGGAATCTGGTATTCACAGCAGGCATTCCATACTTTTTTAGAGTAGTTCAGGTTCAGGAGGTCAAACACATCTTTATTGAACTCTGTGGTATCAGTGCGGGCACCTAAGTGGAAGATAAACTCCACCTCTTCATAATTCTCGTCAAGCCACTCAAAGAAGCCGTCGCGGTCTACGAATTCCTTTATCTTTTTACCCTGTAGGTTTCTTTCTTTTTTGGCGACAGAAAAATTGTCTACCACCACGATGTTATTAAAATTAGCCTGGTTCAGCCTGCTGACAAGGCAGCTGGAGATAAAGCCTGCGGCGCCGGTTACTACGATCATATTTCAGTTTTTAAACCTCTAACGAAATTTAGGTTAAATTTACGAAAATAAATGGAGCCTGCTCTTTGTAAGCAAGGGCATAAACAAATCTGAAGTTTGAAACAGAATCAAAACGTAGGCTTGTACATTAAATTTAACTGGCTGCTGTGCCTTTGCCTGCTACTGGCACTGTCATCCTGTAATCCGGCAGACCAGCAAGAGCGGGAGCAAATTGTACTGGAAGATGACCTGGGGCGGGAGATAAAATTAAATGGACAGCCGAAACGTGTGATGGCGCTGGCCACATCGATGACGGAGATGCTGTTTGCTGTGCTTGACACCAGCACCATTGTAGGCCGCACCCAAAACGACGATTACCCTGCCGCCGCTCTCACCAAGCCGGTGGTGAATAATTACCCGGTAGATTACGAGGAGGTACTCCGGCTGAAACCAGATCTTATTTTTACCGTGGAGGGCATCACACCCCTGGATGTGGCTGCACGGCTGGAGGAACTGGGCATACCCGTGTTTTACCAGCGCTACGAAACAGTAGAGGATATTTTTACTGCCCTCGAGGACATTGGCCAGATAATGGGGCGGGAGCAGCAGGCAGAACACTTGGCAGATTCACTGCGGCAAGAGGTCGCGCAGATCAGGGCCCGGCATCAGCAGCAGGCACAGCCCTTGCGTGTGCTGGGTCTGCCAGGCTACGACCCGATTTATGTGTACGGCCACAACACAGCTATTACAGATAAGCTACGCATCCTGGGTGCAGAGAATGCTGTGGAAGAAACCTATGAGCCGCTGACAAGAGAACAAATTTTAAAGAGTAACCCTGATGTTATACTGGGAGGAACGCCGCAGGAACTGGAGGAGAGTTTCTTCAGCATATACCCGGAACTCCGCAAGACCAACGCTTACCAGAACCAGCGCCTCTACAAACCGACTACTGATTTAATGGCGCGGCCTTCGCCTCGTGTGGTGGAATCTATTCGGGAGTTGGAGCGGTTCCTTTATCCATGAGTAGGGCACTGTATTTTACGGTTGCTTTCTTGCTCATTCTGGTCGTACTGGTACTGGGCTTGCAGGTGGGCTCCTTTGAGTCTGATTTAGGTATCTTAGCCGATGCTTTCCTGCATTACAACCCCAATGACACCACACATTACGTGCTGATGCACCTGCGTCTGCCCCGCCTGCTGCTGGCGTTGGTGGTGGGAGCCTCACTTGCTCTTGCGGGCTACCTGATGCAGGCGATGGTCAATAACGGCCTTGCCGATCCTTACCTTTTGGGTACTGCCTCGGGTGCGTCTCTGGGAGCTATTATCGTGTTTTTTGGCTTTGTGCCCATAACCTTGGCTGGTATCTATATGCCGCCCGTTTTTGCGCTGGCGGGTGCTTTTGTGGTCACGCTGGTGGTAGTGATACTGGGCTACCGCAAACGGCAGCTAATTCCGTCGCAGTTACTGCTCGCCGGTATTGCTATTTCTTCGCTGGGCACTGCCATCGTAGGCCTGCTTACCTTTCTGTCTGATTCCGAAAGCAAGCTAAGAACCGTGATCTTCTGGTCGATGGGGAGCTTTGAGCGCGCCAGCTGGACCATGCTGCCTTATCCTGCTGCGGCTTTGCTGGCGGCTCTGCTCCTGTTTGTTTATTATCAGAAGCAGCTGAACATTCTGTTACTGGGAGAGGAGCGGGCGCAGGCACTGGGCGTACAGGTAGCACGCACACGCTGGGTAATTTTAATTACCGTGTCTGTCGTAACAGGCTTTGCTGTAGCTACCTCCGGGCCAATTGGCTTTGTGGGATTGATTATTCCGCACGTTACGCGTGGGCTCATGGGAACCACCGGCCGATCTAACCTGCTTTTCTGCGCATTTGTGGGCGGCTTTTTCATGCTGCTCTGCGATTTGCTGTCGCGGTTAATTTACCCACCTGCAGGTTTGCCAATTGGAATCATTACTTCGTTCTTTGGTGTTCCTTTCTTCGTATATTTGCTACTCAGAAAGAATTACAATTTTAGAGGTTAGATGATTTACGTAAGCAGGTTAGAGCACTTTAATGCAGCACATAAGCTGCACAACCCGAGCTGGTCGTTGGCGAAGAATAAGGAGGTTTTCGGGCCATGTGCTAACACCAACTGGCATGGGCATAACTATGAGCTAATCGTGACTGTGAAAGGTAAACCAGATCCGGATACGGGTTTTGTGATTGACCTCAAAAAGCTCAGCACCCTTATCCGTACGCACATCATCGAAAAGGTAGACCACAAGAACCTGAACCTTGATGTGGTTTTTATGGAAGATAAACTGGCCAGCACAGAGAACCTGATCGTGGAGTTCTGGAAGATTCTGGAGTCACGCATTCTCGACATCTCAAATAAAAATGCACAACTACACAGCCTGAAGCTTTACGAAACACCACGTAATTACGTAGAGTATTTCGGCGAATAAAGAATAGTGAAGCGGTTCGTATTATATGAGCTGCCTGCCGCCCTCCTGTACCTGTACGGTAGCATTAACAGAAACAAACTGCTATGAAGTATTACATCATAGCCGGAGAGCGCTCCGGTGACTTACACGCCTCTAACCTCATCAAGCAGCTTCGGAAGAAAGACCCGGAGGCGCAGATAAGGGGTTGGGGCGGCGATATGATGCAACAGGCTGGTATGGAATTGGTGCGTCATTACCAGGAGATGGCCTATATGGGATTCGCAGAGGTGCTGAAGAGTTTAGGTAAAATTTTTGGCTTTCTGAGAGAGTGCAGGGCCGACATAAAAGTATACCAGCCCGATGTGGTGATACTTGTGGACTATGCTGGCTTTAACATGCGCATCGCTAAGTTTGCTAAGGCGCGCGGACTGAAAGTTTACTATTACATTTCGCCTAAAATCTGGGCATGGAACCAGAGCCGTGTGTATAAAATTAAAAAGGTGGTAGACCGCATGTTTGTTATCATGCCTTTTGAGGAGGATTTCTATGCCCGTTTCGATTATAAGGTAGATTATGTAGGCAACCCGGTGAACGACTCTGTAACAGACCATGTGCGCACACCGGATTTCAGAATCCGAAACAAGCTTTACAACAACAAACCTATCATTGCCATACTGCCAGGTAGCCGCAAGCAGGAGATAGAAGGGATGCTGGACGTGATGCTGAGCGTGCTGCCGTCTTTCCGGGACTACCAGTTTGTAGTGGCAGGAGTTTCTAACCTTTCTAAAGCCTACTACGAGCAGTACAACAAAGACCCGAACATCAAGATTGTCTACGACCAGACATATGATTTACTTGCCCATGCCCGTGCAGCACTGGTAACATCGGGAACGGCTACATTGGAGACGGCACTTTTTGGCGTGCCGCAGGTGGTGTGCTACCGCACTAGTGCCATTTCCTACTCCATTGCTAAAATGGTCATTAAGGTTCCCTACATCTCGCTGGTAAACCTGATTGCTGACAAGCCAGTGGTAACAGAACTGATACAGGACGATTTCACCCCGAAGAAAATCATCGCGGAGCTCAAGAACGTGCTCTTCGACAAACACTTCCTGAAAAAGCAGGAAGAGGGCTATGCACTGGTGCGCCAGAAGATTGGCGACTTCAGAACAGCAGAGCGTGCCGCGCAGTTGATGGTGCAGTACCTCCAGGCTGATATACGCCAGCCTATCTAACTGAAGCTGAATAGGTACCAAGGTCAGTAACTTACCGTTTCTCGCTTCCCGCTTCTTCAAGAAGCTACATCCTATTTATCTGGGGCATTATGCTGTGTCCTCATAACCTTGGTATAGGTCCTCCTCCTTAGCTGTATACTATAATCAATGATATTAAAAGGTACATGGCTTTGAAGAGTCCCCCTTTGAAGGGGGTAGGGGGATGATTACAACTGCGAATAATCTTGTACAACTATAGTCTGAAGCTGCTCACCCTTTATGCGCTAGCGTCCTCGCCCGTATCCACTACTTTTGGGCCTCTGGCCCAGTCGAGTTACAAACTCGGAATTATTGTTAGACACAAGTTTAAAAACTTGCGCCAGTGTAAGGGAGAAGGAATCAGTCTTACCTTCAAAGGAGGATAAAGAGCAGCCTGCTTAACAGCAAAGGTGTTGTGGAGTTGCATAGCACAGGGCACTACTCATCAAGAGCCCATACAACTCGAAGCTAACAGGCTACCGTATAGAGTATAGGTAGCTTTTGAAGCTGCTTATGTGCCACTAGCTAAACAAACGAATTATGAAATCTATACTAATTGCTTTAGGGATTACTGGATTAACAATTGCTGTCCTGCTGATTACCGCTGCGTCCTCCGCTGATGATAATCATCTGGATGGCACGTCTGGCCGACGCATGGTCTGAGAAAATATTTGATGATGCAATTAAGCCTTTCCTTGTACTGATAAAAGCAAAACCGACAAGGGTATAAACAGGAAGAGGTAGCTTACTGTAGACTACCTCTTCCTGTTTATGATAATATCTTCAATCTTAAGCTACTTTCAACTGCTTCAGGCTTGATTTCTCAAACTTCTCGCGGGCGTACTTCCCGGTAATCAGCAATTCTTTTGTGCCTTCTTCCGACGGGAGTTCAAACATGGCATCAGTCATGATGCCTTCGCAGATAGAGCGCAGGCCACGGGCACCCAGTTTATATTCTGCCGCTTTCTCCACAATATACTCCAGTGCACTGTCATCAAAAGTAAGGTTGATGTCTTCCATCTCGAACAGGCGCTTGTACTGCTTCACGATAGAGTTCTTTGGCTGAATGAGGATCAGGCGCAGCGTTTCTTTATCTAATGGGTCAAGGTGCGTCAGCACGGGCAGGCGGCCAATTAGTTCTGGTATCAGGCCAAAGCTTTTCAGATCCTGTGCTGTCAGGTACTTCAGGAAGTTCTCGCTTTCCTCTTCATCATCCTGTTTCGACTTAGAGAAGCCAATAGGGCGGGTGTTCAGGCGGGTTTTAATCAACCTGTCGATACCAACGAAAGCACCACCGCAGATAAACAGGATGTTCTCTGTGTTAACGGTAATCATTTTCTGCTCCGGGTGTTTACGTCCTCCCTGCGGCGGCACGTTTACAGAAGTTCCCTCCAACAACTTCAGCAGGGCCTGCTGCACACCCTCGCCGCTTACATCGCGGGTTATAGAAGGGTTGTCGCTCTTACGGGCAATCTTATCAATTTCATCTATGTATACAATGCCGCGCTCCGCAGACTCCACATTATAGTCAGCAGCCTGCAGCAGGCGCGTCAGGATGCTTTCCACGTCTTCGCCCACGTAACCAGCCTCTGTTAGCACAGTAGCATCGGCAATACAGAAAGGCACCTGCAGTATTCCTGCCATCATACGCGCCAGGTATGTTTTACCTGTACCTGTTTCGCCCACCATAATGATGTTCGACTTCTCAATAACTACATCCTGGTTCTCGGTTGGCTGCATCAGGCGCTTGTAGTGATTGTAAACTGCCACCGACATAACCTTCTTCGCCTCATCCTGCCCCACAACAAACTGGTCGAGGTATCCCTTCATCTCCTTCGGCTTCATCAGGTTGAACTTTGGAGTACGGCTATTGGCGCGTATTTTATTTTCCTCGTTCAGAATCTGCTGTGCCTGTCCGATACAACGGTCGCAAATATGCGCGTTGATACCAGATATCATCACCGATACATCTTTCTTATTTTTGCCGCAAAATGAGCAAGTAATTTCTGCCATAAGAACCCGTTGATTCACCTATATCCTGCCTCAAATGTCAGGACTTAAAACAAAGGTACAAAATTGAAAATTTATCTAAGCACAAATTTTTTTACCTAAATGTTACGAAAGCATTAAAATGCCGTGATAAATTTCAAGATGTATATTTTTATATTGTTGATTATTTACATGATTATCAATTAGTTATAACGTATATATTTCCACATTAGCCTGTTGATAAATATTTTAATATTATGAGATTTTAATAAGAAAAGAAGCGGGAATATCACAATGAGCAAGTGGAGCACAGGCAAACAAAAACCCACTCCAAAAACTGGAGTGGGTTCAGTGCAATTTTTAATTGGGATAATGCCTATCCTTTCTTGCGTACTAACACTTCGTCGATCAAACCGTACTCTTTGGCTTCCTCTGCTTTCATCCAGTAATCGCGGTCAGAGTTGTCATACACTTCCTGGTAAGATTTGCCGGAGTGCTCTGCCAGAATCTCATAAAGCTCTTTCTTCAGTTTCAGGATCTCGCGGGCTGTGATCTCGATATCAGAAGCCTGCCCCTGAGCACCACCCATTGGCTGGTGAATCATAACGCGGGCATGCGGCAGGGCAGAGCGCTTATTCGCGGCACCACCAGCAAGCAGTACGGCACCCATGGAGGCTGCTAGGCCAGTGCAGATAGTTGCTACATCCGGGTTCACATACTGCATGGTGTCATAAATACCCAAGCCGGCATAAACAGAGCCACCCGGGCTATTGATGTACAGCAGGATGTCTTTCTTCGCGTCTGCTGACTCCAGAAAAAGCAACTGCGCCGTAATAATGTTGGCGATAAAGTCATCTACCTGGGTGCCAAGGAAAATAATGCGGTCCATGATCAGGCGGGAGAATACATCAATCTCCCGGAAGTTAGTGGGGCGTTCCTCAATTACGGAGCGGGTCATGCTCTCAATAGTGTGCATGGCTCTGCCTTCTACATGATTTATATATTGGTCTACGCCCAGGCCGCTCATGCCCTGGCCTTTTACGGCAAATTTCCGGAACTCGTCTTTGTTAAACATATCTTGTTTAGGTTTACGGTTTTGTTTACAAATAAAAAAGGTCCTTTAAGAAAGGACCTTTTCGCTAATATAGTTTTTTCGTTCGGTTATTCAAACGATTTGTTTTTGAAGTCCTCTGCAGTGATCGTCTTCTCTACAACAGTCATCTGCTCTTTTAGTTTAGCGAGCACCTTCTCGGCCAGCAGTTGCTCGTACTCCTGTATGTAGTTACGGCCATTGTCCTGCTGCAGGTATTGGTTAGCATAGTTGTTCATGCTCTCCACCAATTCTTCAGGAATTTCCGGCATGTTGAACTGAGCAAGCATTTTCTCTTTCGTAGCACTCACTACTTCTTCGTTGCTTACTTTCAACTCATTCTCCTCAACTACCTTGTTTTTGATCATCGACCACTTCAGCTCACGCTCGTACTTGTCGAAGTTCTCTTCAACCTGCTCCTGCGTCAGTTTGCCTTCGTTTGTAACCAGCAGCCAGCGCTTGAAGAACTCTGTTGGGAGTTCCACCTCCACGTTATCTACTAGGGTGTCGATGATGTTGCGGTACAACAGGTTGTCAGCCTCACGCTCATAGTTTTCCTTGATGGTCTCGCGGATCTTGTTGTGATACTCCTCCTCTGTTGTTACTTCGTCTTTACCGAAAAGCTTGTCAAAAAGTTCTTGGTTCAGCTCAGCCTCCTCCGTACGGTTGATTTTCTCAACTGTAAACTCGAACTCGCCGTTCAGGTTAGCCACGTCATCTTTGCTCAGGCCGGTAACATGTGCCAGTGCCGCGTTGTCGTCGCCAAAAGTCTTGCGGATGTCAAAGCGGATAACGTCACCTTCCTTAACACCTACAAACTGCTCCTGTCCTTCCACCACACGGTTTGTAGGTATAAGGGTTTTAGACTGGAACTCGCCTTCTACCGCTTTTAACTCGCCGGAGATGAAATCACCCTGCTCAGATGTCTCAGGATTAACTGTTTTGCCGAACTGGCGCTTCAGGTTAGTATATGCTTCGTCAAGTGTCTTTTCGTCCACTTCAATGCTGTAGCCCTCTACGCTTTTATCCAGCGGAAGGTTAAAGTCAGGAAGCAGGCCTACGGCATAGTTGAACTCGAACTCTTTCTGCGTATCCCAGTCAATCTGTTCCTGGCTTGGCTCCGGAAGCGGCTCACCTAAAAGCTTTACATCGTTCTCACGGATGTATTTGGAGATCTCCTCCTGCAGCGTTTTGTTGATTTGCTCTACCAGGATGCTCTTGCCATACATTTTCTTTACAAGCCCTGCAGGCACTTTACCAGGTCTGAAGCCCTTGATCTGAGCTTTTTTGCTGTATTCTTTTACCTGCTGGTCTACTTTCGGAGCGTAGTCGGCCTCTTCCAGTATCACCTTCAGTTGTGCATTGGTGCTGTCGGTTTGATTTAATGTAATATTCAAGGCTTATAAGTTTTAATTTTTTGAAATATCTACTAAAAACAAACCCCCAACATGGCTGTTGAGGGTTTGAGTTTTGTGCGGATGGAGGGACTCGAACCCCCATGCCTCGCAGCGCTAGATCCTAAGTCTAGTGCGTCTACCAATTTCGCCACATCCGCTTGATTGTGCTTTTTTGTAATATTGGTGCAAAGTTACTATCTGAAATTTTAAAAGCAATACCCGGCGTAAAATTTTATCAAATATTTTTTAACTTACATACCTCCGGGTTGGCCCTGGGGCTTTAGCTGCAGCTGGTTATTGGTTGCATTTTATATTCAGCTATATTTGAACGAATAAAGCAGCTACATAATTGTATATATAAGGCAGGAGGTAAGTGTGCCCTGTTTAGAGCATTAACTTATTTGTTCCCATACATATTACTATGATCGATCCAGAAGCAGAACGCAAAGAGATCTTAAGACATTATAGAAGATTACTTCGGTACGCCAAGCCTTTCCTGAAGGATAACGATGCCAAAATCATAAAGAAAGCTTTTAACACCTCGCTGGAAGCGCATGGCGGAATGCGCCGCAAATCGGGTGAGCCTTATATTCTGCACCCGCTCGCGGTGGCACAGATTGCGGTAGAGGAAATAGGGCTTGGTACCACCGCTATTGTGGCAGCGCTGCTGCACGATGTAGTGGAAGACACCGAGCTGGAAATCTCCGATATTGAGCGCGAGTTTGGCCCGAGTGTTGCCAAAATCATTGAAGGGCTTACTAAGATATCAGGTGTGTTCGACTACGGCACCTCGCAGCAGGCCGAGAACTTCCGTAAGATGCTGCTCACGCTGAGCGACGATGTGCGGGTTATCCTTATTAAGCTGGCGGACCGCCTGCACAACATGCGTACCCTCGACAGCATGCCGCGCCACAAGCAGCTGAAGATTGCCTCTGAAACCATGTACCTGTACGCCCCGCTGGCGCACCGCCTGGGTTTGTATACCTTTAAAATGGAGCTGGAGGATTTGTACCTGAAGTATACTGACACGGATACCTACAAGGACATCTCTAACAAGATCCGGCAGACGCGCAGTGCCCGCAACAAGTTTATCAAAGACTTTTTGCACCCGATAGAGGAGGAGCTGCGCAAGTATGGGTTTAAGTTTATGATTAAAGGCAGGCCCAAGTCCATCTACTCTATCCTGAAGAAGATAAAGAAGCAGAACATCACCTTCGATGAGATTTACGACCTCTTCGCTATCCGCATTATCCTGGATGTGCCTCTGGAGAACGAGAAGGCGGCCTGCTGGCAGGTATACTCTATTATAACTGACTTTTACCAGCCCAACCCTGATCGCCTGCGCGATTGGGTGAACACGCCGAAGGCAAATGGCTATGAGTCGTTGCATACTACGGTGATGAGCAGGTCGGGACAGTGGGTAGAGGTGCAGATCCGGACAAAGCGGATGGACGAGATTGCCGAGAGAGGCTATGCCGCTCATTGGAAATATAAAACAGAAGGTGTCGCCTCCGGGGAGTCAGGGCTTGAGATGTGGATAAACAAGGTGCGCGATATGCTGGAGGCTAACAACTCCGACGCATTAGAGTTTATGGATGAGTTCCGCAAAAACCTTTTTGTGGAGGAGGTGTTTGTATTTACGCCGAAGGGGGAGCTCATCATTCTTCCGGATAAGGCAACCGCGCTCGACTTTGCTTTCGAAATCCATACCGACATTGGCTTGCAGTGCCTGGGCGCGAAGGTAAACCAGAAACTGGTGCCGTTGAGCTACAAACTGAAGAACGGGGACCAGGTGGAGATCCTGACGTCGCAGAAACAGAAGCCCAACGAGGAGTGGCTGCAGTATGCCGTTACCTCTAAAGCACGTACCCGCATTAAGGATGCCCTGCGCGAGGAACGCAAGAGCAAATCGGAACTGGGCAGGGCTATGCTGGAGAACCGCCTGAAGCAACTGGAGGTAGCCGATACGCAAAATAACATCAACAAGCTGCAGGCTTATTTTAATGTACCCTCAGCACAGGATTTATACTATAGAATAGCCACAGGGTATATTGATATTAAGAGTGTTAAGGAGGTTATCTTCACAGCTACTGCCGAGAAGGGAATTTCTATGCTGGAGCCGAAGTCCTTTGATAAGGAAGTACAGAAGATAAGGGGGATTAATTCCGATATGCTGGTAATAGGTGGAGACACGGCTAACATGGAGAATTACACGGTGGCCCCTTGCTGTAACCCTATACCGGGCGATGACGTTTTCGGCTTCCAGACCGAAAGCGGGGGAATCGAGATTCACCGAACAAACTGCAAGCGCGGCATTGAGCTGATGTCCAACTATGGGAACCGCATCATTAAAGCCAAGTGGACAGATCAGAAGGAGCTTGCCTTCCTGGCGGGTATCCGTATCAAAGGCACCGACCGGGTGGGACTGGTCAATGACCTGACAAAAGTTATCTCCACCAGCCTGAAAGTAAACATGCGCTCCATCACCATGGATTCCAACGATGGAATCTTTGAGGGCAACATCATGGTTTTTGTAAACGACACCGGTCACCTCGACATGCTGATGCAGCGCATGGGCAAGGTGAACGGAATACTTACCGTAGAGCGCTTCGATTAAGAGGGGCTATCATTAAGACAGATATGGCATTAAATACAGTAAAGTTCGAAGAAGTAAAGAAAATCTTCACAGCATACTTAGAGAGCAAGGGCTTGCGTAAAACACCGGAGCGCTATGCTATTCTGGAAGAGATATACTCCCGCGACGGGCACTTCGATGTGGAATCGCTCTACATCAGCATGAAAAACAAGAATTACCGCGTAAGCCGCGCCACCGTGTACAACACCCTGGATCTGCTGGTAGAAAACGATCTGGTGAGCAAGCACCAGTTTGGCCGTAACCTGGCGCAATATGAAAAATCGTATGGCTACCGGCAGCACGACCACGTAATATGTACGGAGTGCCACAAGGTAGTAGAGTTCTGCGACCCGCGCATTCATAATATACAGACCATGGTAGGGGACCTGCTGAATTTTCATATCTTACATCATTCCCTTAACTTATACGGCATTTGCGGCGATTGCCGTGCCAAAAAAGCGACAGAGGAAAAGCAACATGAAGTATCAGACAGAGCTTAAGGACGACATCTTATTTGTAAGGTTAGAGGGAGACCTGATAGCCGGCACAGACACGCAGCGCATGATCGACGACGTGGATGGCGGAAAGCCGCTGGTGTCGCTGCTGTGCGCCATCGACCTGTCTAACGTGCGCTTCATGGACAGTAGCGGCATGGGCGTGCTGGTGTCGCTGCTCACCAAGTTCAGGAACCGTGGCGGCGAGCTGGTGCTCATCAAACCATCCGATCACATCCGCAAGCTTTTAATCGTTACAAAGCTAAATGCGATTTTCACTATCGCTGAGAATGATGACTTTGCGGCGCAGTTTTTAAAAGAGTCGATTTACTAAAGATCCTAAGCCCCGAAATAAACATGAGAGCCACCCTAACCGGTGGCTCTTTCTGTTTTACATGAACTTTGTCTTGTCAGCAAACAGGAAAAGCTTGAAATTACAATCAAGCGCTGACCCTTGGAGATCAGGTAATATCGTCTTAGGGTTGATGTTCATCAAGTTCAGTTCTTTTAAGACACATCTTCTCTCTGTCTCCGGGATGTTAATTTTGATGAAAACATTTTTGTTTATGTAGCCAAAATGCTCCTGTATCCAATAGTGTACTGCTGCAGGTCTCTCCAGGTCTTGACCTCAACCTCTAAATAACCTCTGTCACCCTCTGGCAATGATAGCATTTCTATGGTGTTGATGTGTTGCAATATAATATTTGTGGTGGTTGTTTGGAACAGAGAGCCGAATGAGGTGGTGTCACCAAAACGCTGAACGGCAAGAAGTGCCAGGCAACCGAGAAGGAAAGAATAAAAAGTATGAACATCTCGCTTCCTCCTCAACTCTCATTTGAGTTTCATTCAATTTAATTTAAAATAATAAATTCATTACATTTGGGAGTAAAAAGAGAGTAGTCAATTTTTTTGGGTAGATCTTTTAGGGGTAAGCGACTGTAAAAGAGGCTTTGAGAACAAGAAAGAGCTTTATAATAAATGCGGCGCAATTCTTAAAAGAATCAATTTATTAAATACATAAATGGCAGTTGATATATTAATAGGTCTGCAGTGGGGCGACGAAGGAAAAGGAAAAATCGTTGACGTACTGGCCCCGACCTATGACATTGTAGCCCGTTTCCAGGGCGGCCCAAATGCAGGTCACACATTGGAGTTTGAAGGCACAAAGCACGTGCTGCACCAGATCCCTTCTGGTATCTTCCATCCACATATTCAGAATATCATTGGTAACGGTGTCGTGCTGGACCCCATCGTGTTCCGCACCGAAATGCAGAAACTGACAGACAGAGGCGTAGACGCGGCGAAAAACCTGTTCATTTCTAAAAAAGCGTCTCTTATACTGCCATCGCACAGAGTGCTGGACCGTGTTTCAGAAGAAGCTTTAGGTAGCGGCAAGATTGGTTCTACATTGAAAGGGATAGGCCCGACTTACCAGGATAAGATTGGCCGTGTGGGGCTGCGTGTAGGAGATATCCTTTCAGATGATTTCCGGGAGTGCTACAATAAATTACTGGACCGCCACCGCAGCATCGTGAAGTTCTACGGGCAAGATCTGGATATTGCGGAGCAGGAGCAGGCTTTCTTTGAGGCTGTAGACTATCTGCGTACGCTGCAACTGGTAGATACGGAGTACATGATCAACAACGCCATCCAAAACGGCAAGCGCATATTAGCGGAAGGAGCACAGGGTGCTTTGCTGGATGTTGATTTTGGCACCTACCCGTTTGTAACTTCCTCGACCACGTTGGTGGCAGGTGCCTGCACTGGTTTAGGTGTGGCGCCACGGCATATCGGCGAAGTATACGGTATCTTTAAAGCCTATTGTACTCGCGTAGGCAGCGGCCCTTTCCCAACAGAGTTACTGGATGAGGTAGGAGAGAATATTCGCCAGGCTGGCCGTGAGTTTGGTTCAACCACTGGCCGTCCGCGCCGTTGTGGTTGGGTAGACCTGCCAAGCCTTAAATACTCAATCATGTTAAACGGCGTAACGCAGCTGAACATGATGAAGGCGGACGTGCTGACAGAGTTTGATACAATTAAAGTGTGCACGCATTATAAGTTGGCATCTGGAGAGTTAACAGATCAGGTGCCGCATAACTTAGAAACAGAAAAGCTGGAGCCGGTTTATGTGGAATTGCCTGGCTGGAAAGTGGATTTGAATAAGATTCATTTAGTTGAGGAATTACCGGAGCCATTTAAGAATTACCTGACGTTTCTGGAAGAACACCTGCAGGTGCCGATAACAATTGTATCAGTTGGCCCGGATAGGAAGAGCACATTGAAGCGTGAAGCCGTGACTGCTTAAGTTGCAGAAAGCAATAGGCAGAAATTCTGGCAAATAATGAGGGCCCTCATTATTTGCCAGATAGGTGTAACCTCGTGGATAAGGATGGCGTAAATATTCTTCCGGCATATGGGGAAACCTACAGAAAAGTAGGGTATGAAGTGCCTCAGGGATATTGTCATCTCATGCCCAAGCCGCAGGTAGGAAAGCTTAAATACTTTTAAAGCTTAAATACTTTTATAGAGCATTTAGTTTATAGAGCATTTAGTAATTTCTTCGAGATACAGGAACTCTGGCAGAGTGCGGTAACCACACGGGATTGGGTTTGCAAAAGTTCTTTTAATTTTTTTTCCCCGCAGCCTTAGGCACTTGCCCGGGAACAGGCAGGAGACAGCAGGTTTTTGTGCCGGCGCCCCTTGCAAAGAGAAAAAAGCTTCTTACCTTTGCATCCCGCTTCACAAGGAAGGGGGGAGGGGCTGGTAACACAGCCTCCACGTCATGAAAAGCGGCAGGGGGAAAGAGAAAAAAACTTTACCTCCAGCCTTGCGGAAAGGGAAAGGTTTCTTACCTTTGCAACCCGCTTCACAGGGAAGCAGA
>NZ_JBHUOX010000014.1:0-171634 GCF_042686245.1 Pontibacter toksunensis | reverse complement strand
GGGAGAGTAGGTGGCCGCCAACCCCAACAACAAGGCGCCCCCTGTCCCAAACGGCAGGGGGCGCTCTTGCTTTAAGGACCTACGCAATGTGGAGCAGCGGCAGTAAAAGAGTGCCTGCCTCAGCACCGAAAGCGGTGGGTGGCAGAACCTGCACCAGCAGTAAGGGCGCCTGCCTTTCCATAGAAACAGGAACAAACAGAGAGGCCCCAGCAGTAGTTACTGCTGGGGCCTCTCTGTTATTTATCATACATGCTATTACTGTTCAACGTTCTTGAACACAGGTTCGGGCAAGTGAATATCTAATTCGGAGGCCGCATTGAGAATAATGTCGGTGGCATATTGTTTTGTGCAGCGCAACTGGCCGGTTATGCTATAGTCGGTGATAAGGCTTTGGTTAATAATAAGCCTGGAGGTAAACTCGCCATACTTTGACATGATATGCTTCTGCACTGTCGTCAGATCCTCTTTTCGCTTCTCTGTTTCCGGCGTGCGCGGAGGGCGCTGCCAACGATTTTGAGAATAATCGTGGCTGATATTTTCTGCCTTGGCTTTCCTTTTAGCTTCCTCTAAGGCCTCCTGTAGCAGCTTTTCGTTGCGAGATCTTTTAAGGGCACCATGTATTCCCTTGGTATGGTTCACCCATTCATGAATATCCGTGTTGGGGTTACTTGCTAACTCTACTAATCCTTCGTTAGAGATAACATAGGAAGATGGTTTATTCAGTTGCTTTCCCATTTCATCCCGAAAAGCAAATAACTCCTTCAAGATAAACTGCTGGTAATTGTTAAGCCTGTAGGCGTTCCGGAGCTTCATGTGCGGATTCTCAGGCTCTGAATAAATGAGAGACTCCAGTAATAAGTTTTCCTCCTTCAGCCAATGCATGCGGCCTTTTTCTTCTATTTCCTGTACCAGCCTTTCTTTTACCTGGTGCAGGTATATCACATCGATGGCAGCATATATCAGTTGAGCTTCTTTAAGCGGTCGTGTGTTCCAGTTACTCGATTGCTGTGATTTATCTACCTCCTGATCAAACTCTTCTTTCATCACAGTTGCCAGAGAAGAACGTTCATAGTTGAGGATTTTTGCGGCAACGTCAGTGTCCATCACACCCCGGATACTGCAGCCTAATTTGTCAAGCAGCAGGATATCATTGTTGGCATGGTGAATAATCTTTGTGTACTGCTCATCCTCTAACAGGTCGAAGAGTGGTTGGAGGTTGTTTATGGTGAAAGGGTCTATGATGTAGCAGGTGCCGTTTCCATCAGATATTTGCACCAAGCAAAGGTTGAAACCATACGTGAAGCGGTTTTGATCGAACTCAAGGTCCAGCGCAAGCACTTTATATTGATGCAAATCCTGAACTGCAGAATGCAGTTTCTCATCTGTCTCTATCAGCTTTATGTTTACGTCATCGTGCGTCAGCGTTTTGTTTTCCATTCCTAAAGTTAAAAAGTTTGCCGCATATATGACTCTTCTGTTTCTTTTTTAAAGTGTGAAAATACTATTTATAAAGAACAGGCGGCACAAAAAAAGGTCCCTGCCTTAAGAGCAGAGACCTTTTGTAATTATACTTATTTCTAACTATTCAATTGGCGGCTGCTCCTCCTGGATATCGTCAACTACGCCATCATTAACAGTTGTATCTTCCAACACAGTAGTGTCTTCAGTTTCCATTTCGGTTTCCATATCTGTTTCAACCTCCTCAGTAGTTTCAAGGTTCTCTGATTCAGTGGTTGTATCTTCAGATGAGCATGCCGTAAATGCGAACATTGCAAAGGCGGCAAAAGCTAATTTCCAAGTCTTTTTCATAATAAAAGTATATTTGGTTTTGTACTCCTTTATACGCAAAGTGAAAAAAGGTAACCTCTGGAGAATATATAAATTGGCTTTTTTGGAGTTAGTGGTTTTAAATCCTAAGTAAAGAGTGATATAATAGTGGCTAATGAATCAGGATTCAGAATAAAGGAAAATAGGTGTGAACCATCTGAATTTCTATTCTTAAATCTCCTATTGGAAAATTCATACTAGTTGCTGTTTACTTAAATGAGCTAGTCCATCTTCTTAACAAATTTACGCTACAGATAAGCGCAATAAGGTTGAAAATTAAAACAGAACGCCACCTGTACAAAGCATGTACAGGTGGCGTTCTGTTTTAATTAAATTTACTACAAGGCTACTGTGCTGTCCGGGGCTGCTGCTGAAAGAGAAGCTTCCCGCTTAGCTTTGAACTCAGTTCCCGGCTTCCACTCGGGGAACTTCTCCGTGTTAGCCACTTTATAGCCAACGCGCAGGAAGAGCTGCAGGTCTTCTACTGCACCATCTAGGTTCCAGTCATCGCGCACTTCATCCGATAGTTTGTGGTAGTCGTTGGCGGTGTAGTTGTCGTTCCATTTCTGCACATAATCAGGTGGCTGGTTACGGGCCACTACTCCTGATTTTGAGTACAGCGCAGGAACACCCTGCTTCGCAAACTCAAAATGGTCTGAGCGGTAGAAAGAACCTTTCTCTGGTGAGGCTTCCGGTACAATACGGCGGTCCTGCGTAGCGGCTTCCTCTGCTAACACATCTTCCAGTGTGGAGTTGCCATAGCCAATCACCACTACATCTTCCGTAGGGCCATAAGCATTCAGTACATCCATGTTAATATTGGCTACAGTCTTGTTTAGCGGGTAGAGCGGGTTCTCAGCATAGTACTTAGAGCCAAGCAAGCCTTTCTCTTCGGCCGTAACAGCCAGGAACAGGATAGAGCGCTTCGGCTTTGTTGGCATGGCAGCGTAAGCCTCTGCCAGTTCTATCAGGCCGGCAGTGCCAGTGGCATTGTCTAAAGCACCATTGTAAATCTGGTCGCCCTGCAGTGTCTCGTCTTTACCGAGGTGGTCCCAGTGGGCAGAGTACACCACGTATTCATCTTTTAACTTCGGGTCAGAGCCTTCCAGTTTTGCAATTACGTTCTTTGACTGAATTTCGCGCAGCTTGTTCTGTATGCTGAAACTGGCGGTGGCATCCAGGGGCACCGGCTTAAAGTCCTTCTGCAGGGCTGCCTGCTTTAGCTGGCTCAGGTCTTTGCCTGCTGCCGAAAAAAGCTGCTGCGCTTTGGCTTGTGTTATCCAGCCTTCAACGGCGGCGCGGTCCATGTTTTTGTTCGGCTTCTGGATGTCAAAGTTCTCACGGCTCCAACTGCCTGATACCACCTCATATGGATATCCGGCAGGCCCTGTTTCATGGATAATAATGGCTGCGGCGGCACCTTTCTCTGCCGCTATCTCATACTTATAGGTCCAGCGTCCATAGTAGGTCATGGCCTTGCCTCCGAACATAGTCGTGTCCAGTTCACCTGCATTTGCGCCGCTTGGTATAGGAGGGTCGTTAATGAGCATCACAATGGTTTTGCCTTTTACGTCCAGCCCTTTAAAGTCATCCCAGCCATACTCAGGTGCTACTATACCATAGCCTACAAACACAACCTCTGAATTGTTGATGTCGATGCTGGGTACAAAGCGGCGGGATACAGCCACATAGTCAGATGGGAAGTTGAGCGGAATCGTTTTACCACCCGCTTGGAAAGACGCCTTTGGCACCGCTGTGAAGCCAACCATCGGCACATTCTGCACATAGGTGCCGTCTGGATTGCCAGGCTGCAATCCAATTTCCTTAAACTTGCGTGTCAGGTAGTTAACGGTGGAGTCTTCGCCGGCAGTGCCGGGGCCCCGGCCCTCGAACGCATCGGAAGCGAGCACCCTGGTATGTTCTAAGACGTTGGCAGCCGTAATGGTTTGCAGGGCAGCCTGCAGATTGGTGCTGTCTGCGGAGGCAGTGAGGGCCGCTTCTGTGTCGCCTACCTCTCGGGAACTTTCGTTGCACCCTAGTGCTAACAGCCCCATCAGGCCGAGCAGTGGAAAATGTTTCTTCATAGATGTTAATAAGGAAAGTATTCCTCAAGTTAAATAAATTTTTCAAATCAAGGAGGAAGCAGGCATCTTATGCCGCAATCTCCCAGCTAGAGGGAACACCGCGGTGCAGTTCCTGAATCAGGATAACACTGGAGGTTAAATTCTGCTGCAACTGGCACTCCCATATTACAATACGTTGCCAGCCCGCCTCGCGGTACAGTTGCTGGTACCGGTTATCGCGGGTTATATTTTTCTCAAATTTATCCTGCCAGAACGTAACGTTTGTTTTAGGTAAGGACAGTTGGCAGTAGGGGCAGCGGTGCCAGAAGCAACCATGAATGAAAATGGCGAGACGCCGGCTGGGGTAGCAAATGTCAGGCTTCCCAGGTGCTTTGGGCCAGTGCACACGGTAACCACGCAGGCCGCCATGCCACAGCGCCTTGCGCAGCATAAGCTCAGGCTTCGTGTTCTTGCTTTTGTTGCCGCGCATATAGCGGCTTACCTTTTCCTGAGCCGTAAGAGGAGGCTGTGGAACTTTATACTTTCTCTTTCTGCGTTTTGCTGCCAATTGCTGCCTGCTTTATGCAGCAGTATAACAAGCAGGGCTTATAGATAGTGCCGCGGCAGGAGATGAGATTAGAGGCGATAACAGATGCGGCTTATGGAGCTGTCGTAGGAATCGTAGCCGGGCGGCTTTTGCTGAACCTGACATCCAAGGGCTGTACGTTTTCAAGCTGCTGTTTATTGTAGAAGTATGGCTTTGCCGGATAAGCGAAGTAGCAGCATTGCTATTATACCGAAGCCTGTAAAGTTGGTGATGGCGTTTAGCCTGTGGCAGTCACTACATATGCTGAAATTGTAACAACTGGTGCAGGAGATTGCCGTTACTATAATTTGATTCGGGCACCGTTCTCAAAGCCATATTAAAGTGTAACGTGCTATTTTTCTACTATACCGGGAGTGACTACATAATCATCGTAGAAAATATGGGAGGTTGTGCTGGTTTTCTTTAACTTACGACACGAACACTTTGTAACATAATACATCTGTGCCCGTGCAACAAAAAGGAATATATGAAGTTTCAGAATACATAAGAAGTATGATTCAGAACATTATTCGCTTAAACGAATACGCAGTATTCGATATTTGTGCAATACTTTTAACTTTACCTTCGACAAAAAGGGAGTAAACACTTTATGGATAAATATAGCTATATCGCTAATGCGCACGGCGATTATATTGATGAGTTGTACAAAACTTATCAACAGGATCCGGAATCAGTGGAATTCGGGTGGCGCAAGTTTTTTGAAGGGTACGATTTTTCAACTGCCTACGGAGAGAACGGTCATACTGCTGAGAATGGCGCTGCTACAGCTACCGCCCCTGCTACGGCAGGTGTAGCACAAGAGGAGTCAGAGAAAGAGGTGGCAGTGCGTAACTTTATTTATGCTTATCGCACCCGTGGCCATTTGCGCTCTAAGACAAACCCGGTGCGGGAGCGCAAAGACCGTAAGGCCCTGCTGGACCTGAGAGATTTCGGTCTTTCGGAAGCAGACCTCGATACTGTCTTCCAGGTAGGTGAAATTATCGGCATCGGACCTGCAACACTGCGGGATATCGTAGCGGCGGTTCAGAAGATCTATGAAGGCCCTATCGGCTATGAGTACATGTACATCCGCGACCCGGAGGTGCTGTCTTGGCTTCAGAACAAGATTGAAAATGAGTCCCTGAGCTTTAACCCAGGGATTGAATATAAGAAGCGCATCCTTTCCAAACTGAACGAGGCGGTAGTTTTTGAAAATTTCCTGCACACAAAGTTTTTGGGGCAGAAGCGCTTTTCACTGGAGGGTGGCGAAACAACCATACCTGCATTAGATGCCATTATTGACAAAGCTTCTGAGCTTGGCGCAAAAGAAGTGGTGATAGGTATGGCACATCGTGGCCGCCTGAACGTGCTGGCCAACATCATGGGCAAAACCTATGAGCAGATATTTTCTGAGTTTGAAGGCACTGCCGTTCCTGACCTGACCATGGGCGATGGAGACGTAAAGTACCACATGGGCTTCTCTTCTGAGGTGAATACAGCAGGAGGAAATACCATCAACCTGAAGCTGGCGCCTAACCCTTCGCACCTGGAGGCAGTGAACCCGGTAGTAGAAGGCTTTGTACGTGCAAAAATCGACTGCATGTACGAGAAAGACTCCCGCTCTATTGTGCCTATCCTCATTCATGGTGATGCGGCCGTAGCTGGTCAGGGCATTGTGTACGAGGTGACCCAGATGGCAAAGCTGAGCGGCTATCAGACAGGTGGTACTATCCATTTTGTTATTAACAACCAGGTAGGGTTCACCACTGACTTTGAAGACGCCCGTTCTTCTATCTATTGTACAGATGTAGCCAAAATTATAGATGCGCCTGTGCTGCACGTGAATGGCGATGATCCGGAGTCTGTTGTATTTGCGGTGCGCCTGGCTACAGAGTACCGTCAGAAGTTCCAGAACGACATCTTCATCGACATGGTGTGCTACCGTCGTCACGGCCACAACGAGTCTGATGAGCCGAAGTTCACGCAGCCACAGCTGTATAACCTGATTTCGAAGCACGCGAACCCACGCGAAAAGTATAACAAGGAGCTCATTAGCAATGGCTCAGTAGATGCCGAACTGGCGAATACCATGGACAAGGAATTCCGGCAGATGCTGCAGGATCGCCTGGACATGGTGAAGCAGAAGCCTTTGCCTTACAACTACCAGGTACTGGAGAAAGACTGGCAGGAACTGCGTCGTTCTACTCCAGAGGATTTCAACCAGTCGCCGGAGACAGGTATTTCCGCTGAAGCGATTGAGAAAGTAGCAAAGGCCCTTACCACTCTGCCGCAGGGATTCAAGCCACTCAAGCAAATCGACAAGCTCATAAAAGAGCGCAAGGAGATGTTCTTCGAGACACGGCAACTGAACTGGGCAGCCGGTGAATTGCTGGCCTACGGTTCTGTTGTGCTGGATGGCAAGATTGTGCGTTTCTCTGGTCAGGATGTGCAGCGCGGTACATTCTCACACCGCCATGCGGTGTTGCATGATGCCGTAACAAGTGCTCCATACAACAACCTCAACCACATAGAAGAAGAAGGAACAGGCGCATTTGAAATTTACAACTCGCTGCTGTCAGAGTATGGTGTACTGGGCTTTGAGTTTGGGTATGCGATGGCCAACCCTAATGCTCTTGTTATCTGGGAAGCGCAGTTCGGCGACTTTGCCAACGGTGCACAGGTAATGATTGACCAGTTCATCACTTCCACAGAATCGAAGTGGCAGCGTATGAATGGCCTGGTGATGTTGCTGCCGCACGGCTACGAAGGACAAGGACCGGAGCACTCTAATGCCCGCCCTGAGCGCTTCCTGCAGTTGGCTGCTGAGAACAATATTTTCGTGACATACATCACTACACCAGCTAACCTTTTCCACATGTTGCGCCGTCAGCTGGCCCTGCCTTTCCGTAAGCCTGTTGTTAACATGTCGCCTAAGTCGCTGCTGCGTCATCCGCTCGTAAGTTCTCCAATGGAGGATTTCACATCAGGTGGTTTTAAAGAGGTGATAGGCGATGATTACGCAGATGCCGCTTCTGTAACGAAAGTGCTGCTTTGCTGGGGCAAAGTATACTTCGACCTGCTGGAAGAGCAGCAGAACAGCAACCGGAAGGATGTGGCCCTCGTGCGTATGGAGCAGCTGGCGCCTTTCCCTAAAGTGCAGCTGGATGCAGAACTGGCGAAGTACCCGAACGCTAAAATTTACTGGGTACAGGAAGAGCCTGAGAACATGGGTGCCTGGAACTATATCCTGCGCCTGATGCGCAAGCAGGTAGAAGATGTGGTTGCCCGTAAAGCAAGTGCCTCTCCTGCCACAGGTTACCTGAAAGTGCACGTGAAAGAGCAGCAAAACCTGGTGGAGCGCGCCTTTTCAATATAAGTAGGAAATAAAGCGTGATGGACTGGAATAGTTAATTGTAGCTATTTTAGTCCATCACGCTTGTTTCATCCGTAATTCATAATTCGTAATTCATAATAGAACAAAAATATATGAGCTTAGAAGTTAAAGTGCCTGCCGTAGGTGAGTCGATCACTGAGGTAACGATAGCCCAGTGGCTAAAGAAAGACGGTGACCGTGTGGAGATGGACGAGGTGATAGCTGAGCTGGAATCTGACAAAGCCACATTCGAACTGCCAGCCGAAGGAGCAGGCATTTTACGCATTGTAGCACAGGAAGGCGATACCATTGAGGTAGGTGCCCTTTTGTGCCGCATTGAAGAGGATGGCGCAGGTTCTCCTGCTCCTGCCAGTCCGGCTGCTGAAGCATCCGCTGCACCGCAGGCATCTGCTGCCTCACCGGCATCTGCTCCTGCCGTAGCACAAGGTGGTGGCGAAACTGTGGACATGGTTGTGCCGACAGTGGGCGAGTCAATCTCAGAAGTAACCATAGCCAGCTGGCTGAAAAACGATGGCGATCGTGTGGAGATGGACGAGGTGATAGCGGAACTCGAATCAGACAAGGCAACTTTCGAGCTGCCAGCGGAGGCTGCCGGAACCCTGCAGATTGTAGCGCAGCAAGGCGATACTGTAGAAATAGGCGGTCTGCTTTGCCGCATTATAGCAGGTGCTGAAGCTCCCGCTTCAAAACCAGCGTCACAACCAGGTGCTCCTGCCGCACAGCAGGCAACAGTTCCGGCAGCTGCATCCGGGTATGGCGGAAGCCAAACTTATGCTTCCGGCACACCTTCACCGGCTGCTGGTAAGATCCTTTCTGAAAAAGGTATAAACGCAGCCGATGTACAAGGTACAGGCCGCGATGGCCGCATCACAAAAGAAGATGCACAGAGTGCACAGCAAGCTGCTGCAAAGCCAGCGGCAGCCCCTGCTCCTAAGCAGGAAGCAACTGCTGCTTCGGAGGCTCCGGCTGTAAGCGGTGACCGCAACCAGCGCCGCGAGAAAATGAGCTCGCTTCGTAAAACAGTTGCTCGCCGCCTGGTACAGGTGAAAAACGATACGGCCATGCTCACTACCTTCAATGAGGTAGACATGAAGCCAATTATGGACATCCGTACGAAGTACAAAGAGAAATTTAAGGAGAAGCACGAAGTAGGCCTTGGCTTTATGTCATTCTTCACGAAGGCTTGTACCGTTGCCCTGCAGGAGTGGCCGGCAGTAAACGCGCAGATTGACGGCAACGATATGATCTTTAATGATTTTTGTGACATATCTATCGCGGTTTCATCTCCGAAAGGCCTGGTAGTGCCGGTTATCCGCAATGCGGAGAGCCTGTCGCTGGATGGCATTGAAAAAGAGGTAATTCGACTGGCTAAGAAAGCACGCGACGGTAAATTGTCTATCGAGGAAATGACAGGTGGTACCTTCACCATCACCAACGGTGGTGTGTTCGGATCTATGATGTCCACGCCAATCATCAACGCACCGCAGTCGGCTATACTGGGTATGCACAACATTGTGCAGCGCCCTGTGGCTATCGACGGGCAGGTGGAGATCAGACCGATGATGTACCTGGCCCTGTCTTACGACCACCGCATCATTGATGGCCGTGAGTCCGTTTCCTTCCTGGTGCGCGTAAAAGAGCTGCTGGAAGACCCGATGAGACTGCTTCTTGGAGTGTAAAATTATGAAATGGGTGGAGGAGGAGAGGCTGTAAAAGTTGCTCCTCCTTTGCTTTTTATCTCTCTGCGATTGAACTGTCCCCTTGAGGGGACTATAGGGGTGTAGATTTTTGCTGAAGCCAAAGCAAAACATCCCCCTACCCCCTTCAAAGGGGGACTTTTCTACATGTAATCAAAACTAAATGAGAGGTAACTCTCCTAAAACATAAAAGATGAAATACGACGTAACCGTTATCGGTTCTGGACCTGGTGGGTATGTAGCGGCGATACGCTGCGCACAGCTGGGCCTAAAAACCGCGATCATAGAGAAATATACTGTGTTAGGTGGTACTTGCCTGAATGTGGGTTGTATCCCTTCTAAAGCGCTGCTGGACTCGTCTGAGCATTACCACAATGCGGCACATGTTTTTCAGGAGCATGGCATTGAACTGGATAACCTGCAGGTAAATATCCAGCAGATGATAAAGCGCAAGGGCGAGGTAGTAAAGTCGAATAACGACGGTATTGCTTACCTTATGAAGAAGAATAAAATCGATACCTACTTCGGCCTGGGTTCTTTCGTGAATAAGAATACAATCAAAGTAACTGGTGTAGATGGTAACGTGCAGGAAATTGAGACGGATAAAACCATCATCGCAACCGGTTCCAAGCCAACTACGCTTCCATTCCTGCCAATCGACAAAAAGCGCGTCATTACTTCTACAGAAGCTTTAACACTGACTGAAATACCAAAGAACCTCATCATTATCGGTGGTGGTGTGATTGGCCTCGAACTGGGTTCTGTGTATGCGCGCCTTGGCAGCAAAGTGCAGGTGGTGGAGTATCTGGACTCAATCATCCCTACGATGGACCGTTCCCTGGGCAAAGAGCTGCAGCGTGTGCTGAAAAAGACACTGGGCTTTGAGTTCTTCTTCAGCCACAAGGTAACAGGCGCTACCAACGAAGGCGAAACAGTAAGGGTAACAGCCGAGAATCCAAAAGGCGAGACTGTAACATTTGAAGGAGACTACGTGCTGGTATCTGTTGGCCGTAAGCCATACACCGAAGGCCTTGGCCTGGAGAATGCCGGTGTGCAGATGGGTGACCGCGGTATGATTGCCGTAAACGACCACCTCGAAACAAATGTGCCGGGTATATACGCTATCGGTGATGTGGTGCGTGGTGCTATGCTGGCACACAAAGCCGAGGAAGAAGGCGTGCTGGTGGCAGAGCAAATCGTAGGTCAGAAGCCGCACATTAACTATAACCTGATCCCAGGTGTGGTATATACCTGGCCGGAAGTGGCAGGTGTCGGCTTTACCGAAGAACAGTTGAAGGAGCAGGGGCGTGCCTATAAGTCAGGTTCTTTTCCATTCAAAGCCTCCGGCCGTGCAAAAGCCTCCGGCGATACAGACGGTTTCGTAAAAGTGTTGGCAGATAAGGAAACGGACGAAATCATAGGTGTGCATATGATTGGTCCGCGTATAGCCGACCTTATCGCTGAAGCGGTGACGGCCATGGAATTCCGTGCATCCGCTGAGGATGTGGCCCGTATGAGCCACGCACACCCCACCTATGCTGAAGCCATGAAAGAAGCCTGTTTAGCAGCGACTGAAAACCGTGCGCTACATATTTAACAGAGCCTTTCTGAAGTACATAATGGCAGCGCCACCTCAACTGAGGTGGCGCTGTTTGTTTTATTACCTATTAGCATCTTGCAGACTCCCACTGTCTTGCATACTCAGACGCTCGCAGGAGCTGCGCACGCTGCGAGGTCTCTTCATGAATTACTCCTGCTTACGGAGGTAAATGTCGTTGCTGATGCTCTCTAAGTTGATTAAAGAGCCGCCGCCATTTACTTTGCCTTTGAGCTTGTAGCCAACCATGGGTGCATCTTGTTTGCCGTCCGGGAATGCAATACCCAGGTCAGAGTATACTTCACCGGTTATGGTTTCCAGGGAGATGGTCGCTCCTTTTTTTTCGGCCCAGTTCATGTCAACAAAGCCGCTGATGGATTTAGCCTGAACAGGACCTGTCAGACCTCTTAATTCTATATTGCCATTGATGGTCTCCACAGATAAGTCGGCATCACGGGGTACAAAAATTTCATAGTTGATATCGGCGCATGTATAGGTGCGCTCTCCATCGCTTTGCATGCTATACCCGTTTTTGTTTCCCGGGCAATCTTCGGCTTTACCGTTCTTTAGTAGTGCTTTGTCCAGGTCTACTTCGGCGCGCGCGCTTTTGTCATCAGCCGTAAAATTAAGAAGCAGTGCATCATTCAACTTTCCGCTGTTTATCTCATAGGTAACTTTGATGGAAGCCTCATTTTTATCCCAGGCGGAAATCTTGATGTTGCTGCCAAAGGTAAGTTTCAGGTCGACTTTTTTGTTGGCTGGCACAGCCAGTGTTTTCTCTACCGTTTTAGATTGTGCCAGCAAGCTGGTGGCAAATGCAAACCACAGCAAGCTTAAGATGAATACTTTTTTCATAGTTCAGGTCTCTTTATCTGTTTCTGATTATTTACTCTTGCGGATAAACATGTCACCGCTGATGGTATACAAGCTCATTTCTACTCCACCACCGTTTGTGGTACCTTCTATGGTGTCGCCTCCGGCTACTCTTGGCAGCCCGCTTTTGGTGTTTTTCCCTAAGTTCATGTCGAAGTCAGAATAGATTTCTCCCTGAATAGACTTGAGCTTGAGATTAGCTTTGGTATTAGGAGGTAAAGTGACATCTACTGCGCCGGCCACGGAGGAGATGGCGCTGGGTTTACCCTGGTTAAGGCTGGAGAACTTCACTATAATATCGCCAGCCGTTGTGTTGGCTATAACCGGGCCGGAAACGTTCGTCAACCTGGCGGTGGAGTTATTCAGTTTTAGCTCTATTTCACCGTTCATATCTGACAGCTCCAGATTGTCGCCGGTCCAGTTTGTCTCTTCATACATGACCGCAGCATTCTTAGGAATCCTGATAACATAGTTTCCATTCTGGCGGGAGGCTTTACTGATTCTTAGTGTGTTGTTGTCTTTTGTTACAGCCAGGCCTAAGCCGGTGTTGTCTTCTACCGAGTTATAGAGTGGCTTAAGGCCTTTGGCACGTGCTGGTGGAGCCACAACACCACCCTCTGCTTCTATGATAACCTCATCGCCGTTATGCCCTACTACCTCGACACCACTGTTGTACACGCTAATAATGACACGGCTGTCCTTGCTGTTTGCCAGTTTCACCCGATGCATAAGTGGCTTGTCCTGTTCTGCTGCTTCCTGACCTGTGTCATCGCTATTCCACATGGCTAGAAGTTCAGGATTGTTTTCTGCACTGCTATACTGTGCGAATACTGTAGGTGCGCACATGGTTTTGCTGGTGAGCATCAGACATGCCGATGCCAGTAACATTATCTTTTTCATGTTTTACTTTATACTAAATGTCAGAATTGATTTATATAAGGATGCCGATTCCTTCTTCGGCTTTGTTTTTTACAATTGGTAAGACGTTTTCTTTTTCTGCCAGCTTCTGGAGTTGCTCCAGCGCTTTCTTCTCTTTAAGATTCACCAGCATGTCTATCAGCGTAATCTGCATCAGCGGGTCCGTCTGCATGGGCAATGACCTGATGAAGGCATTGCGCACCTGCGCATTGTCTTTGTACCGGTAGAGGGCCTCGCTGGCCGCCAGGCGCACATTCACGTTCGGGTCGCTGTTCATGGTGGTGATGAGCAGGTTAATCACTTCATCGTCTTCCGGTGCTGCGCCAAACTCCTGGCTCACTACTTTAATGCGGTCACTGGCTGAATAACCTGCTGTGGCACCGGCTGCGAGTACCTGCTTCATCTCCTGTACTTCCTGTCGCAGGGCCGCTATTTCCGGCGTCTGCTGTTCGGTGGAGGAGCTCTTCATATAGGATGTTCCCGCCCAGAAGGCACCTGCCATCAGTAATATACTTGCTGCCACGCGCCAGTAAGTAGCAGCTTGCTGCATCACCGGGAAAAACAGCTGCTTCCCCTGTTCAGGTGTCTGCTGCGCCTCTATTTTCTCAAAAAGCCACTCGTCTGCCAAAAACTTATCCAGTTGCTCTTCCTGCTGATGTGCGTAGTACTGAAACTGTGCCGCGTGCGGCTGCAAATGCTTTGGTAGCTGTTGTTCCTGTCTAAAGTACTCCTTCAGGTGCTTTTCTTCTGCCACAGTGGTTTCGCCATCGTAGTACTTTTGCAGTAGCGTCTCTATATTATCCCACTTCATAATTTTCCATCTTTAAAAAACCGTCACGGACACTTTTGCGGGCCCTCGAAAGAATCACCCTAATGTTGTTGATGGTTAAATTTGTTATCTGCTCCATCTCTTCGAAAGAAAGGCCTTCCACATCGCGCAGGTGCAGGACAAGCTTTTGCTGCTCCGGTAGCCCTGCCAATAAGCCCTGTACCTTGCTCACGCTGTCGGTCAGCTCAGTTTGCTCGTATGGAGTTACCTCTCCTGAACTCAGTTCCAGCCCTGTTGCATCTACTGTGCGCTTTCGCTTGCTCGTTTTAATTCTGTCCAGGCACAGGTTTTTGGTAATGGTCATGGCAAAGGCTTCTATACTGGTATAAGCATGCAGCTTGTGCTTGTTGGTCCAGAGTTTCAGGAACACGTCCTGCAAAATATCTTCTGCTTCTTCTTTATCACGAAGCAGAAAGACAGCCAGCCGATACAGCTTTTGCTTTGCAGGAAGCACCTTGCTTTTAAACTCTTGTAAGTCCATTCAATAACAGAGACGACCGGGGTGGGAAAACATTACAGCAGTTTAGGAAATATTTCGGAAAGAATTTTAGAAGAATAATCTAGGAGATTTCCCGCCATATGTAGCGCAGTGGCTGGAAATCTAAAACCGCACATGATTTGCAGTCCTGCTAACCCCAAATATCTCACAGTGTGCGCAGCTCTAATGAGCGTCTAAGTCTGCTGCTGCTATCGTTCAACTCTATCTTCTTAAACTGAAAAAAATATTTTATCGAAATAGTTGGAAATACCGAAACCTCTTTTACCTTTGTAGTGTACTATGTAACTAATACACTAGCCGAGCAAAACTATGATAGCGTTAAAAGACATTAACTTCAGGTATAAAAAGAAGAAACCGCTCTTCGAGAACCTGAACCTAACCCTGGAGCCGGGCTTTATCTATGGCTTGCTGGGTAAAAACGGCGCCGGAAAATCGTCGTTGCTGAAGCATCTCTCCGGCCTGCTGTACCCTGATAGCGGCCAGTGTATGGTGTTTGGCTTTGATGCTTCGGCGCGGAAGCCTGCCATGCTGGAGGATATTTACATGATACCGGAGGAGTTTAACTTGCCGCCTATCAGCCTAAGCAACTATGTAAAAACAAATGGTGTGTTCTACTCTAAGTTCAGCTACAACCAGTTGCAGGCGTACCTGGCAGAGTTTGAGCTGGACGAAACCGCTAAACTTTCCACGCTGTCTTACGGGCAGAAAAAGAAGTTTCTGATTGCCTTCGGCCTGGCCACTAACGCCCGTCTTTTAATCCTGGACGAACCAACCAATGGCCTAGACATTCCTTCCAAGAGCCAGTTCAGAAAAATTATGGCAGCCTCTCTGGATGAAGAAAAAATCATCATCATATCCACCCACCAGGTGCGCGACCTGGAGAACCTGATAGATAATGTGGTGGTGCTGGAGAAAGGCAACATCATCTTCAACCGCAACATGGGCGAGATATCAGAAAAGCTGGCATTTGAATACAACCTGGCTGGCGTGCCCGCAGAGGAGATACTGTATGCCGAGGAGTTGCAGGGGCGTAAGGCAGGCATCGTCAAAAACATTGCCGGCCACGACTCACGCGTAGACCTGGAACTGCTGTTTAACGGCATCGTGAAGAATGCAGCTTCTATAAACGAACACTTTGCCAACTACAAGTATGAATACTAACTCTAAAAACCTGCGCTACCAGCTTAAGCAGCTACGCATGAAAGGAAGCTCGCTAATGATTGCCTTCGCAGCTTTTGGCTGTGCCTTCCTGGTAGAGACGGAGCAGGTAGACGTTACTTATCCTTTAGAACTTGTTCTGAAGAGCTTTACAAACGACCCGATATCTTTTCGAATTTGCTCTGAAAGGCTTATAACCACCGACCCGATTATCCTAACCATTAGTACAAAATAAAACCATGAATACTGAACTGAACCTGAAACGGCTGGGCTTCTTTTTAAAGAGGCAGCTTTACTTAAACATCAGCACGATGTGGATTGCCATAGGCGCAATTCTTGGCCTGCTTTTAATACTCTCTGCACTGTTTGCAGTCTTCAGCGACGATGCCGAAGTCGTATTTGGTCTGCGCAACCTATACTTGGTTGTGTTTATGGTGGGTGGCTACATCTTCACGAGTAAAATTTTCGACGAGATGCACGCCCCCCAGAAAAGCTATATGTTTCTGACGCTGCCTGTTTCGGCTACAGAAAAGCTGCTGGCGGCCTGGCTTATCACCTCGCCGGTATATGTAGTGGTAGCAGGACTGATTATGCTGCTGCTAACCTCCTTTAGCGCCTTACTGGCGGGAAACACGGATGCTTTTCCTTATTTGATTGACGATGTTTTCTTCAACTGTTTAGGTGTATATATGGTCACACAGGCCGTGTTCTTCTTGGGAGCCACAACCTTCCGGAGCAACAACTTCCTGAAAACACTGCTGGTGCTAATTGTGGTGGTGCTGTTAATTGCCGCTTATACCGGGGGGCTTGGGTATTTACTGTTTGGACAGGCCCACAACAGGCTGGAGCCGGACAGCGGACTGAAAGATACCGCGGAATTTATTTTCACCAGAATCATCCCCATGCTGTTCTGGTGGCTGCTCGCGCCGTTCCTGTTAGTTGTATCTTATTTTAAACTAAAAGAAAGGCAGGTGTAAGATGGAATTCAAAGAGAATCAAGCTATATATCTACAGATCGCAAATCGTTTTTTCGAGAACATACTCCAGAAGAAATGGGACAGCGGCGACAAGATTCCCTCCATCCGCGACATGGCCGTGGAGTTTGAGGTGAACCCAAACACAACCATGCGGACTTTCAATTACCTGCAGGATAAGGGAATTATCTATAACAAAAGAGGCATTGGCTATTTCCTGGCTGATGATGGGTTTGAGAAAACCATTGCCATCAAAAAAGAGCAGTTTCTGGAAGAAGACCTGCCGGTATTCTTTAAGAGTATGCAGCTACTGGGCATTAAGCTGGATGATTTAAAGGCCTATGTGCAACAGAAGCCGGAACTGAATGTGTAGCAAGCCAAAACATTGTCTTCATCAATAAAGCACGAAAACATGAATACGAGTAATAAACTTTTGATGGGCCTGCTGGTCACTGTCCTGCTGTTTATAACAGTAATGCTTGTGACAGTCAGGGTAAACGTTAAGGAGAGAGAGCCAAACAAAGAAATAGTAACGCCTCCGTCTCCGGATACCCCGGCCGTGCCAGATGCCCCTGCGCCTCCTGCCGTAGAATAAGGAACGAAGTTCAACGCCCGTTAGCCTGAAAAGAGCTGCGGGCGTTTTATTTTCTGTAGATTTTTTCTTTGCCTCAGGCAACCTTTCTGCAGGGTGTCTCATCTATTAAGCAAACACTTCCACAGAGCGTAAAACCATTAACATAAACTATGATGAGAAAAGTACAGGTATTATTTGTATTGCTGTTGTTACCGTTGCTATCGTTTGGGCAAACAAGAGTGGATGCTTCGGAGATTCTTCAAAAGATTAACAGGGGAGAGGCCGTGTCCTACAAAAACGCTGAAATAACCGGCGACCTGGATATGACGAAGCTTGACAACATGAAGCTGAAGAACGGGAAAAGCGGCGACACCAAAGAGTACATCAGCACCGTGACAGCGCCTATAACTTTTGTGAACTGCACCTTTAAAGGCGATGTGCGGGCTTACTTTAATCCGGATAACGGCGTGTCCGGCGTGATGAATAACACAGGTGAAGTGTATAATACAAACTTTGAGAAGGATGTGCTATTTGAGAACTGCAAGTTTGAGCAGGAAACTGCCTTCAAGTACTCAGAGTTTAAGAATGACGCCTCCTTTGTTAGCAGCCGTTTCTCGGAAGAAGCACTATTCAAGTATACCAAGTTTGCAAAGAATGTAAATTTCAGCAATGCTCGTTTTGAGGATGAGGCTAACTTTAAGTATGTGAATTTTCCAAAGGGAATCAGCTTTGCCGGAGCTACTTTTGAGGAAGAAGCTAATTTCAAATATGCCAAGTTTCAGGAGGGCGTAAACTTCCAGAAGGCACTTTTCGATGGCACCGCTAACTTCAAGTATGCTAAGATTTCAGACACCTTCAACATTAAGGGAGCTGACTTCCGGGGCGGAGACGACTTTAAATATACGAAGCTGAATGACAGGTCCATATCACTGACTTCGCTGCAAAGCATGAACAAGTAGAAGCCTTAATCATCTAAACAGCGCCACCCACCGAGGTGGCGCTGTTTTTTATCAACGCAATTATACTGCCGAGCCCTTCGCTAAAGCTTAAATCTTTAACCGGAGGCAGTGCCAGCCACTCAGCCCGCACTTCGTTTATAAACTGCGTGTCCATTGCAGCTATTTTACCTTGTTTCTTTGCTGTTATTACGGCTGCTATGGCTGTTTTAAGTACATTAGCCTTTACGCGCAGCGTGTACTGTGCGTAGCGCGCAGGATGCAGGTGCACATACCGGCCTTCCACCACACCCCAGCGCATCACCCAATCTGTGCCATCAGAAAGCGTCACTAACCTATAGGCCGCGTCTGCCGTGGCCAGGTATTGCTGGTAAGCGGTTGGCTGCACCAGGTGAAGTTTCCCCAAATGCTGCAGCACCTCCGTCGCAATTTGCAGCGGCGACAGCGGCCCTGCATACAGATCCAATTGCGAACCACCAATTGTCAGCAAGGCGGACTTTAGTTCTGCTCCTGGAGTAGTTGCATTATGCTCTACAAACGCTTGAATGTAACTTAAGTGGTGCTTAAGCGGGTGAAACAGTATAGGGGCAGGGAGTTGTGCTGAAAACATACGTACAGAACCTGTGTTTGCTTCTTTTACCTGAGAAGCAGCGGCTTTTGTTTTTGATATTTAAAAAGTTATATTGAACAGAACTAAATCTGAAATTCATGTCAAACTTATTGTTGTTTCTTGGTGGCTTTGGTGGAATAGAACTGCTTCTTCCACTGCTCGGTCTGTTCCTGCTATGGCTTTATGCTGTAGTGGAAATTGTGACCGGTACCTTTCAGAATAACATCGATAAGTTAGTGTGGCTTTTACTTGTACTGGTGGTGCCGCTGGTTGGCGTTTTTTTATATTTCCTGATAGGCAGGAGACGAAGATTAGCACGCTAATAGACATACTAATAGATTCAAGAGTCCTTCAGTTGCTGCTGAAGGACTTTTTTATGCCACAACTTTCAACAGCAGGAAGGCTTTTGCTGTTGAGCCCATGTCCTGGTAACCTTGCTAAATTATTTTTTCCGGTAGGCAACCGAAACATTTCTTCACGCATCTATTCCTTTGCAGGGCAGCCATACCTTTCTTGCCGTGCTTTAATATGCTTAGCAGCTTCTTTTCGGAATATACTGATTAATAGGAGTTTTGTCGATAAGAAGATGCTGTAGGTCGATATAAAAACGTTATAAGTATAATTGAATCAATACAAAGTATAATATTCAGTACCTTGTATAACAAACTACCTTTATTAATTAAGTACTCCATCCAAAAGCCGCAGCCTATGATCCAGCTAAACAACATTCATAAATACTATGCAATGGGCCACAACAAGCTGCATGTGCTGAAGGGCATAGACATGCACGTGCGCGAGGGAGAGTTTGTTTCTATCATGGGTTCCTCCGGCTCTGGCAAGTCTACGCTGCTTAACATCCTGGGCATCCTCGATGATTACGACACAGGGGAATATACCCTCGCCGGCACCAGAATCAAGAACCTTTCTGCCTCAAAGGCTGCTTTTTACCGCAACAAGTTCCTGGGCTTCGTGTTTCAGTCGTTTAACCTGCTTTCGTTTAAGAATGCGATGGAAAATGTGGCGCTGCCGCTCTACTACCAGCAGGTGAGCCGCAAACAGCGCAACAAACTGGCGCTGGAGTACCTCGACATGGTGGGGCTGAAAGACTGGGCAGAGCATTCGCCTAATGAACTGTCGGGTGGGCAGAAGCAGCGTGTTGCCATCGCCCGGGCGCTTATCTCACAGCCCAAGCTCATCCTGGCCGACGAGCCTACCGGTGCCCTGGATACCCAGACATCCTATGATGTAATGGACATCTTTAAAGAAGTAAACCGCAAAGGCATGACCGTAGTGATCGTGACGCATGAAAACGATATAGCTGACCAGACTCACCACATTATCCGCCTGAAAGACGGCTTGATTGTAAATGATCATGGCCTTCATGAAACTGCTGAAGCAGTAACCTCCGGAGAGGTAGCGGGTTAGCTGGAACTCCCTTTATAGTACAGCAATCAACAATTCAACAAACAGCAACCAACATGTTTGACCTTGATAAATGGCAGGAGATAGGTGCTACGATGCAGAAGAACAAGCTGCGTACGTTCCTGACTGCCTTTGGTGTGTTCTGGGGTATCTTTATGCTGGTGCTGTTGCTGGGAGCAGGCAAGGGGCTGGAGAACGGTGTCATCAACCGCTTCGGCGACGGTGTCAAGAACAGCATCTATGTATGGAGCGGCAAAACTGCCATGGCGCACAAAGGCATGAAGCCAGGCCGTGAGATTAAATTCACGAACGAGGACCTGAAGGCCATAGAGCGTGAGATGACGAACCTGAACATACTGGCGCCCCGCAACCGCGTGTGGGGCGAATACACCATCAACTACAAAAAGCAGAACGGCTCTTACCAAGTGTTTGGTGCGGAACCGGATTTTATGAAGCTGAACGGAGAACGCCCTTACCGCGGCCGCTTGCTCAACACATTCGATGAGCGGGAGAAACGCAAGGTGGTGGTGCTGGGCGAGCAGGTGGCGCAGGTGCTTTTCGGCAAAGAGGACCCGGTAGGGGAGTATGTGAACATCCGTGGTATTCATTTTAAAGTAGTGGGCACTTTCAAAGCTAGCGGTAATAACAGCGGCCGTCGCGAGGAACGGGCTTATATTCCTTTCTCAACCCTGCAAAGCGCCTTTAACCAGCCCAACCTGGTACAGATGATGGCCCTTGCCGCGCAGGAAGGCGTTCCGGCCAAGGAGATGGAAGACCGGCTGAAGAAACTGCTGGCGCAACGGCACAAGTTCTCTGAGAATGACGATATGGCACTGGGAGTGGAGAATACCGAAGCAGAGTTCCTGAAACTGATGGGCCTGTTCAGTGGCATCCGCATCTTTGTCTGGATAGTGGGCATCGGTACCCTGATAGCCGGCATTGTGGGCGTCAGCAATATCATGATGATCATAGTGAAGGAGCGTACCCGTGAGATAGGTGTTCGGAAAGCGCTTGGAGCAACCCCGGCATCCATTGTTAGCCTGATACTGCAGGAGTCGGTGGTGATTACAGCCTTCTCAGGCTATATGGGTTTGCTGGCGGGAACAGGCGTGCTGGCGCTGCTGGATTATCTTTTGGTGTCGTCGGGGGCTGAGTTGCCTTTCTTTGCCAACCCCGAGGTGGATTTGGGCGTGGCTGTATCGGCTACGGTGGTGCTGGTGCTGTCTGGAGCCCTGGCCGGTTTAATGCCAGCCCTGAAAGCAGCCAACATCAAGCCAATAGAAGCCCTGCGGGCGGAGTAATTGATAATTGCTGATTGTCAGTGCGGACAGAATATATAGCCTGTGTAATAGAAGGTAGAAAGCAGCCTTGGTAACAAACCAAAATTGAGGTAACAATTAACAATAAACAACCAGCAATAAAATGATCGACATCGATAAATGGACTGAAATCTATAACACCGTAAAGAAGCACAAACTGCGCACGGCGTTGACAGCCTTTGGTGTGTTCTGGGGCATCTTTATGCTGGTGGTGTTGCTGGGGGCAGGCAAAGGGCTGGAGAACGGTATTACGAGTGAATTTAACATCGCGAAGAATGCTGTTTTTGTCTGGACGCAGCGCACCAGCGTGCCCTATAAGGGGCTGAAGGCGGGGCGCTTTGTTCAGATGACGAATGATGATGTGACTGCCATCAAAGCCATACCAGAGGTTGGCGTTGTGGCGCCCAGCAACCAGCTTGGGGGCGACTTTACCGTGAACTACAAAGACAAAAGCTCTGCTTTTACGGTGAATGGCGAAACACCCGACCTGCTCTCTGTCAAGCCACTGAAGGTAACTTCCGGCCGCTTTATGAATGGCATTGACATGAAGGAGAAGCGCAAAGTGGCCATAGTGGGGACGCGCGTGCTGGAGGTGCTGTTTCCGGGGGAGGAACAGCCCATCGGGAAGTACATCAGCATTAAGGGCAGTTATTTCCAGGTGGTGGGCACCTTTGAGCCTGTGGGAAAGGGAGAAGACGTGGTAGAGGATTCCAAAATCATCTTTATACCGCTTTCTACCCTGCAGCAAACTTATAACGCAGTAAACAAAGTCGGTTTTATGGCCCTTATACCCAAGCCTGGTGTACCTGCTGCCGTGATAGAAGATAAAGTGAAAACCCTGCTGATGCAACGCCACCAGGTGGCCCCTGAAGACCTGAAGGCATTTGGTTCAGCAAACATTGAGAAAGAGTTTCAGGAGGTGCAGGGGCTTTTCGCCGGTATCGCCGGGTTTAGCTGGCTCGTGAGTATCGGCACCATTCTGGCGGGTATCATTGGGGTGGGTAATATTATGCTGATTGTGGTAAAAGAGCGGACAAAGGAAATCGGGGTGCGCAAGGCATTAGGCGCTACGCCCTGGTCCATTGTCAGCCTTATTATCCAGGAATCTGTTGTGATAACAGGTGTGGCCGGATACACAGGGCTTCTAATGGGCACAGGCATTATTGCGCTGATAGAATTCTTCATGCGCAAATTCGACGTGCAGGCAGGCTTCTTCGGTATTCCGGAGGTAAACCTGGGCATAGCCGTCACAGCCACCGTGCTACTGGTGTTTACTGGTGCCCTGGCAGGCTTGATACCTGCCACAAAAGCCGCCCGTGTGAACCCGGTGGTCGCATTGCGCGACGAATAAAAGGACCTTTTTTGTCATCCTGAAAGAACTTCGAGGGCAAGCCGCAAAAGCTTGCGATACCTGCAGGCAAGATTCTTACAGAATGACAGAATGAGTTGACCGGACTAGAGTCAAAGGACTCAAGAGTATAGTGTGTAATCAAAGAACAATAATTATATCCTACTATGAAAAAGGTATTGCTTGGCGTTTTTGTGTTAGTGTTTTTAGGCCTGTCGGGTTGGCTGGGCTACTACTTCTACAACAAAGCGAACACAGACCCTGTGGTATACAAAACAGAGGCGCCCTTTGAGACAGATATCGTGAAGAAGACAGTGGCAACAGGCTCTATCGTACCGCGCAAAGAAGTGCAGGTAAAGTCGCAGGTGTCCGGTATTGTGGAGGAATTGCACGTGGAGGCTGGCCAGATTGTGAAGAAGGGGCAACTGCTGGCTAAAATCAGGATTGTGCCGAACATGGTGAGTGTGAACAACGCCGAGACTAACCTGCAAACAGCAAAGCTTAACTTTGAAGAGGCGAAACGCGAACTTGCACGTTACGACGAGTTGTATGAACAGAAGGTGATTCCAGAGCAGGAGTACCGCAAATACAAGGCAGACTTTGCCCTGAAGCAGGAGGCCCTGCAGGCAGCTGAAAATAACCTGCAACTGGTGCGCGAAGGCTCCTCCCGCAAAAGAGGCCAGCAGTCTTCTAATCTGGTGTACTCTACCATAGACGGCATGCTGCTGGATGTACCTATTAAAGTCGGTACTTCTATCATAGAACGGAATAACTTTAACGAAGGCACCACCATTGCCACGGTAGCCGATATGCGCAGCTTGGTATTTGAGGGAAAAATTGATGAATCAGAAGTAGGCAAGCTGAAAGAAAACATGGATCTGGTGCTGACAATTGGTGCCATTGAGGGTCGCGTGTTTAATGCCAAACTGGAGTATATCGCGCCCAAAGGAGTGGACGAGGAAGGTTCCATCAAATTCCCTATTCGTGCGCAGGTGGTGCTGGATGAGAAGGACTTTATTCGTGCAGGTTATAGTGCCAACGCCGATATTGTGCTGGACAAGCGGGACAAAGTAATGGCCATTAAAGAAAGCATGCTGCAGTTCGACAAAGAAAAGCCTTATGTGGAGGTGGAAACAGGTCCTCAGAAGTTTGAGAAGCGCATGATCCAAACCGGCCTGTCCGACGGCATCAACATAGAAGTGGTGTCCGGGCTGAGTAAAAAGGAAAAAGTGAAAGTGCCGGAAGCTGGCATAGCGCAAATCTAATACCCTGCGCCTTACAGCAAGTCCCACCGGTACTAAAATTAAACCAGGTAACTAAGTGATACACTTGGATAGCAGTCAAGCCATTGATAGAAATGCTGCACAGAACTTCAGTTAAAGATCCACCTTAATAGAAAGTGAGAGGGCAGGATGACGGCTGTTGCCCAGATGAGCATCACGCACAATAAGTATAAACCTTTCGGAATAGCTTTCTGTGGTTTGCTGCCGGGGCCGAACACCCAGTTAATGTTCTCCTGCGGGTCTGTCAGGAAGTACGTCACCGGCAGTACCAGCCATGTTAAAGCCAGCTGCCAGTAAACAGCATCTGTGTCGTATCCCCATACTATCAGCAGCCACACAACAACGGCAGGCAAAAACACGTGGAAGAGAGACAGGCCCCGCAGAAACAGGCTCTTCTCTTTATCGAACATATATTCACTCAGGCCTACCAGTTGCTTTCCTGTTACCAACCGCCCGAAGTAATCTATGTTCCAGGCAACTTCCAGTGCCAGTACACCTACTGCCATCATGCTTACCAACAGTTTGCTTCCGGTCCAGAGGGCAATGCCAATAGAAAAAAGCGTTATGTCTGAAAACCACAGAAAATTGGCTGGCCCGTATTTCTTCCAGTATACAGGTATGAGTACCAGCACAAACAAGGTATAGCTTAGCTGTAACCAAAGCGGAACAGTATATTCCATGCTGCTAAAAGATGTTGTTTTTAAAAGAACGGCGTTAAAATCAGCTCCCACAAAATACGTGGAATTGTTTAAGTGCCTGTAAAAAGAAAAATAGGATAATAGCTGAATATACAGCTAATTTTCTGTGCTCAATCGAAAGGAGTCTACGCCGCCGGGGATGTTAAGTTGATGTATGAAATTGGGAATAGCTGCTATATTTTGTTGGGAGCATTTAGAAAGCTTAAGTGTAGGAACTAAATTTGCCGCCTGTTTAACCTCTGCCACATATGCCACAGCACTACACCATGCCATCGTCAATTCAGATCGTGGACTTCAACCCGTTCTATGCGAAGGCTTTTTACGACTTGAACCACGAGTGGATCTCCAGGTACTTTGTAATGGAGGAAGCTGACGAAAAGTCGCTGGGCGATCCGCAGAATTACATCATCAACAAAGGTGGACACATACTGATGGCGCTGTTCCATGGAGAGCCGGTAGGTACCTGTGCCCTGCTGAAGGAAGAGGACGGTGTATACGAAATGGCAAAGATGGCTGTAACTCCCCGGGCGCAGGGGCTCCATATTGGCAGGTTGCTGGGCGAGCGCATCATTGAAAGAGGGAAAAAAGCCGGCGCCCGCAGGATATTCCTTGTTTCAAACCGCAGGCTCACCACTGCCCTCAGCCTTTACACCCGCCTTGGCTTTGTGGAAGTACCCATGCCTCCCAGCATCTACGAGCGTGCCGATATCAAAATGGAACTGGACCTGGAGAAGGCAGAAAGTTAGAAGGTTGGGAAGTGAAAGAGACAGAATTTGAACAGAAGGACGTTTATCCGGTATAGCGTTAAACAAGTCTTCCGTCTGTAGGCACACTTAGGATATGTAAGGGGCGCTTGTGTTTAAATTGAACTCGTTTCGGCACCTGGTTCCATGCGGGCAATGCCTTCTGTCATCCAGCAGCCTTTGTAGCTGCCTTTGCGCTGCTTCGAAAGTATAAACATGTATACTTCCTCCCGTCCATCCTGGCCGTCAATTACGACGAGCTGGTAGGCAGTATCATCGGTAACCACAGTTTGGCCTGTTTTGTAACTTTTAAAGTTTAATATAGAACGATAAGCAGGATCCCGGACAAGAACACGGAAGTGATCGAGCGGACCAATGTGAAGCTTGTTCTTTGGTGATGAGAAGTTAAACATCGTTATCACGCCACTGTCACTGCGGTCGTTCTGCTGCAGGGCACGCAGTTGAATGCCCACTACTTCCTGCGGAGAAAATGCCTTATCTGGTTTTAAATAAGTCCATTTAGACGTTGAGACGGTCTCTGCGTTAGGCGTCATGTAGGAGGCGTAATGCTGATCTTCTATAATTGGCATAGCAGGGAACTGCACCCAGAACAGTATCAGCAGGAGAATACCTGTTACGAGCATTATCTTGTCAAACACATTATCTTTTCCCTTCATATTAAATATGTACTTTATTTAGGTGGTCAAGGTTGTGGAGATACCCTTTTTTGGGGTGTACGGATATTGGGAGATGGGCAAGAGAGATAAACGGTAAACAAAGCTAATGACCTGCGTATACGATTATCAATCTATTCTTTATGAAGAACGTCCTGTCCGGTAATGTAAAGAAGACCGTTGCCTGGTTAAGGCAACAGCCTCTTATGCGGAAGCTTCGGCAGCGTCATCCTGAACTGTCGCAGTTTGTTGTAAACCGCTTCAATACGAAAGTGTTCGTCGGGTTGCCGCTTACGCTGGTGTTGCTGGCGTTTGCTGTAAACATGGCGCTTCTGTCGGAGCTTACCGAGAGCGTGCTGGAACTCGAGTGGATTGTTATCTTCGACAAGAAATTTACTTCCCTGCTCTATAGCATCCGATCTGAAGTCCTGAGCAGGATTTTCTATACGTTCACCCTGCTAGGTGAACGGGAGGCAGTTTTCATTGTGGGCGGCCTTGTGTCGGCTGTCTTCCTCTATCACAGGAACTATGTGGCAATTTTCGCCTTGTGGCTGACACTTGCAGGGGTAGGGCTCTCCACGAGGTATGGCAAAACATTCATCAGCCGCGAGCGCCCTGAAGATGTGGCCTATTATGCGGTAGAGCACTTTTCATTTCCAAGCGGCCACGCTACCACAGCCATTGCCCTCTATGGCTTACTGGCGTACTTCCTGTACCGGCGTTACCACACGCACGCGAAGCGGAAACTCCTGTTGGTGCTGGCGGCAATCCTGATTTTAGTCATAGGTTTCAGCAGGATTTATTTAGGGGTACACTATGTGTCTGATGTGCTGGCTGGTTTCCTGTTAGGAGGGCTGTGGCTGCTGGTGGGCATCAGCGTGGTGGAGGTAATGCTGTACCGGAAGAAGCGAAGGGCTGCCAGGAGCAGTACCTGAGGCGGCATCCTTTCAGCTGCTGATACGTAGTTTCATTTATTTATATGAATATATGGAATCAGTAATTAATAGTGCTTTCGCCGGCCTTGCCATCTCGCTCTGCCTGATACTGTCTTCAGCAACTACGGCCTCTGGTTACGGTATCCTGGCCCACCAGGCAGTAGTGGATGCGGCCTGGGAGAAAAGCCTGAAGCCGCTCCTGCTGCAGCGCTTCCCCAACGCCACCCAAGAAGAACTGCAGAAGGCGCACGCTTTTGCCTATGGCGGTTCTATTGTGCAGGACATGGGCTACTATCCCTTCGGCAGTGTCTTTTTCACAAAGCTGACGCACTATGTGCGCAGCGGCGACTTTGTGCTGAACATGGTAAAAGCTTCTGAGAATTTAAATGAATATGCTTTTGCGCTAGGCACCATGGCCCACTTTAATGCAGACATCTACGGCCACCCCATTGGAACTAACCAGGCAGTGGCACTGGTGTACCCGAAGGTGCGCAAGGAGCATGGCGATGTGGTGACGTATGAAGAAGACCCGCTCGCGCACATTAAAACAGAATTTGGGTTTGATGTACTGCAGGTGGCACGGGGCGGGTTTGCTCCGGAGGAATACATGAACTTTATCGGGTTTGAGGTGTCGGAGGAGGTGCTGAAGCGTGCTTTTGTAGAAACCTACGGGCTGGAGTTGGATAAGGTGTTCCTGGATCTGCCACTGGCCATCGGAAGCTACCGCTATACCATCCGGAATTTATTTCCCAGGCTCACAAAAGCTGCCTGGCAGGCTAAAAGGTCTGACATAAAGGAAGCAAAGCCAGGCGCCACACGGCGTGAGTTTGTATACCGCATGAACAGGAGCCGGTACCATGAGAAATGGGGGCAGAACTATGAGCGCCCGGGCTTCTTTACGCGCAGCTTAGCCTACATCATAAAAATACTTCCAAAGATTGGCCCGCTTAGCCCTCTCGCATTTATACCACCCACTCCGGAGGCCGAGGAACTCTTCCTGAAGAGCTTTAACGTAACAGTGAAAAACTACTCCGCTATGTTAGCGCAAATGGGGCAGGGAGAGCCCGTAATGAAGAACATGCAACTGGACACCGGGAAATCTACCGCGCCAGGCCAGTATAAACTATGCGATGAAACATATGGTGAGTTGCTTGGGGAATTGGCGGAAAGCGAGTTCAGGCATGTAACGCCGGCATTGCAAATGCACCTGTTGCAGTTTTACCAGAGAGCCGCAGTGCCGCATCAGAAAGAGGATGCAGAAGACTGGGTGGAGACACAGGAGCAGCTCGCCAGACTAGCGGCTATGCAGTTGTAGCGGGCGTGTAGCGATATTGGACATTCCTGATGGTGCCCTTTCCGTGTCCTGCTGCTAGCGGGGCATCGAAAGTTTAGTAAATATATAGCGAGGGGAAGAAGAAATATTGCTCCAGATGTAACTATATCTCCTTAATCCACGATAAACTAACTTAGGGCTTCGGGTAATTTTAACTGCAAAAGCAGTAAGAACCGGAGCTGACAATTGTACTTAATTAAACAAGATAAAACCATGGAAAACAACTTAGATAATAAATCAGCACAGAATAACCCTAATTCAGCAGCACAGGGAAGTACCAACTCCTCTACTAACAGTTCTTCTGCTAAAAGCAGTACTTCTGCACAGGGCAGCACAAACAGCAGCCAGTCTGCTCAGGGTAAGAGCAACCAGCAGGGTACATCAGGAAAAGACAGTATGAAGAACATACAGGACATGCTGCAGCAGTACTCTGGCCCAATTGCCAAGAAAATCAACAGCCTTACCACTACCCAGAAAATAGTAGGTGGCTCTTTGCTTGCACTCGGCGCAGGCTGGATTGCAATGGGCTCTTCAAACAAAAATAAACTTAAGAGCAAAGCAAGTGAGTTAACATCTTCTGCCAAGCAGAAAATAAGCTCAAAGAAGAGCGGAAGCACTTCTTCACACTCCAGCAACAACACAACTGGAAGTAGCAGCTCTTCCAGAACAGGAAGCTCTGCTGTTGATGCAAGAGTAAAATAAGCTTTTGCGCATCACGTTTAAAAACATAAAGCCAGGCACAACGCCTGGCTTTATGTTTTACTGGTACCTTCTATAGGGAGTATGGCTTAGGATTATTTATCAGGCACAATACCCGGCAGGTTGTCCGGGATACACTTCCTCTACCAGAATAACAGAATTGTTCAGGCCTGTTTCTTCACCTGTATCTATCTGAAAGCGTAGAAAGGCAGACACCTTTTCAATTCCACTAACACAGCACTATGAAAGAAGACATCATACTTCGTTTTGACCCGGAGCAAAGCCTGAACCCGGAGGGGAAGCATGTGCGCGACGGCTTGTCGACAGCACTCCGCACAGGTAGGAACCTCTGGCTGAGCTGCGATGAGCGCACGACCATTGAGCGCCTCACCCTCACCAGCGACGGCTCTTTTGCCGAGCATAAGTCTTTTGACCTGACAAACTACCTCGACCTGCCGGATGCAGACAACAGCGAGGTGGACATAGAAGGTATGGGCATGGCCGGTAACTACCTGTGGATTGTAGGCTCGCACAGCTTAAAGCGAAAAAAGCCCCGCAGCCACGACTCTGTAGAAGACCAGATGAAGCGCCTTGCTAAAGTCAAGAACGATCCGAACCGATACCTGCTGGCGCGTATTCCCTTTCTGCTGGATAAGGAATCAGGGGATTACGTGCCGCACAAAACTTGCGATGACCCGGATAACCCCGGGAAAAAGCTGCGGGCGGCGCAGCTTCACGGCAGCAGCACCAGCAGTATCCTGACAGATGTGCTGCAGGAAGACGAGCACATTGCACCTTTCATGCACATACCGGGCAAAGACAACGGCTTTGATGTGGAAGGGCTCACGATTAGCGGCAGGCGCATCTTTATAGGGCTGCGTGGCCCGGTGCTCAGAGGCTGGGCCATGATTCTGGAGATAGAGACAGAGGAAGACGAAAAGGGAATGCTCCACCTGAAGCAACTGACCAAGAAGCGGCCGTACAAAAAGCATTTCCTTCACCTGCGGGGCAAGGGCGTCCGGGAGCTGCGTGTCTGCGGCAACGATATCTACATTCTGGCTGGCCCCACTATGGACCTGGATGGCGTAATAGCCATTTACCGGTGGCCTGACGCGCTTCTGCAAGAGGGCGAGTGTATGGTGCACCACAAGGAACTGGAGCGCCTGGCAGAGGTGCCGCATGGCAGGGGGGAGCACTCTGGTAAAGATAAGGCAGAAGGGCTGGCGATTTTTGATGATCAGCACGTGCTGGTGGTTTTCGACAGCCCGACAGATGCCCGGAAGCCAGGAGATAATGCCGTTGTTGCCGATAAAATGAAAGTACTGAAATAAACTCATCTGAAACCTTGTGAGCAGCGGAAGACTATAACAGGTAAATCAGCTAAAGGAGAAATAAACTATACCGAAATAAAATATGAACAACATACTTAAATCTTTAGCAGGTAGCCTGGCAGGTGCCTGTATCGTAACGGCAGTACATGAAACACTAAGAAGGCAAGTGTCTGATGCTCCGCGCATGGATATATTAGGCATGCGCGCCATTTCTAAACTAATGCTGAAAGCAGATACAACGCCACCGCAGGACAAGGATGAACTGCATACCTGGGCACTGGCAGGCGACATTGTCTCTAATACTTTATATTATAGTCTGGCTGGCACAGGTAAAGATGCCTGGTGGCGTGGTACTATATTGGGTGTGGCTGCCGGAGCGGGAGCATTACTTTTGCCTGGTCCCTTGGGGCTTGGCGAAGAGCCTAGCAACAGAACAACTAAAACTCAGGTGATGGCCTTCAGTTATTACCTGTTGGGTGGCTTGTTGGCAGGTGCTATAGGGCATGCGCTTAGTGATGAGGAGTGATAAACAGTAAGCTTTATAAGCAGAAAAGGGAGGCCTATACAGGATCTCCCTTTTCTTTTGGAGTTGAATTTAGTTAAACTCCCTAGTTGCCGTTGTCTACTGATGGGGTAGTGGTGCGGGCTGTATCCATACCTATTGGAGCGTCGCTGTCGTCTGCCCCGGTGTTTTCGCCGGCACCATCATAGTCTCCTGTGCTTCCGTCACCATATTCTTCGGCTGCCTCACCGGAATTATTCATTCCGCTGCCTGCTTCGGCTTCTGTATTTGTTGTGTCCACACCTGTGGTGTTTTCACCTGAGCAACTGGTCAGGCCACCGCTCATCATAAGAATGGCTCCTGCCACTATAAAAGCATATGTTCGTTTCATGATTTTCAGTTTAAAATTGATTTTAAATATTCCTTCTCTTTACGAGGCAAAGAGAAAATTCGACTGTACACATTATCATCTTTGTTACTTCTCTGGTTCATTGGCACAAATGCAAAGTACCTCCCGCGTCGGCACGGCCACCTGGTAATCCGGTAGCGAAGGCTCCTTCATATATACTACCTGCAGTTGCTTGATGGGCTCAGCCGGATGGTCTTCGTTCCAGCGGCGCATCAGGTAGTTGCAGTAATAGGGCCGCATGTAAGCATTATTTACAAACAGGTAGTTTTCAGAGTACTTGCGCCAGCGGTCGTTCTTAAACAGCGATACCACAGAGGCCGGCTTCACATCATCCACCTCCTTCCCTTGCTGATTAAGGTCTATGGCTTTGCCTTTCGCCGTTTGCCCTTCCAGAATATACCAGCCGTCGTCCCGGAACACGATAGGCGCGAACATGCCCCAGTGCTGGTCCAGGCGCAGGAGGTAGCCAAACCACCTGCTGCTGTCCGGAATCTTTTGCAGGGGTAGGTGCGTCCCGCTCAGGTTCCACCAGATGCAATAGAGCAGCGTAACGGTAACAAAGCCATTACGCAACTGAGGCAGCAGGTGTGTGGGTAACAGGGGGCGGTGCATCTTCACCTCCACACTTAATAACCTTTGTTGGCGTAGCCTCCTAAAGACGTTCCTGAACTGCCCGGTGCCGGGCCTCCTGAACGAGGAAAGGAGTCGCCTGTCTATCCAATCCATGGCAGGAGGGGGTAGCAAGCCCGCTACTGAGGCAATGTTAATGAGGTAAAACAAGCCTACAAAAAGTGTCAGGCTAATGCCGATATGGAAGCCTACCAGCACACCCACCACCACTAACCTGAAGAAGGTTGTGTAGACCGGGATAAGGAGCAGGAAAGGCAATATCAACTCGGTATAGTAAGCAGCAAGCGTTAGCACACGCAGCAGTTCCGGGTAAGGGTAAATGATTCTGCCCAGGGGCATCAGAATCTGGTCGAGGCTGAGAGCATAGTATAAAGCTGTGCCGTCAGTGTGCCACTCCGGGGAGTTCTTAAGTAAGGCGGTGCTTACATAAACCAGACCCACCTGCACAATATAAGCCACTGTGGCAGGGCTAAAGTAGCTTGTGTCGGAGGGTGTGGTGGAAAGCTGCTGACTTTGCTTTGTAGCATCATAGGAGTAGAATCTGCCCCACGGCAGGAAGATACCCCAGAACAAAAGCATCCGCAGTAAGTCGTCTCCTCCCTGCCCAATCACGAGGTTCCGGTTTTGAAGCGATAACAGCAGCAGCCAGCTGGCGATGCTGGCCAACCTTGTTTTGTAGCCCAGCAGCAGGCAAAAAGCAAAAACAGCCGCTATGCCAAACAGCACCGCCTGAAACTGCCATAGTCCGCTTAGGGTATGGAAGGAGAAAAAATGCGGCAGCCAGAGGTGCTGGTGCAGCACATGCAATGGCAACACGCCCATGTTGGAATAATGCGCCTCCAGGTCTGTTGCCCTAATGGCCAGATCAAGCAAGATGATACCAGCCAGCCAAATCCGCATGATAGCCAGCGCCCGCAGGTCTACCGTGAAAACCTTGCGGAAGTATGTCTCAAGGTACTTCATCCGTGGATACGCTAAGGGTATTGTGAAAGCAAAAAGGCAAAGACCAAGTGGTTTTTGCCTTTTTGCTTTATAATAAATTAAACATTACATGTTCCATACTACTACATTGTAGTGGTACCTGTAGTGGTACCAGTAGTAGTACCAGTTGTCGTACCTGTAGTTGTACCAGTTGTCGTACCTGTAGTCATTCCGGTTGTTGTGCCCGTTGTTGTAGTACCAGTTGTGGTTCCTGTTGTTGTACCAGTTGTAGTTCCAGTCGTGGTTCCTGTGGTTGTACCAGTTGTGGTACCAGTCGTAGTACCTGTAGTCATTCCGGTAGTTGTACCATCAGTTGTAGTACCGGTAGTAGTTCCAGTGGTTGTACCATCAGTGGTTGTACCGGTAGTAGTGGTACCATAATCATCAGTAGTGGTATCTATACCCTCTGCATCTGTGGTTGTATCAGCAGTTGAGCAACCATATAACATGCCCGCTATCACGAACATGGATGCACATGAATTTAAAAACGTCTTTTTCATAACCTGGTTTGTTTGTTCAAAATGTTAAATTAAATTATTGAACTTAGCTTAGGCTTTTACGCTCTGTGAAAATTACCAGGCAAGATTATGTGCAATAAATTAATGCTTATTAAGGGATGGTAGTTATTTATAAGGCAGACAGCCTTAAAATAAGGTCAAAAATAAATTAGCGATATTTAATATTCAGTACAATTTTACGGCTGATTAGCTGATGTTCATAAAGAGGTGTTCAGCTGCTCCAGATACTCCTGTTTAGCCGCCTCCAACTCTGCCACAATCTCCTGCCGCTGTTGCCTTAGGTCTGCCATCAGGTCCTGCCGCTTCGCGAAAAGCCGTAGAAACAGCCAGTGCTCCTGCGTGTGCTGCAAGGTACTCCAGTAGTGCAGGGTGAAAAATCCGCTCAGGGGCAAGCTCAGGAAATACAGGAGCAACCACGGCAACGACAGGTTAAACAGGTCCTGCATCAGCCAGCATTCCAGCAGGTAAAAGTGCGGGAACGTGAATATACCTACTGTCAGCATGATGGGCGCGTACCATTCTTCCTCTTTTGTCACAGCCCTGGCAACCTTAGATGGAATAATGTACGGCAGGTAATTATGCAATAAGCCATAGAGGTAAACCGGTAAGCCTGCCACCAGGTAGAGCAGGTTCAGGAGGCTTTGCCGTATGATGGTTTTGCTTCGCTTCCCCATTACGGCATCCCGCAGGCGCAGGCGCTTTAGCTGCATCATATAGGAGTTCAGTTTCTGCTTCAGCGCCACCACCCGTGCAGGCGCTACTTGGCTGAAGTACTCAATGCTTTTCACGATGGCCTTGGTGAGCAGGAAATCCTGTTCGTGCGAAGGTACATCGGGAGGGGCTGCTGCTGCCAGGTGATCTTTGTATATTGTTTCTACCTGCCGTGCCAGCTCGTCTTCCTCATCAGTAGGAGTATGGATAATGAGGCTCTCTAATCGCAGTCTGATATCCTCTGTCAGGGCCAGTACAGCCGTCTGTCCGTCCTGTTGGTAGGTGGTGGCATAGTCAGCCACCGTAATCGGCTCCCCGATATTCACAAACACATCGCTTCGGAAGCGGGTGGGAGCAGCGTAATTTATGCCAACCGGTAGAATCTTTATACCCAGACTATAATCAGCGTCGGCTTCAGCGCCCAGTGCAATACGGGCTGTACCGGTCTTTAACTTGCGTAGTCGCCGTTGGTTAAAGCTGTTGCCTTCCGGGAAAATGAGCAGCGTCTTCTTTTGTTGCAGCGCCTTAAAGCTGGCGGCAAAGGCTTCGTCATTGCTGACTGCCTGGTCCGGGTTATCTTCGCGGCGGTGAATCGGAATCAGGTGCATCTGGCGCAGCATCCAGTTCTGAAAACCGGAACCGAACACTGTACTCTTGGCAATAAAGTGCACCGGCTGGTTTAGCAGCGAGGCCGTCACTATCGGGTCCATAAAGGTGTTGGGATGGTTGGATACCACCAGCAGCGGCCCCTCGTCGGGCATCAGGGAGCGGTTGCGTGCCTCAAACCTGCGGAAAAATACCTGCAGGCCGGTTTTATAGATCAGCTTTAGAATAGCGTAGAGCATGGCAGCATCAATTGGAAAGGGCTAACACCGTTTGGTAAACACCCGCTATTACCTGGGCCATACGCGCTATATCCAGTGTGGCAAGCGTATCTGTTTTCTTGTGATAATTGTTATTGCGGTAAAAAGAGGTGTCCGTAATCATAAGGGCATTGTAGCCAAAGTGCCAGTAGTTTAAATGGTCAGAAAAATCAACCCCAGGCACGGAAGCAGGCGCTTTCAGAGATTTAACCGGCAGGGCAGCCTTCCTCTTGAAGTTGCGCAGGAACCTGTCGCCGAAGTCACCGTTGCCGAACCGCTGCACCACTGAAATGAAGTTGGCCCGGGTGCCATACTTCAGCTTCATAGGGGCTAGTGGGTAGCGCTGCGAGTTTTCTGCATCAGAGAAATACCCAATCATCTCCAGCGACACCATGCCTAGTACATCTGTCTGCGCTTTTTTCAGCGACTGGGCATGTATGTAGCTCCCCATGTTTTCTGTCCGGAAGTACGGTGGTTCTTCCAGGGTATAGGCTACAAAATCGACCCGGAAGGGAAGTTTATGCTGCTGCAGCAGCCTTGCAAGTTCCAGCAAACCTGCCACGCCACTGGCATTGTCGTCTGCTCCCTGCTGGTCGCCATACACGTCATAATGCGCTCCTATTACTAGCACAGGTGCTGTTTTGGGTCCTGTGGAGAGTATGATATTGCGGTAATCGTTTCCATCTACCTTATACACCTGCTCCGTTACCTGCCCCTGCAGTGCGGAAAATTCAGTTTTTATATAATCTGCCACCTGGTTTAGAGCACTCAGGTTCCGGTAATTCCGTGCTTCGGGTGTGGAGGTGATAGCCTTTAAATGCCTTTTCAACTGCAGCGTGTCTGCCGCTACTGGTACAGTGGCGAAAGAAAGGTTTGCAAAAGGCAGAAAACACAAAAGTAGAAAGAGCTTTCTCATGAGGCATAAACGCTGCATATAGCAAGAGCAATATAGTTATTTCCCCGGTTAATGCCTGCCCAAAAGCGGAGCCCTTGTGCTGCTGCTGGTAGCTGTTCCGCGGACAAAGTATAGCGGGAAGCAGCAGGGTATAAAGATCAGGACCAATATTGTATTAAGCGGACAGAGCCCTGGATGCTGCTGTTCTGAAGGAAATGCCCAGACAGGAAAGAAGAGTGTACGTATCTGTGGTTTACCACCTTTTCGTCAGACCTCAAAGCGAATTCTGTTAACACAGGCACGATTGGTGAGGCACTTACTATTTTATTTGTTAGCATTCCGGGAGAGTACTGGTCACAGGAGCGGAATATTTCTTCTCTGAGAATAGCGGCTACCCATAGTCTTATCACACAAAAGAATCATTTCGTAAACTATAGCAGAAGACAACCTGCAGCAGGTCTGGCAGGTTTATCAATAGTAAAACAACACAGCAATGATGAAGTCAACACTCATATACATTCAGGACGCCCTGTGCGGCTGGTGCTATGGCATGAGCCCTGTTATGCAGCAGCTTTACAAGGAGCACAAGCAAGACTATAATTTTGTGGTGCTGAGCGGTGGCATGATACGGGGCAGCAATGTGAAGCCCATCAGCGGCATGGCCGACTATATCCGGCAGGCATCCCGGCAACTGGAGCAGGTAACAGGTGTAAAGCAGACACAGGCATACCATGAGCAAATCCTAGACAGGGGTACCTATGTCTCTGATTCGGAACCACCAGCCATTGCCCTGCTCATACTAAAGGAGAAATTCCCGGAGAAGCAAATACCGCTGGCTGCGGCCATTCAAAACCTGCACTTTGTGGAAGGGAAAGACCTGAACGAGGTAGAAACCTATCTGCCGGTGGTAAGGCAGTTCAAAGCCAGTGAGGAGGAGTTCAAAAAGAAATTTTCAGATAAAGACTATGCGGACCTGGCCAGGCAGGAGTTTGAATTGGTAGAGAAATGGGGCATCCGCGGGTTTCCGGCGGTAGTTGTGGAAACAGGTGAGAAACTATACATGGTGGCGCAGGGGTACCAGCCTTACGACCAATTGACAAAGACACTGGAGCGGATACAGCAGGAAGCTGCCGCATCAAAATAGCCGCTTAAGCCTCTACTGAAAGCAGCCACTCATAGGCGGAGGTCAGGTCTTCGAACACCTGCGCCTCAAAAGGAAGCGGGTACTGCTTGCTGTTCAGGAAATGGATCAGTTGCTCTGCAGCTACTTCGTCGAAAGAGTTAATGGCGGCAAAACGTATGAGAGGGAGCTGGCAGAATTCAGGAAGAAAGTCCCTGGCAGTCCATTGGATGTCTTCCATAGGAAGTGGCGGGAGCAGGCGCCTGTCCGAAATGGCGAATGGAATTTTAAGTTCCCGGATGTAATGAGAGGTCATGGTAACAGCTTCGCGGTACTGCTGGCTGCTACACCCGCCGTACCACTGGCTTACCAAAACATGGTGTGCCGCATAATATTCTAAATGTATATACTCAGAGTCGAACAAGACCATAACCAGCGGCATTTACAGGTATTTACATATACTAATATTAGTAATAACTATCTTAATAACAAACACTTTCACTTATTTTAAGTGCCACTTTAAAAAGAAAAAGTCTGGTTTTGGTTGGCTGCTGCTCAAAGCGGCAAGGTAATAGTGCTGTACCTGCAAAAAAACCAGAAGCCCCGGCTACAGGGTTCTTCTGTAGCCGGGGCTTCTGGTTTAATGTATAATCTAGAGATAAGTTACTTCGTGCGAAGTGTATTCGCGTTACTCCCGTCCAGCTTTCGGGTGTCCTCTTCCAGCCTGGCGGCTGCATTGCCTCCTTCCTCCTTGCCTTCGAAGCCTCTCTCGGTTATATCTGTTTCTTCTTTCTTCGTGCCCGTAAGTGGTTCGGGGTTCTCGTCTGGCAGGCGCTTGCTCTCGTCTGCATTCGTGATGATATCTTCTTCTTTTGGTGCCATGGCTGAAATACGTATGGTTATAGAGTAGTTTACGCATACCAGCCAGTTTGTTTGCGGCCACTCAATTTATGCATGATTTCAGCGTTAAGAGAGGTGTAAAAGAAAGAGGTATGATGTTGATGAAGTATGTGCTGTTGTGGCTGGCCTTTCTGTTGTCGCCCATGCAGCGGGAGGATGATAAACTGCAGACTGCCGCAAAGGCAAATTTTGAAGAATTAAATGCCGTGCGGCAAAACCCGAAGCTGTATGCCCAAAAGTATAAGCTAGCTGCGCTAACTAAAATAGCGCCGCGTGCGCCCTTTGTCTGGGACGAGACACTGGCAAAGCTGGCCAAAAAGAAAGCAGAGGACATGGCAAAGCACAACTACTTCGGCCACGTTGATAAAAAAGGCAAAGGTATGAATTACTACCTGTGGCAAGCCAGTTATCCGCTGCCGTCATACTATTCCAAAGATGCCCGCGACAACAACGTAGAGTCTATTGCCGCAAACACAGAGGACCCGCTGGTGTTTGTCCGGCAACTGATTGAGGACCAGGGTGTGCCTTCCCTAGGCCACCGGAAGCATTTGCTCAGCCTGAACGAAGAAAGTACGCCTGCCACGCACATCGGTATTGGCATTGCCTACAACCCCAATTCAAAGTATAAATACTACTGCAGCATCCTGATTGCGCCAAGAGTAGAAAACCAGTAAGACTTAAATAATTTTTGAAGCTTAAAAGTGCCGGTGCAGTAAAAAAGAGCCATAAAGTTTAACTGATTTTTAATCAGCGCTATTTTTACTTTGCCTCATTTAACTTTTAGCCTTAACTTTGGGCAATTTATACATACCAATCCAAATGCCTAAAGACACCAGTATTAAATCCGTTCTTATTATTGGTTCTGGTCCCATCATTATCGGCCAGGCCTGTGAATTCGATTACGCCGGCTCCCAGGCCGCCCGCTCGCTTCGCGAGGAGGGTATAGAAGTGATACTCATCAACTCCAACCCGGCCACGATAATGACGGACCCGGTAATGGCGGACCATGTGTACCTCAAGCCGCTGGAAAAGAAGTATATCGTTGAAATTTTAGAAAAACATAAAATTGATGCGGTGCTGCCAACCATGGGCGGCCAGACAGCATTAAACCTCGCCATCGACTGCGACAAAGCCGGTGTCTGGAAAAAGTATGGTGTCCGCATTATCGGTGTAGACATCAAAGCCATCGAGACGACAGAAGACCGTGAGCAGTTCCGCCTGAAAATGATTGAGCTGGGTGTGAATGTATGTAGAGGCGAAACGGCTACGTCATTCCTGGAAGGCAAAGAGATAGCGCAGGACATAGGCTTTCCGCTCGTTATCCGTCCGTCGTTTACACTGGGCGGCTACGGCGGCGGCTTTGTGCATACGCCGGAGGAGTTCGACGCTGCCCTGACTCGTGGTTTGCACGCTTCCCCTACACACGAGGTGCTGGTGGAGCAAAGCATACTGGGCTGGAAAGAGTATGAGCTGGAGCTGCTGCGCGATAACATCGGCAACGTCATCATCATCTGCTCCATCGAGAACTTCGACCCGATGGGCGTGCATACCGGTGATTCCATCACCGTGGCCCCGGCCATGACACTGCCCGACACGGTGTACCAGCAAATGCGCGACTTGGCTATTAAAATGATGAACGGCATCGGACAGTTTGCAGGAGGCTGTAATGTTCAGTTCTCCGTGAACCCGGAAGACGATACTATCATCGCCATCGAAATCAACCCGCGCGTTTCCCGCTCTTCTGCCCTTGCTTCTAAAGCCACTGGTTACCCAATTGCCAAGGTTGCCGCAAAACTGGCGATTGGCTATAACCTGGATGAGCTGAAAAACGCCATCACCAAAACAACATCCGCTTATTTTGAGCCGGCGCTGGACTACGTGATTGTGAAGATACCCCGCTGGAACTTCGATAAGTTTCCGGGTGTAAACCGTACGCTGGGGCTGCAGATGAAATCTGTGGGTGAAGTGATGGGCATAGGTCGTACCTTCCAGGAGGCGCTGCAGAAGGCCTGCCAGAGCCTGGAGATTAAGCGCAACGGTATTGGTGCCGACGGCAAAGAGAAAACCAGTTATGATGAGCTGATAGACAGCCTGAAAAACCCGAGCTGGAACCGCCTGTTCAGCATTAAAGATGCGATGCGCATTGGTATCCCGACCAGCACGATTCAGAAACTCACGAAGATAGACCCGTGGTTCCTGGCGCAGATCGAGGAGCTGGACCAGATGGAGAGGGAAATCCTGAAGTATAACCTGGCTAACATCCCGGCCGGACTGATGCGAGAAGCGAAGGTGAAAGGGTATGCTGACCGCCAGATTGCGCACCTGCTGCGCTGCAAGGAAAGCGAAGTACACACGGCACGCACCGAGATGGGCATCAAGCGTGTGTTTAAGATGGTGGATACCTGCGCCGCAGAGTTCGAAGCCAACACGCCTTACTACTACAGTACCTTCGACGGGGAGAATGAGAGCATCGTAACAGACAGGAAGAAAGTAGTGGTGCTGGGCTCTGGCCCGAACCGAATCGGGCAGGGCATTGAGTTTGACTACAGCTGTGTGCATGGGGTGCTGGCGGCAAGGGAGTGCGGCTACGAAACCATCATGATCAACTGTAACCCGGAAACTGTAAGTACAGATTTTGATATTTCTGATAAGCTATACTTCGAGCCGGTGTTCTGGGAGCATATCTACGACATCATTCTGCACGAAAAACCGGAAGGTGTGATTGTGCAGTTAGGTGGACAGACAGCTTTGAAACTGGCAGAAAAACTGGACCGCTATGGCATCAAAATCTTCGGAACCAGCTACCAGGCCCTGGATTTGGCAGAAGATCGCGGTTCCTTCTCCAGGCTGCTCCGCGACCTGGCTATTCCATACCCGCCATTTGCGGTGATTGAGACGGCTGAGGAGGCACTGGAGCTGAGCAAGGAGCTGAAGTTTCCGCTGCTGGTGCGCCCAAGCTACGTGCTGGGTGGCCAGAACATGAAAATTGTGATAAACAACAAGGAACTGGAAGCCCACGTAATCGACCTGCTGAAAGACCATCCGGGCAATAAGGTGCTGCTGGACCACTTCCTTGATAATGCCATTGAAGCAGAGGCTGATGCTATCTGCGACGGGCAGGATGTGCACATCTGCGGTATCATGGAGCACATTGAGCCGGCTGGTATCCACTCCGGCGACTCATACGCGGTGCTGCCTCCTTTTGACCTGAGCGAGCACGTGCTCAACCAGATTGAAGAGTATACCAAGAAGATTGCGGTGGCACTGCAAACGGTAGGGGTTATCAACATCCAGTTCGCTATCAAGAACGAGACAGTGTACATCATTGAGGCTAACCCACGTGCGTCACGTACCTTCCCGTTCATTGCAAAGGCATACCGGGAGCCATACATCAACTACGCCACCAAGATTATGCTGGGCGAGAAGAAAGTGAAGGACTTCGAGTTCAACCCTTACAAGCACGGGTATGCTATCAAGGTACCGGTGTTCTCTTACAACAAGTTCCCGGAAGTAAATAAAGAGCTTGGACCGGAGATGAAGTCTACTGGTGAGGCCATTTACTTTATCGATAACCTGGAGGACGACTACTTCACGCAGGTGTATTCAGAGAGAAACCTTTACTTAAGTAGATAATCAGTAGAGAATTTATCAGGCAAAGCCTCCTCAGCAATGGGGAGGCTTTTTTGTTGCCTCTGGTTCAGCGTTAATATTTTTTTCTTTCTGATAATGAGTTGTATAGCTTGCAGAATATATTTCTTATTCTGTAGATTTACACCGTAGTAGAACGCTGGACAGGAAGACGGCGCTAAGGTTTCAGCTTCCCATACTGATACCTGTGTAGGCCTTTTTCCGATCCGCACTCTTTCACAGTCTTTTGCCACACATTCTCAAACCTAAGGTATGCGTCCTTCTGTAGCTTTCAGGTATAAAGCAATGTCTTTTGTGCTGCTCTGTTTTATTATGAGCTGTACAGCACCACGCGCTGTTATAAACTCTGGTAAAGTAACGGCACCGGGTAAGTTTAAAGTTGGTGTAAACTTCGGCGGCAACATTGCCACAGAACCACTCGGGCAGCTGGACGATATTACCAAAGCAGCAGTAGATGCCATCGCCAAGAAAGACACCGTTTTTTATGATAACGAGGTGGAGACTGCCACCAGAGCCATGCTGGCTTACGCGCTGGACCCGGTGGGGCCTACCTTTGACCTGTACCTGCGCTACGGTTTGGTGGAGCGTGTAGATGTGGGGTACAAGTATGCCTCGGGCGTGCATGTGTTTGATGCCATGTTCCAGTTCATGGGCTCAACGGGCACACCTGCTAATCCGGGTGGTGACGGGAGGTGGTATGGCAGCACGGGGCTGCAATACGCAGGGCAAAGCTCTGATTGGGTAGATAAGCTGTTCCTGGGTAAGCTGCAGCCGGTGCTGCAGTTTACAGCTAAAAGGAAGGATGTTACAGTGCCGCTCATCTTCAGCAAGTCTTTTGGCGTGGAAGAGGAGATAGGAAGTATTGCTTTCGGAGCTGTTTACAACCACACCTTTATTGAGTATGGCTTTGAGCCGAGCAGGTTGTTTAAGAAGTACGGCGGTGAAAGCCTGGAACTGGATGCCTTAACGAACAAGAACAGCTTTTCATCCTACGGTATCTTTGTCAATGCCAAACTAGGCTATAAAGGAATCTATCTGCTGCCAGCCCTCACGATGTATTACCAGAACTATGGCAGCTATGAACTCCTCAACGCCAAAGCCTACAGCTTCTCCGGCATGACGTTTATCCCATCCATCGGACTACAGGTAAACTTCGGAAAAGGAAGAAAGTAGGCGATGTTCCCTACGCCTCTACGACACAACTTTCCATACCCTCTACTCTACAGTTTTTTCCAGCACGGAGTGAAACTGATTCCAGTCTTTGGGTTGAGCGCCTTGTAAATGTTGCGGTGCCGAACGGAGTGAGGCAGCCCGAGCAGCGCGAGGGCAGCTTCAGTTACACAGCGCGATGCCCAAAGACGAGGCCCCTCGGCCTGGAGAGCACAGAGCAATGACTATAGAACAGTAGGTCTGATGCCGCTGGATAAACAGTAACTACGGCAGCTTAGGCGCAAATGACTTAAACATCATTGGAAAGTTAGGTAGATCCAATTACCAGCTATTGAAGCAAGGCTAGCGAAAGAACTACACAGGGAACTAACCCATTCAGAAAGGCATTTCAAGGTATACTTCCTATCTTTGCGGAACATCCGCCAAAAAGGCATACAACAAAGTTTTGGCAGAGGAGTTGTAAGTAGATATGGGTACTGTTTTTGCAGTATGTACCTTACCTAAGAGAGCTTTATCATGATCAAATTCATATTCACCACACTACTCATCATTTTCTTCATCCGCATGGTCGCACCCTTGTTGTTCAGGTGGCTTATCGGGATGTTCATAAAGAAGAAAGTGCGTAACGGCACGTTCTTTTACTCGAACATGCACCAGCAGCAACGCCAGCAACAGGGGCCACACAGCAACGGAAGCCACCAGAACGGCAGGGCTAAGGGCAACGTGAAAATCGACTATATTCCGGAGCAACCGGAGCGCAAGGATTTCAATGGCGGGGAATACGTCGATTATGAAGAAGTAAAATAAAACTGTTATCTTTCAACCTCTATTCTGAGGTTTTTGAAAGATATGACAACTACTTCCTTCGATTTTAAGCGGGATGCATTACCCCACATCATCGCTGTTCTTATTTTCCTGATTTTAACGGCCGTATACTTCTCACCCGTTCTATTTCAAGATAAAGGCCTGGCGCAGCACGACATCCAGCAGTTCCAGGGTGGTGCCAGAGAAATACAGCAATACCGTGAGACTACCGGCGAAGAGGCGCTCTGGACAAACTCCATGTTCAGCGGTATGCCGGCTTACCTGATAAACACCCGCTTCTCAGGTGACTGGTCAGGATACATACACTCTGTTTTGACATTCAACCTGCCGGCCCTGGCAGGTAATATTTTTGCAACGCTGATTTGCGCGTACATTCTACTCGTAGCCATGGGTATGAGCTCGTGGCTGGCCATCGTAGGCGCTATCGCTTTCTCCCTCACCTCCTACAACATTATCATTTTAGAGGCTGGTCACAATACAAAGTCGCTGACCATTGCCTACATCCCGATGGTGCTGGCCGGCCTGATTTACGCGCTGCGCCGCAACCTCTGGATTGGCGCTGCGCTGTTTGCTGTGGGCCTTACCATGAACCTGCACTTCAACCACCTGCAGATGACCTATTACATGCTGCTGCTGATAATAGTCTTTGCCGTAGTGGAAATCATTTACGCTATCAAACACGGTACTTTTGCAGAACTCCTGAAGCGTGGATTGGTACTGGCTGTAGCGGCTATACTGGCTGTAGGAGTAAATTTCGGTAGGCTGTACACCACTGCAGAATACAGCCAGCATAGCATACGGGGCAAGTCTGAACTGACGCAGCCAAACAGCGGCGAACGCGTGGGCAGTGGTCTGGACAGGGAATATGCCTTCAACTGGAGCTACGGCATAAGCGAAACTATGACCCTGCTTATCCCAGACTTTTTTGGTGGCAGCACCACCGCACCATTAGAGACAGATTCAGAAACGTACCAGGCCTTTACCCGAATGGGGGTGCCGCCGGTGCAGGCAGAGCAGATTGTGAAGCAAGGCCTTCCGATGTACTGGGGTCCTCAGCCGATGACCAGCGGACCAGTGTATGTAGGCGCTATCGTTTGCTTCCTGTTTGTGCTGGGTATCTTTATTGTAGATAAACGCTGGGTCAGCTGGCTGGTAGCGGGAACGCTGCTTTCCTTTATGCTGGCGTGGGGCAAGAACTTCGTAGCCTTTAACTACTTCATGTTCGATTATTTCCCGGGTTACAATAAGTTTAGAGCGGTTTCTTCGGCCCTGGTCATAGCGCAGATTACCATGCCTTTTCTGGCAGTGCTAGCCCTCTGGAAACTCATCAATGAAAGGGGCCGCATTGAGAGCCTTGATAAGAAACTTCTTATTTCGGGAGGCATAACAGCTGGCATCTGTTTGCTCGTGTGGCTTTTTGCCGGGACAGCAAGCTTTGTGGGTGGTTCTGATCAGCAACTGATACAGGCGCAGTTCCCTATTGATGCGATTCGTGCCGACCGTGAAAGTATGATGCGCAGCGATGCTTTCCGCTCGTTCGTGTTTATTGTCTTAGCTGCTGGCTTACTGTACTTATATCTTAAGAACAAGCTTTCTGCTACAGTAGCCATTGCCGGATTAGGTTTACTGATTTTGGTGGACCTGTGGGCGGTGGACAAGCGCTACCTGAACAACAACGATTTTCAACAGGATGTGGTGGCAAATTACTTTCAGCCAACCCAGGTTGATCAGATGATCATGCAGGACAAAGACTTAAGCTACCGTGTCATCAACCTGCCAAACCCCTTCAACGAAGCGCGCACCTCATACTTCCATAAATCCATTGGTGGTTACCATGGCGCAAAGCTCCGCCGTTACCAGGATGTCATCGACCGCCATATTTCAAAGAACAACCTCGAGGTATATCGCATGCTGAACACGCGCTATGCCATCACAGGCGATCCAAAGCAGCCGGCACAACTCGTTCCGGGAGTGCTGGGCAATGCCTGGTTTGTAAAGGAAGTGAAGCCGGTGCAGTCGCCGGACGAAGAGCTGGATGCCCTTACGATGTTTGATGCAGGCGAAACCGCCGTGGTAGACGTAACTAAATTCCCAATCGAGAAACAGAACTTCACGGCTGAGAATGCAAGTATTAAGTTGGTGGAGTATCAGCCAAACTATCTGAAGTATACGTACCAGGCAGCGGAAGAAGGATTAGTCGTATTTTCTGAGATTTATTACGCCGATGGCTGGCAGGCATACCTGGACGGTGAGCCAGTAGACCACATCCGGGCGAACTACATTCTGCGCGCCATGCAGGTACCAGCCGGAGAGCATACCATCGAGTTCAGGTTTGCTCCGAAGGCTTATTACTTAGGCAATACTGTCTCTCTGGTGTCTTCTATCCTGTTGCTGCTGGTAATTGTGGGAGCCATTGTCTACGCTGTAAAAAAGAAGCCCACAAAAGAAGTACCCGTTGTAGAGAAAGTATAAGTGAGTTAGAGAGTTTGGGAGTTATAAATGAAGAGAAGGAACAACTATAATTTGTCTATGGAGACAAATTATAGTTGTTCTTCTTGTATCCTGTAAATCCTGATTCAGACAATACATAAGAGCCTCAGCTAGAGCTGGGTCTTCTTTATGAAGCCATGGATACACCACTGCAACAACTACAGGATCCACTGCTGCAAGAACACCAGGTAGAGCTATGGATAAAGCGGGAGGACCTGCTGCATCCGGAGATATCAGGGAATAAATGGCGTAAGCTGAAGTATAATCTGCAGCAGGCAAAACGCTTGCAGCATCACACGCTGCTGACCTTCGGCGGTGCCTACTCCAACCACATCGCAGCCACAGCGGCTGCGGGTAAAACTTTTGGCTTTAAAACAATCGGCATTATACGGGGAGAAGAGCACCTGCCGCTTAACCCTACCCTCCGGTTCGCCACCTCCTGTAGTATGCAGTTGCAGTACGTGTCCCGCGAAAAGTACCGGAAAAAAGATGATGCGGCTTTTCTACAGGAATTGTCGGAGCAGTATAGTCAGCCTTTTGTATTACCGGAAGGCGGCACCAACAGCCTGGCAGTAAAAGGCTGCACCGAAATTGTACAGGATATCGCCATTGACTATGACTACGTATGCTGCGCCTCCGGAACAGGAGGCACAGTGGCAGGCATCGTTGCTGGTCTGGCAGGAGAGAAGCAGGTGCTGGCTTTTCCGGCGTTAAGGGGTGGTGATTTTTTACAGGAAGACATACAGCAACTGGTCTACACCTACTGCGGCCATACTTATCACAACTGGCGCCTCATTGCTGACTACCACTTTGGCGGCTATGCAAAGGTAAAGCCGGAACTGCTGGCTTTTATGCAGGCGTTCCACAAGCAGCATCATATTCCACTGGAGCCGGTTTACACCGGTAAAATGCTCTATGGCCTCTTTGAGTTAATACGAAAAGGGTACTTCCCCAAAGGCAGCCGTATTGTTGCTATTCATACCGGTGGCCTGCAAGGCAACGCAGGCTTTAAGGAGCGGCTAGGGGTGGAGGTGTAGCTAGTTGTTGCGCCTGGTCTTCCACTTTTCTATTTGCCAGCTGATGCCTGTGGCGCCAAAGGCAAAAACAACAAACACCACGCTCATTAGAAAGCGGCCGGTTTCATTTTCGCTTGTAATGGTGGTGATGAATGCCTGCTGTACTACTAGCAGCACCCCAAACACCCGGACAGCAAGCGGAACATATTCTTTCAAAAGTGCTTTAGCGCCAAAGAAGTACATCGGGTACAGAAGCAGCGCAATCATCGTGTTATGAAACACTGAAAAGAACGGCTTCACATTCCCCCAGAACAGCAGGAAGCGCAAAGCAGACATCCTGAAAAAGTAGGAGGTGTTGTCGCGCACAAACAGGTAGAGTTTTGTAAGAGGCGACGCGTCTGCCGGAGGCATAACAATGGGTTTATCTGAATGTACGAGCAGACCTTTGTACAGGTAAATCACTTCTCCTTTCTCATAGGTTTCTACTACCGTAAAAGACTGCAGCAGGTACTGGTCCACTACAAGGATGGCGGCAAGCGGTACAATAACCACTGCTGCTATTAGCAACCGTTGTGCCTTTTTTGAAGGAGCCATCTGGTATGCTAGCGTAATCAGGTAGCCAGCGTAGGCCACTACTGCGATAAAGCCGTTCGGTCTAACCAGCGCCACATAGAGCAAGACCGGAACTGCCCAAAGTGACTGCCTCACGTAACCTGCCTTCACAATGAGGTAAAACGCATACATCAAAAGGCTAACATACAACGATTCTGTCATAATAAAGGCGTGAAACAGCTGCAGGTCATACCATATAATCAATATAAATGTGGCAAGGGCAGGAGCGAGCGAATTACCAGCCAGCAGCTTCGTGGTGCGGTAAAAGAAAACGGTGGCAATACCAGAGAGCAATGTCTGCACAATAATGACTCCTTTCAGGCCCAAGCCTAGCTTAAACAGAAGAGCAAGAAACAGTGGGTATCCCAGGTACTTCATATAGTAGTTGTTGGCGAAGTAAAACTCATCTGCAATACCTTGGGCATACTTCAGGTACTCCCAGGAATCGTCGGTAGTGCGGACGCCATACTTAAAGAAAAGAAGTGTATGCAGCACTGTCCAGAGAATGATGAATGCCACCTGTATCCTCTTTTCAGATGCTGCGCTTAGCTGCGGGTGGGGCAGCAAAGCCTGTAACTTATTAGGCATGATTTGTGTTAAAATAGCGTAAAAGTAATATAAATCCACGCGCATCTAAACACTTATTCCACCACATGCCCCTGCTCCGCCTCCTGTTTAAGCTTATCCCCTGGATTCTCATCATTTTGGCTGGTATCTTTTTCTGGCGCATCTTCGGAAGCTTCTTTAATAAAGATGAGAAGGAGAAGGTGCCGGAGGTGGTAGTGAACTTTAACACAGTGCTGACATCGGTTGAAGACATGGGCCGTATGGAGCTGGTACGCTACAATTTCAAGGATGTGGTGGAGTATGAGAAAACCGTCTCCCGCTTTATTCCAAACTCCAAACTAGTACTAATTGTGTCTGGTGAGGCCGTGGGCTGTGTGGACTTTGCCAAAATTACGCAGGCGGACATTCAGTTTCAGGGAGACACACTCGTGCAGGTGGCTTTGCCTGCTCCCGAAATCTGCTATTATAAAGTAGATCACAGCAAGTCCAAAGTATTCAGCAAAGAAAATACTTATTTCCAGGATGCAGAACTGGTGGAGGAGGGATACAAGTATGCCGAGCAGAATGTAAAGAAGGCTGCCCTAAACTCGGGTATTCTGCGGCAGACAACGGAAAATGCTGAAAAAATACTTAAACCCATGTTGGAGGAAATCACGGGCCGACGCGTGGTGCTGGTCCCACAACGCAGAATCCAGAACCTGCAGCTTCCACCTAAAAGGTAAAAGCAACACAAGTATCAAGTATGACGTAGCACGATTTCAATCATACAAACTTCACACGAGGGTAGCTCAAAGAAGTAGGAGAAGGTCGCAAATCAACCTCTTATCTATTTTAGGAGAGGAGGTGCCGGGAAGCCAAACTCCCTCTCCTGTTTTTAGGAGAGGGCTGGGGTGAGGTAATACCAGCGCCAAGGAATTCACTAAACTTGCCTAACCCTCTAACTCCAGTCGCTTTAATGCATCCTGCACCAGGTCATTTTCATAGCCTTTGCTCATGAGAAAGCAACTCAACTTTTGGCGGCGCGCGAAGGGGTTCTTTTCTTTCTCGGTGGCGTTCTTCTTCTCCAGCAGACCCAGCAGGTTTTCCTCGTATACCTCAGGGTCTATTTCTTTCATGCCCTGTTTGATGCAGTAATCAGAAATGCCTTTGCTCTTCAGTCCCTGTGCGATCTTGCGACGGCCCCATTTTTTCAAGCCATACTTGCCGCGCACATAACTTTGCGCGTACCGCTCTTCGTCAATCAGCTTCTCCTGGCTTAGGCGTATAATCAAATCTTCTACGTCATCCGGCTCTAGCCCGTAGGAGTAGAGTTTTGTTCGAACCTCCTGCTGTGTACGTTCCTGGTAGGCACAATAGGCTGCCGCTTTTATCAAAGCTTCTTTCGGTGTATAGTTCTTTTGTTGCTTCTGTCGCTCCAAGTCTGTTGTGGGTTGTTTATTCAAATATAAACAAACTGCTGCAGTGCATGGTTCTGAGGCAGGCAAGTAAAATAAGAGAGTTCTAGATGTTGGATAGCACAACCTCTGCATTCAGCTGTACAAGTATCAGGAATACGATTCTTTGAACAGCAACCAGCGCGCAACAATTAGTAATCGACACTCAAAACACAGACCTTTGTAGTGGAAATTGTTTAAGATGAAGTTATCAAAGGGAGTTATATACATGCTGCTGTCTACGTTCTTTTTTGCGCTGATGCAGGTGTGTGTAAAGTGGGTGCCGCATATTCCGGCGGAGGAGATTATTGTCTTTAGGTCGCTTATTTCCCTTGCTATCAGCCTGGTATTTCTGCGGCGGGCTGGTGTAAGTGTTTGGGGCAATAACAGAAAGTGGCTCTTTGCACGTGGTGCCTTTGGGGCGGTGGCGCTTATCCTTTTCTTTAATGTGCTGCAGAACATACCCCTCGCTACGGCCGCAACATTACAGTACCTGGCGCCAATTTTCACGGCCGTACTGGGTGTTTTTGTGGTGAAAGAGCGGGTGAGGCTCTGGCAGTGGGTATTCTTCCTAGTGTCATTCTCGGGGGTGCTGGTAATAGAGGGCGTGGAAACGAGTATAGATACCTTATACCTGTGGCTGGGCGTATTGAGTGCTGTGTTTACAGGAGTGGCTTATACCATCGTGCGGAAGCTAAACGTGAACGAACATCCGCTGGTCATCATCTTTTACTTTCCGCTGGTTACTTTACCAGTAGTAGGGGTTTATACGCTGTTTAACTGGGTGCAGCCGGAGGGCTGGGACTGGGCGATGCTCCTGCTGGTAGGGTTATTCACACAGTTAGGACAGTACTACATGACTCTTTCTTACCAGCACGAGGAGATTTCCAAAGTGGCTAACCTGACCTATATTGGAATTATCTACGCCCTCTTCTTCGGGTTTGTGTTCTTCGGAGAACTGCTCAATATCTGGACCTATGCAGGAATGGGACTGGTGCTGTTGGGCGTGCTGCTGAATGTGCAGTACAAAAGAAGGCTTACAAAGCAGGAGGCCTTGGTGAAGGTAGGCAAGCCTTTGGAATAGAATAAGTTGTACTATAAAAGCGCGTTGGGAAGAATCATATTTGCTTAGTTTTTGCGTTAGAGGAGCAGAGTCCAGAAATGCTATAACTCAGAAAGGAAGCTTGAACTTCTAAATCGGTTGAAAGGATACCAAAACTTTCCCATAAGGACAGAGAGCAACTTCAGCTACTAAGTTTCATCAATATCCTGGCTCTTTATGTTGTAAATTTTGAGTTGTCAGTTTTTTGAATAATATTCTTATCTAATTCAGAATCCTTTGTTATATAGCTTTGTCCACCTGCTTAGCTAAAGCGTCATAACCTTTGCACATGCGTCACTATTACCTGCTCTTCCTGTTGTTCCTGCTGCCACTTTTTTCTATGGCTGGTGTGATCCGCGGTCGTGTTACCGATGAAGAAGGAAAGGGCTTGCCGTTTGCGAGCATCTACATTAAAGAAGCAGCCAGTGGCACCGCATCCAACGACGAAGGCTACTACCAGTTGCAACTCAGCCCCGGCACGTATACTTTTGAGTTTAAGTATGTGGGTTACCGTGCCAAACTGGAGACGGTAACGATTGGGGAAGGAACGCAGGAACTTAACGTGCAGCTACAGCCGGAGGTGTTGAACCTAAAGGAAGTTATAGTGCGTGCTGCCGACGAAGACCCTGCTTACGCCATCATGCGCAATGCTATAAAGCTGGGCCGGTATCATCAGAAGGAGGCAAAGGCCTGGAGCGCCCGCGTGTACATGAAAGGCGTGTATCGGCTCGACAAAGTGCCGCCAAAGGTCTTGGGTATAAAAGTAGTGGATGTGGATACGGGTATTGTGTACCTGTCGGAGTCGGTGTCGGAGCTGAGCTTTAAGCGGTCAAATAAAGTAAATGAGCGCATTATTTCGAGCAAGGTAAGCGGACAGAAGAAAGGCTTCAGCTTTAACCAGGCCTCAGAGATGAACATCAGCTTCTACGATAACCTGCTGAAGGTGGAGGGACTAAGTGAGCGGGGCTTTGTGTCGCCGCTGGCTAACAATGCACTCTTCTACTACCGCTTCGAATACCTCGGAACGTTCCAGGAAAACGGCCGCACCATCAACAAGATAAAAGTCATCCCTCGCCGCAAAAACGACCCGGTTTTTTCAGGCAATATCTACATCGTGGATGGCAGCTGGCGCATCCACAGCACCGACCTCAAACTGACGAAAGACGCAGGTATAGACTTCGTGGACTGGATACGGGTGCGGCAGGTATATGCGCCGGTGGCGGAGCAAATCTGGCTGCCGGTGTCACAGCGCTTCAGCTTTGAGGCGGCAGGTCTGGGCTTCAAGGGCGGTGGCTATGCCATGGCAGTATACTCAAAGTACAGGGTGCAGCCAGCCTATGCAAGACCTCCTAAACTGGAGGAAGTAGCGCCGGAGCCAGCTACTACGGAAGAGGAACTTGCCGTAGCGCAAGCCAGACCTGCGAAGAAGCCGAAGATAAAACTGATAGAGCCGGAGGAGATAGCACCTGAAGCGCAGCAGCCTATACATGATGAGAAGTTGTTCAGTAAGGAAATTCTGGTAGTAGAAAAAGAAGCCAATGACCGTGATTCGGCCTATTGGGCAGAGATAAGGCCGGTGCCGCTGACGCAGGAGGAGGTAACAGATTACCAGAAAAAGGACAGCCTGGAAGTAATAAAGAAGTCAAAGCCCTACCAGGATTCTCTTGACCGGGTACGGAATAAACCTTCCTTTGGCAGCTTCTTTATCCGGGGCTACACTTATTCCAATACCTATCAGAAGAAGTTCTACAATTTTAATCCCCTAGTAAGTATAACCGGCGGACCCAGTATTTTGCAGTACAACACAGTGGAGGGTGTAGTGGCCGATATACAGATGGAATACACGAAACGATTCGAAGACCGCACCCGCTATGAAATTGCCCCAGCTGTCCGGTATGGCTTCTCGAACGAGAAACTGAATGCGAAACTGCGGCTAACCTATAACTATAACCCGATTGACAACAGCACGGTGTCTGTGGAGGGTGGCCGCTATGTAGAGCAAATCAGCAGTGTGAACCCTATTTCGCCCTTCGTCAACACCATTTACACCTTAGCGGCCGAGCGAAATTACATGAAGCTGTACCAGCGCGATTTTGGCCGCATCAGTTATCGTGGCGAACCATGGAATGGCGTGTTCTTGAATGGATGGATGGACTATGCGCACCGTATGCCGCTGCAGAATACCACAGACTTCAGCTTCCGGAAAGGCATGGACGACGTCACGAGCCGCTTTACCTCTAATGTGCCTGTTAATGCCGAACTGGCAGATGCCTCCTTCTCTCCGCACGAAGCACTTACGCTCAGCCTAACTGTTAGTGTGCAGCCAGGGCAGAAGTACATCACACGTCCGGATAACAAAATTAACCTGGGCTCAAAATACCCCACGTTCTCTCTTGGCTTCCGCACAGGTATAAATGCCCTGGGTAGTGATGTGAATTTTAGCACTGCCGCCCTGCGCATCAGCGACGATGTGAGCATGGGCCTGCTTGGCCTCAGCAAGTACAGTGTAATGGGAGGCACTTTCTGGAACAAGCAGGAGATGTACCTGATGGACTACAAGCACTTTAACGGCAACCGAACCTTGTTTGCCGGCGTGTACGAAGGGTTCCAGCTTCTGGACTATTACCGCTACAGCACCAATAACCGCTACCTGGAAGCGCATTATGAGCACCATTTCAACGGCTTCCTGTTCAACAAAATACCACTGTTCCGTAAGCTGAAATGGCAGGAGGTCGTAAGCGTGAACTACCTGAACACAAAGGAGTCGCGGAATTACCTGGAGTTGGGCCTCGGCATCGAGCACATCTTTAAAGTGCTCCGGGTCGATTTTGTGACTTCGTTTCAGGAGGGTAATAGGGCCAGAACCGGTATTATGTTTGGCTTTGGGTTTTAGAGAATTGGGTTTCTGAACGGCTGGAGTATAAATCACAGGTTGTTGAGCACCAGTCGTTGCCTCTCTTTACCCTTGTACTGTTGGTCTTTAGTTTTCATGAACTATTGAAGGGAAGTATAAGCGAACAGTAAAATATGTCCCTCTCCCTTAATTCTGAAGGGAGGCTTGCATCCACAGGAGGAGCAGGGTAGTTTAGCCCGAGTACCATTCTATTAGAAACTCCTTCCTACAACCTATTAGCGCTGTGGCCGTTAAAATCAGTACAATAACTAATTGAAAACGGACATGAAAACAATATCAAATATATTTAAAACAGGGGTGGCAGTGGCTTTTGCGGCTGTTATAGGATTTGGCTGTAACGGAGAAAGGCCAGCATCTAATCCCACAGACGATACCAGTACCTCCGCGGCAATTGTAGAAATGTCGGATGCAGAGCACCTGAATGAGCCGCGACCATCTACCATAGGCGATAGCGCTGTAACAGGCGAGCAGGCTGACCAGTTTGGTGACATGCGCTCTAACGTGGATACAGCGGCACGCCGTCTGCATCAACAGAACATGGAAAGGCAGCTAAAGGAAAATCCAAACCAGCGCCCAATTCCAACTACGCCTGAAAACCGTACAATCGACGGACAATAGTATAAGATAATTCTTTAAGAGAAGCCCCACCAGTTGCAACTGGTGGGGCTTCTCTTATTTTGTAACTGCTGTAGTGCCTACTGGCGGAATAACCAGGCCATTGCCCCGCTTCTTGCGTCCTTTTATGTTGAGGTTGTAGATTATCACAGAAATAAAAATCAGCAGGTAAGCCAGCAGCTTTGTTGGCGTCGTTTGCTCGTTAAAATAAAGGAACGCCATCACAAAATTAATAATGGGATTGATGTACATCAGGATGCCGATAGTGCCGGAGGTCAGTTCTTTCAGCGCAAAAAGATTCAGGAAAAGCGGCAGAACGGTAAAGGCAATACTCAGAATGGCAATATTCAGGAAGAAGTGGCCATTTAGAGCCACGGTGCTTTCACCCTTGAAATAAGTATAGAATGGTGCGAGAAGTGCAAAAGAGAGCAGCAACTGCAGCGTTAACAGCACAATTTTATCGTAGTTCTTGAGGAGGCGCTGCGTGATAAGATAGAAGGCGTAGCTCAGCGCGATAAGCAAACTAAACAGCAGACTGGACAACTCACCGGTGCCTACCAGCACACAGCTCAGGGCGCTGAGGCCAATAGCCAGCCACTGGTTTGCCCGCAGTTCCTCTTTCAGCAGTATAAAACCGAGCACTGCCGTTAGGATAGGACAAAGCAGGTAAGAGAAGGAGCCTGTCTGTATATTGATGTGGTTGATAACGTAGATAAAAGCCAGCCAGTTAACGGTGAGCAGTGCACCACCAAGGAAAGTATACAGCATAAACAGCCGCTTCTCGCGGGGCACTGCGTTTTTTACCTGCGCCAGTGTTTGCTGTACCTTCCTGCGCCGGAACAGGAGCGAGATAAGCAGCAGCAACACAATGGAAAAGGCCACACGGAAATGCAGGATCTGTCCGCTGGGGTATGCTGACAGTGCCTTGAGCGGAAAAGGGATAAATCCCCAGATGACAAAAGCTGCAATGCCTGCTGTGTAATATGGTTTGGTAGTAGTGGTTTCCACGGGTAATATTTAAAGCGCGCAAAATTACGTATTTGCTGCTTCTTATTTGTCTTTCTTCACCAGATAAGATGAAGTCTTCGTTACGAAATTCCTTCACTTTTAGCTTATCTTTGGTGCAGGCACACCTTTTCTACCCATGCTCACATTCCAGGAACTTATATCTGTTATACAAGGCCACGTGGTGCAGGTCGTGCAGGCACAGTCGGTGGTGCACCTGCTCACCGACAGCCGCAAGTTGTCGCAGCCAGCAGGCACGCTGTTCTTTGCCATCCATGGCAGGTATAACGATGGCCACAAATACCTGCCGCAGCTGTATCAGCAGGGTGTAAGGAACTTTGTGGTGGAGCAGGGGGAGGAGTCAGCGCTGAAGGAGCAGTATCCGGAGGCAAACATCTTGCAGGTACAAGATAGCCTGGAAGCGCATCAAAAGCTGGCGGCATTCCACCGGGAAAAGTTTCCTATACCAGTAGTTGGAATTACGGGCAGCAACGGCAAAACGATTGTAAAGGAGTGGCTGGCGCAGCTGCTAAGCCCCGATGAGATGGTAGTGAAAAGTCCGCGCAGCTATAACTCGCAGCTGGGTGTGCCGCTGAGTGTGTGGCAGATGGAGCAGAACCATACCTTCGCCATTTTTGAGGCGGGCATCTCGCAGCCCGGCGAGATGGAAAAACTGCAGCAAGTCATTCAGCCAACCTTAGGCATCTTCACCAACATCGGCAGTGCCCATGACGAAGGCTTTTCGTCCCAGCAGCAGAAAGCAGAAGAGAAGCTGAAGCTTTTCAAAGAAGTTGACTTGCTCTTTTACTGTGTCGACCATACACTAGTGCACGAGGCAGTGCAGGCGCAGGGTATAAACGCCTTCACATGGGGCAGGACACAGGCAGCAGACATCACCATAAAAAACACCAGCACCGTTGGTCACAAAACCATTGTGGTCTATACTTACCAGGGTGAGAAGCAGCGGCTGGCGATTCCGTTTACCGACGAGGCCTCTGTAGAAAACGCGCTCCACTGCCTGGCAGTGCTGCTTTACCGCAACCTGCCACTTTCCGAGATTCAGGACCGGCTGGACCGCCTGCACCCGGTGGCTATGCGCCTCGAAATGAAAGAAGCCATCAACGGTTGCTATCTCATCGACGACACCTATAACAACGATTTGGCTGGTTTAGCCATTGCCCTTGATTTGCTCGTGAACCAACCGCAGCGCGGTAAGCGCACCGTCATCCTTTCAGATTTGCTGGAGTCTGGGCTGCCGGAAGAGAAGCTGTACAGGCAGGTAGCGGAGCTGGTGCAGGCGCGGGGCGTGGAACGGCTGATTGCCATCGGTGAGAGAATCAGCAAGTATAGCAGCCTGTTCAGAACGCCAGCAGCATTTTACCCTTCCACTTCAGATTTCCTGGAACAATTTAGCCCTGTTCATTTCAGGGATGAACTAATACTGGTGAAGGGCGCGCGTGTATTTGAGTTTGAGAAGATTGTACAGGCTTTTCAGCAGAAGGTGCACGGCACGGTGCTGGAAGTAAACCTGGATGCGCTGGTGCACAACCTCAACTATTATCGCTCTAAACTCGCCCCGCATGTGCGGCTGATGGTAATGGTAAAAGCCTTTGCCTATGGCAGCGGCAGCTTCGAAGTAGCCAACCTCCTGCAGTTCCACCGCGTGGACTACCTGGCGGTGGCGTATGCCGACGAAGGCGTGCAACTGCGCGAGAATGGTATCACTCTGCCGATTATGGTCATGAACCCGTCGCCGGACAGCTTTGCAAAACTGCGGCAGTATAACCTGGAGCCAGAAATTTATGCGCTGGAGCAACTGCAGGCTTTTGTCTCCTCCCTCTCTGGCGCCGCCACCTATAAAATACACCTGAAACTGGACACCGGCATGCACCGCCTGGGTTTCACCGAAGAAGAGTTTGATGCGCTTTTCACTTTGCTGCAGCAATACCCTCAGGTGCAGGTGATGAGCGCTTTCAGCCATCTGGCTGGTGCCGATGAGGCAGTGCACAACGCCTTTTCACAGCTGCAAATCAGAAACTTTAGAGAGATGTCTGCCAAGGTGGAGTCACAGCTGGGATATCATGTCATCAAGCATGTGCTGAACTCAGCAGGTATCGTCCGGTTCCCGGAGCATCAGCTGGACATGGTGCGCCTGGGCATCGGCCTGTATGGTGTAGAGGCGACGGGCGATGAGCAGGAGGCGCTGCGCCCGGTGAGCACGCTGAAGACTACTGTATCGCAGGTAAAGAAGATAAAGCAGGGCGATACAGTGGGTTATAGTCGAAAAGGTATAGCCGACGCTGACAAAACTACGGCCACCATTGCCATTGGCTACGCCGACGGTTATGACCGCCGCTTCAGCATCGGCATCGGGGAAGTACTCATCCAAGGTCAGCGCTGTCCGCTCATCGGTAATGTGTGCATGGATATGTGTATGGTAGACGTAACAGGTCTGGGTGTGAAAGCAGGCGATGAAGTCATAGTATTTGGCCCGCAGCTGACGCTGGTAGAGTTAGCCAAACGCATCGGCACCATTCCCTATGAACTACTCACCAACGTCAGCACCCGCGTCAAACGGATTTTCTATTCAGAGTAAACTTTTTAATTTGAGGCTGCGGAGATTGCTGCCGTTGTTAGTGCCTTCACCAGCAACACATACTGGCAGTGTGTAATAAGAGGTGCGTTCCTAAGGTAGAATCAGTAAATCATAAAAATTGAGCAGGATTTTTTTGCTCCTCTCTACTTTTTTCATCTCTTAACCTGCTCATTTACAAATACTCGCATCGCCTTGTCTTCAAATCTGTAATTCTTTTGCTTTCCTACTGAACACCTTGTAACTTGCAGTTGTTTATAATGAGTCTAAATAAAAAGTAAGAGGTGCGAAAAAAGGCAGAAGAGCAGCAGGGGCAAAAAAGTGTGCGCGACCTGAAAATAGGGGAAAGCGGTGTTATCTGCTGCCTCAATGACCCTGAGATGGGCCTGAAGCTGCTCGAGATGGGCTGCCTGCCCGGCACGGAAGTGAAGCTGAATAGCCGTGCTCCTTTCGGTGACCCTATCACCATTATTGTGAACGACTATACCCTCTCACTGCGCTTAGACGAAGCCGAGACAATATTGCTCAAGTAGTAAACCAGATTCATGAGTGTTGTAACTACCCAACCTGATATACCACAGGTCGAGAGGCCTCCTGTGCAACCAACCATTGCAAAAATTGCTTTAATTGGTAATCCAAACTCAGGAAAAACATCTCTATTTAACCAACTGACGGGACTCAACCAGAAGGTAGGTAATTTCCCGGGTGTTACAGTAGATAAAAAAACAGGCTATAGCCAGCTTACCCCGAAGTTAAAGGCGCAGATTATTGACCTGCCGGGTACCTATAGCCTGTATCCTAAGTCTCTGGACGAGCGCGTTATTATCGATTTGCTCTACGACCCCGAGTCCAGGCACTACCCAGACCTTGTTATCATAACCGCTGATGCTTCTAACCTGAAGCGCAACCTGCTGCTTTTTTCGCAGCTGGCTGATTTGCAGATTCCGTCGGTGTTGGCGCTGAACATGGTGGATGTGGCTGAGCAGGAGGGCGTAAAGATAGATGTTCCTGCCCTGCAACGGGAACTGGGGGTGCCGGTAATTCCTATGAATGCCCGCAAGGGGCTGGGAGTAGCTGCCCTCAAAATTATTATGTCGCAGCAGTTGGAGACAACAAAGGCAACTTTTTATGAGGTGCCGGAGGATCTAAAGCCAATGTTGCAGGATATAAAATCCAGGTTTAGCCTGAACAACGATTACCTGGCGCTGCAGTATGCCCACCATTACAAGAACCTGAAATTTCTGCCAGAGCAGGATGTGGCGTGGCTGGATGATTTGCTGCAGGAGGCAGGTTTTCACTCTGTTACCCAACAGGCCAACGAAACTGTTGCCCGCTATACCCGCATCAACGAAATGCTGCTGGATATTGTGCGGGTGGAAAAGGCAGATAAGGCGGAGAAGTTCAGCAACCGCCTCGACCAGGTGCTGACGCACAAGGTATTCGGTTACCTTATTTTCTTCACTATCCTGTTCCTTATTTTTCAGGCGGTGTTTGCCTGGGCCAGTTACCCCATGGACCTTATTGACTTGGGAATCGCCAACCTGAATCTGCTCATACAAGAGAATTTTGAAGGGCCACTGGTGAACTTGCTCACGGAAGGTGTGATTGCCGGCTTGGGTGGAGTGCTGATTTTTGTGCCGCAGATTGCCGTACTCTTTGCCTTTATTGCCATACTGGAGGAAACTGGTTATATGGCGCGTGTCACGTTCATGATGGACAAGATCATGCGCAAGTTCGGCCTGAACGGGAAGAGCGTAGTTCCGCTCATTTCAGGAGTAGCCTGTGCAGTGCCAGCGGTAATGTCAGCCAGAACCATTGAAAACTGGAAGGACAGGATGATAACCATCTTCGTGACACCGCTGATGAGTTGCTCTGCCCGCATACCCGTTTATACTGTATTGATAGCGCTGGTAGTGCCAGAGAAGTATTACTTTGGGTTCCTGAACCTGCAGGGGATTGTGCTGATGGGGCTGTACCTGATTGGGTTCCTGGCGGCTATATTTTCTGCATTACTCTTAAAAACAATCCTGAAAGCCCGTGAGCGCAGTTACTTTATCATGGAGTTCCCTGTATATAAGATGCCGCGCTGGAAGAATGTGGGGCTTACTATTGTAGAGAAGTCGAAGGCCTTTGTATTTGAAGCCGGGAAGGTGATTGTGGCCGTATCTATCATCCTCTGGGTGCTGGCTTCTTACGGCCCCGGTGATAATTTTGAGGTAGCCCGGCAGAAAGCACTGATAGAAGCACAAGCCCAGAACCTGAACGAGGCGCAGGCAGAGAATCTGATTGCTTCTTACCAGTTGGAGTCTTCTTATGCCGGTGTTATCGGCCGCACGATAGAGCCCGTTATCCGGCCATTGGGCTACGACTGGAAAATTGGTATTGCCCTGCTTACCTCCTTTGCGGCACGCGAAGTATTTGTGGGGACCATGTCCACCATCTATAGTATTGGGGAGGAGGAGAATGTGAGCACCATCAAAAATAAGCTCATGACAGAGAAAGATGCCAACGGAGACCCTTTCTTCACGCCTGCCCGTGCTTTTTCGCTCATGATCTTTTACCTGTTCGCGATGCAGTGCGTGAGTACGCTGGCTATTGTGCGCCGCGAGACAAAAAGCTGGCAGTGGCCGCTGGCGCAGCTAATCTATATGAGCGGACTTGCTTACGTGATGGCCTTTATTACTTACCAGATTTTCAGTTAGAAGCCAGGAGTATCTACAGTGAACTAACAGTTGTTAGGAAAATGCTTTACTATTTTAGGATAAATTTATAGCTTAGGAGTATTATAGTTTTCTTGCATCTCCTGACTATGAAAAACCACTTATTAAGCCTAATAGCTGTATGCTGCTTCATTTCTTTGCTTGTAGCCCCATCTGTTAGTGCACAAATAATTTATATCGGAGATCCGTCCTCTGCTGCCACACAAAAAAGATTCAACGAAATATTCAGTAAAAACCAGGACTCCGAATCAGTGCCTGTGGCCTTAGCAGAACTTCTTCCGGAAAACACTATCAACACCGCTGATCTGGCGCTTACATTTCCTAAACATAAAATTCCGTTTGAGTTACTGAAAGTTAAGTTGCCTGTTCTGACTGACTATACAGATACCTTAGTCGTTTTGTGGTACCTGCGAAAGCCAGAGAATGTAAAGGCTGGAACCGTTAACGTGATGCTGATTGCCCAGGATGCACAGAAGAAGCTGGCCTATTTTATTGATGAAAACAACAACCGGGACTTGTCAGATGATGGCAGTCCCTTTTTCTTTGAGGAAGGAGAGAAACAACGTCAGGTCGATATTGAGGACAAGCGCATAGGCACTTTAAGCTTTGTACTTCAGAATTTAGAAGCTGCCGTAGCTGCTCCTGCCCAACCTGAGATTGCCCCTTACGGCACTAACGAGAAGTCTGAGAAAGTTGTAATTGCCCCGGACGAGAAACCACCTTTTGCCATACATTTCATTTCTGGTTTATCATCAGGCAGCGGCAAGGCCTTGTTAAGTTACAGGGAACTGCCAAGGCCAGACTCCGACGAGAGCGACAAGACATACACCTATAATGCTTCCTATTATGCTTCCCTTCACACGACAATGGGCATTGCTGCCTCGCTGTATAATTTCTATATAGGCGTGAGCGGCAGTATGGAGCTGTTTGAGGTAGGAGAGCAGTACCTGGTTGAAGAGTTTAGTAAACAAGGGGTGCCTTCGAGGCAGTTAAACCACAATACAGGATACTGGCCAAACATGCGCCTTAACCTGAATGGCTTTATGGAGTACGACTTTGTTATTGTGAATAACCTGCGTTTTGCACCTACTGCCAGCTTTACGCGCTATAATTTTATTCAAAATCACTCTTTTGTGCTCAACGGTGAGAAAGATATAAATGATTACTTTACCGAACGCTACTCCTATTCATTTGGAGGTAAAGTAAAATACGCTGTGAACAACAAATCCCTTTTCTTTCTTGAGGTTTCTAGTCGCTTTAACCACTTCAATGCCAGTTCATACTTTCCATATCTGGAGCCCGAATCGTTCAATATGAAGTTTAAACAGTTTTACGGTGGTATTGGACTTCAGGTGAAGCTTGCTTCATTTAAATAGACATTATTTTATTGCTAAAGTTATATTTATTGCTGAATACATCTTTATGCTGATGACAGGAAACTGTTTTGTAGTTTTATCGTATTAATAATGCAACAAAAAATAGCGCAATCTCCTATTTATAAAACTATATATTTTTAACAGTGTCTTTTTCATAAATGAAAAGATGGCTGTTTAAGTGCTGTGAGCCAGTTTAATAGAATAAAAGAATATTTAAAATTGGCGTATGTAAAAAATATTGCATAAATTCGATGTAATCTCACCTTAAACAACTATACATATGAAGCTACTTTTCCTCTTTCCTGACTCTCCCCGAGTGCATTTCAAAGCAAAAAATTCCGGATAACCCTGCAGTGTAGGTTTCTGCTCAGGGTCTTGTTGTTTCTATATCAGTCATGACAGCTTTTGCTTTGCTGCTGACTCTACTATAAGCTCTTTATAAACTCACGGGTTATAAAGGCTCTTTTACCTAAAGTGCGTCTGCTTTCTATTTATGCCAGCTTCAAGGCACCAGCAGTCCTCTGTCACTGATGAACTGACACATGCTTTACCCGACAAAGGCGGTAAGTTTAATCAACAGCTGTAATGTTACAGCCCCTCAGAAATCTAGGTGGATTCTGCCTTCTCTTAGACCAAAAACTTTATTTATACATTTCTATTTCTCACTTTATAACTAACAAATGAAAAAAATACTACTATTAAGCATGCTCCTTGTGATGGCGCTGCTGCAGCAAGCCATGGCGCAAACCAGGGCTGTGTCTGGACAAGTGATAGATGCAAACACTAACCTGCCTTTGCCTGGTGTTACTGTTCTCGTGAAGGGTACTACAATTGGTACTGCTACTGGCGCAGACGGAACGTATGTTGTGAATGTTCCGGAGGGAAGTAATACGCTCATATATAGGTTTATAGGTTACAAAAATGTTGAGCGGCCAATCAATGGTGCTAATGCGGTAGATGTGCGATTAGTGGTGGATGCAGAGCAGCTTAGCGAGGTGGTGGTAACTGCCCTTGGCATCGAGCGTGAGAAAAAAGCCCTGGGCTACGCCATTCAGGAAGTAGCTGGTGAAAGAGTGAACCAGGCTCGTGAAACAAACGTGGTGAATGCTCTTTCCGGTAAAGTGGCGGGTGTGCAAATCGTGAATTCCAGTGGTGCGGTAGGTTCCTCTGCCCGTATTACGCTTCGCGGTAACAACTCCCTTACAGGAGATAACCAGCCACTTTTTGTTGTGGATGGTATTCCAATTAACAACAGCACCAACACAAATGCGGGTTATGGTGGTGTGGACTATGGTAACGCTGCTGCTGATATCAACCCGAATGATATCGCTTCTATTTCTGTGCTGAAAGGTGCTAACGCTGCCGCCCTTTACGGTTCGCGTGCTGCAAACGGTGTAATCCTTATCACTACAAAGTCTGGCAGAAATGCACAGGGACTTGGTGTAACACTTGACCACAGCACAACTTGGGAAAGCCCGCTGATACTCCCTGATTACCAGGATGAATATGGACAGGGGTACAACGGCCTGTTTGAGTATGTGGACGGTGCCGGTGGCGGTGTAATGGATGGTGTGGATGAAAGCTGGGGACCACGCTTAGATGGTGCGCCAAGAGAGCAGTTCTTTGGAGTTGGCCCCTGGTCTGCAAATCCAAACAACGTGAGAGACTTCTTTCAGACAGGTAGAACCAATAACACAAACGTTGCTATTACCGGAGGAACTGAAAAAGCTAATGCCCGCCTTTCCTTAGGCTATATCGATCAGGAGGGTATTGTTCCAAACACTGACCTGACCCGATACTCTGCCAGCCTGAATGCTAACATGGCGCTTAGCTCAAAACTGAGTGCTGCTGCCAGCTTCAACTATATCCAGAACAAGAGCGACAACCGTCCATCGAATGGTTATTCAGGTGACAACATCATGCAGCAATTTGTGTGGTTTGGCCGCCAGGTTGATATCAACAGGCTCAGAGACTACAGAAACGAAGACGGTACATTGTTTAACTGGAACTACAACTACCACAACAACCCATACTTCGTTCTTTATGATAACCTGAACGGTAACCAGCGTGACCGCTTGTTCGGTAACGTTTCGTTGAAGTATAACTTCACCGACTGGTTAAACCTGATGGTGCGCGGTGGCGGTGACATGTTCGCAGAAAACCGCAAACGCGTTTGGGCTACAGGAACGATAGATTACCCGCAGGGACGTTTCTATGAATCTGAAAGATTTGTGAGCGAGACAAACTTCGACTTCCTGTTTGCTGCTGAAAGGGATCTCTCTGAGGAGATTTCTATTGGCGCTACTTTTGGTGGTAATACCAGACGTAATAATTTCAGAATGAACGATGTGCTTGTAAGAGCGCTTGCAGTTCCCGGAATTTACAACGTATCCAATGCGCAGGGTAACCCATCTCCTAGCAACTTCAGAAGCGAGCGCGTTGTAAACAGCTTGTACGGTACGGCCACCATTGGTTTCAGAGACTACCTGTTCTTAGATTTAACAGCCCGAAACGACTGGGCCTCTACGCTGCCAATCGCAAATAATTCTTTCTTCTATCCTTCGGTGTCTACCAGTTTGGTTTTCACAGATGCTTTTGGAATAGAAAGCGATGTGCTCTCTTATGGTAAGTTGAGAGCTTCTTGGGCGCAGGTAGGTAACGATACAGACCCTTACAGAACAGTCGGTACTTTCTTCTCGAATGACCCTTGGGACGGAATACCTAACCTTTCTTATACAAGCACATTGGCAAACGCCAACCTGCAGCCTGAGCAGACAACTTCCATCGAAGTTGGGACTGACCTTCGTTTCTTCTTAGACAGAGCTTACGTAGACTTTACTTATTATAAGAAGAAAACAGTCGACCAGATAGTGCCAATCAGTACTTCCGGTGCCTCAGGATTTAACTCGCAGATTGTGAACGTGGGTGAAATCGGTAACGAAGGTATAGAACTACAGGTGGGAGGTACGCCAATTCAAACTGCTGACGGATTCAACTGGGAGGTCATTGTGAACTTCGCTAAGAACAGGAACGAAGTAGTTGAGCTCACTGAAGGACTTGATGCTTATCAGTTGGGTACTTACTGGGGGCTGAGCCTTGAGGCAAGACCAGGCGAGACGTTTGGAGTATTGTACGGTACTGGCTATCTGAGAGATGATGACGGTAATATTGTAGTTGACGCGGTTGGCCGTCCGAGAAAAGACCCGGTGCGCCGTGTGCTTGGCGATATTCTTCCTGATTGGACAGGTGGTATCCGCAACACCTTCTCTTACAAAGGCTTTAACTTGAGTGCACTGCTAGACATGCGTAAAGGTGGTGACATCTTCTCTGTAACGCACATGTTCGGTCTTTATGCCGGAGTGCTTGAGGAAACATTGCAAGGCCGTGAAGACGGAATTGTTGTACCAGGTGTAAAAGACATGGAAGGTACTGTAAATGACATCAATGTTCCTTCTCAACGTTACTTCCAGTCTCTTTATGGCACACATGAAGCGCATATCTTCGATGGCAGCTTTGTGAAGCTTCGCGAAGTAACATTAGGTTATGAAATACCTCAGGCCTTAGTGAGCAAGGCCAAGTTAAGAGGTGCCAGCATTAGCTTTATCGGCCGTAACCTGCTGCTGCTCCACTCCAACATTCCGCACATTGACCCGGAGACTGCTTTTGGTGCTGATATTGCCAGCCAGGGCTTTGAGTTTGGTGCTTTACCATCAACAAGAAGCTATGGTGTAAACCTGAGACTGACGTTTTAACAAAGCTGTAGTTTAAACTATAAACAAATCCCTGACATGAATATAATTTCAAAATATAAACTTTGCTTTGCACTGCTTCTCGGCTTCGGCCTGAGCTCATGTGACAAAGATTTCGAAGAAATAAATGTGAACCCCAATGCACCTGCGGATGTGCCTGCTGTAGTGATCCTGCCGGCGGCACAGCAATCAGCGGTTAGCCGGTTGTTTGGTGCGAGCCTTAACTTAACGTATGCAGAAACCTGGGCGCAGCACATTGCTAAAATCCAGTACATTGATGAGGACCGCTACGAGTTTCGCCCTGATGCGATTGCAATACACTGGGACTCGCTCTACAGTGGCCCTCTGTACGATACACAACTCATCATACAGAAGGCTGAGGAAAGCGGCAACCAGGCTATGGAAGGTACTGGCCGCACATTTCGCGCCCTAATTTACCAGAACATGACCGACCTGTGGGGGGATATTCCTTACTTCGAGGCCTTACAAGGAGCAGAAGGTAACATGACGCCGGTATATGACGAGCAGGAGGCCATTTATATGGACTTGCTGCAGGAACTGGAGACTGCCAACACGCTGCTTGCCGCAGGAACTGGTACCATAGAAGGCGACCTGATGTATGGTGGCGATATCATGCAGTGGAGAAGATTTGCTAACTCGCTTCGTCTGCGCTTGCTTATCCATATGGCGGATGTAGCTCCTGCTATAGCAAAAGAGGGTATAGAGATGATTACTGGTGACCCGGATATGTATCCCATCTTCGAGAGCAATGATGACAATGCTGAGTTAGCCTTTTTAGGAGCCCAACCTTATCGTAACCCATGGTTCGAGAATGCTGTTACGCGTGACGACCATGCTGTAAGCCAGACACTGGTACAGTTGCTGGGTGCCAAAAATGATCCACGCCTTACGGTTTATGCTAAGCCTGCTGCCGAGCCTGTTGCAGGCGCAGGAGTTAAGTTTGGAGGAAAGACGTACGTAGGCCAGCCTAATGGTGCCTTGGTACAACCTTCTCTGCCAACAGTATCCCGTATCGGTGATTTGTACCGCGGTACAGAAACGCAGCCAATGTATGTAATGACGTACAGCGAGGTAATGTTTATTCTGGCAGAGGCTGCAGCGCGAGGCTGGGATGTTGGTATAACTGCCGCTGAAGCTTATAATGAAGGTATCATAGCAAGCATGAGTCTGAATAGAATCACAGATGATGCTGCCATTTTAGCTTATCTGGCGCAGCCTAGTGTTGCCTATGAACTGCAGGCTAACAAAATGGAAGCCATTAGTGAGCAGAAGTGGTTAGCACTGTTCGGTAACGGCATTGAGGCATTTACTGAAGTGAGAAGAACAGGATATCCGGATGAAGTAGTAGAGCCTGAAGCCTCTGCTTACCCAGGTAGAGGTGTGGCGCTTCGTTTCCCATATTCCATTCAGGAGCAGAGTACGAACCGTGCCAATGTTACCGCTGCAAGTACAGGAATAACAGATTTCCTGTTTGGGGAGCGTTTATGGTGGGATGTAGACTAAGTAGCAAGATTTAGTACCAGGTAGATAGAAAAGTGAATTAGATTTAATCTTCTTCATTGAAAGGCCTTCGGTTTCCGGAGGCCTTTCTTTTTGTGATAGGCACTAAAACAGTAACTTCAGATTAATACAACTTATACCAACTCTCATAAATTTTGTTCTATAGCAGCAAGCGGTAGTGTAGTGGTTATTCTGCCTAAACTGCCGTAGCAACAGCTAATCTAGCGATTCATATACAGCTTTTCCATTGTATGAGTCGGTGCTCTCTAGGCCGAGGGGCCTCGTCTTTGGGCATCGCGCTGGGAGTTTTTCTGCGCTAGGGCGCTGCCGCTCCCGCGGCACCTAAAAATCTCCAAAGGCGCTCAACCCAAAGACTGGAAATACCCTCACTCCGTGCCAACGGGTGGAATAGCTATGGTTATATGGAAGGAGCTTCATGTGATTTGGTATTACTTATAAATCAGAAATACCGCTGGCTGCTTGTGTATATCCGGTAGCTTCCCGTTCCACTGCTGTATAGTCTTTGTCTGGATTAACTCATGCTCCGGGGAGGTGATGTTCGCGGCAATGCACAGCCGTGTTTCCGGGTGCAGCGTCTGAAGAAGGTCCTCCAGCAACTTGTTGTTGCGGTAGGGAGTTTCCATAAAAATTTGTGTCTGGTTGCGCTGCTGCATCTCCTTTTCCAATGTTTTAAGTGCCTGCAGCCTCTCCCGCTTCTCGATGGGCAGGTAACCGTGAAAAGCGAACTGCTGTCCGTTAAAACCACTGGACATCAGGCTCAGCAGGATGGCGGAAGGGCCGGCAAAAGGCACCACTTTGATGTTCTTCTGGTGCGCATGTTTTACAACTTCCGCACCAGGGTCGGCTATACCAGGGCACCCCGCCTCCGAAATGATACCTGCATCTTTTCCTTCGTCCAGTAACGGCTTCAGCGAGGCCTGCACTTGTGCCGGAGTGGCGTCTTTATCTATCTGTACAAAAGTAAGCTGCTCTATCACCAGCTCCGGGCAGATGCTCTTTACATAGCGGCGGGCGGTGCGGAGGTTCTCTACTATAAAGTATTGCAGGTGAGCCACTGTGTCTTTTACCTGCGGCGATATCACCTGGTCTGCTGTATCTTCAGCAAGTATGGTTGGGATTAAGTAGAGTGTGCCAGTCTTTTTCATAGTGCAAAAGTATAAAGTATAACGGTGCCGGAAATAAAAAAGCTGCCACGGCTCTTTTGCAGTGGCAGCTTTGATTATCAGATAAACTGTTTAATATTTCTGAAACGCTCGTTGAAAAACCAGCACGCTGTGTGAGGTTAGAAGGAATCAGTCTGTGCTCAGGAACCTGGTTACCAGGTCGTATACTTTGTCTGGTGACTGGGCGTGTACCCAGTGCCCCGCCTCCGGTATGGTTTCTACCTCTACAAGGGTGAAGAGGTGCTCAATGCTGCCATATATGTCCTCGGGCTGTATATAGCTTGAACGGCCTCCCTTGATGAAAAGCGTGCTTTTTTTAAAAGGAACATCTGCTGTAATGCCAGCTGCAACATGTTCATAGTTCTTCTCTATAGCATCCAGGTTCATACGCCAGGCCAGCGTATTGTCTTCCTTTCGGTGGAGGTTCTTCATCAGGAACAGGCGAACATATTCCTCTTTTATATGCTGGGCCAGCTGTTCGTCTACCTCGCTGCGGCTCGTCACTCCCTCTAAGTTAACTGACTGCAAGGCTTCGATAATCTCATCGTGGTGCGGAGGGTAGGCCTTTGGCGCAATGTCCACTACAATCAGCTTGGTAAGACGCGTGGGGTATTTGAGCGCAAACTTCATGGCTACCTTACCACCCATAGAATGGCCCATGATAGCAGGTGTAGGAATCTGCAGTTCATCTATGAGGCGCAGCACATCGTCAGCCATCACATCATAATTATGCTCCTCGTTGTGCGGTGAACGGCCGTGGTTGCGCAGGTCGACTAGAAATACGTTGTAATGCTCCGCTAAACGCTTCGCCAAAGTTTGCCAGTTATCCAACGTGCCGAATAAGCCGTGCATGATAAGCAGCGGCTGCCCATGGCCCATTTCTTTATAGTGTAGTTTCATTTTTTCAAATATCAGTTAACAGTTCTAGCTTACGAATTTATGATGCAGTTTGATGGCTTAGCGATTTCCCAAACCTTCAACCCTACATCCTTAAAGCTTTAAACCACCTTTATCAGCTTTTCTTCTGCCTTGCGATCTTTCAACACGCCGAAGGGCTGTAGTTGTAATCCAAACTCCTCAAATACCTGCAGTACTTCTTCTTTGCCGGCTGGGTCTACGGCTACTAAAAGGCCGCCGCTGGTTTGCGGGTCGCAGAGGAGGTGCTTCTGGTCTGGTGTGAGTTCGGCTACTTTATGGCCGTAGCTGTCGAAATTGCGGTGGGTGCCGCCAGGTATGGCTTTTTGTGCCATGTACTCCAGCGCCTCGGGCAGCACCGACACCTTGTCAAAGTAGACTTCAGCAGATAGGTTACTGCCTTCGCACATTTCGGAAAGGTGACCCAATAAACCAAAGCCAGTCACATCGGTCATGGCTTTTACCCCCTCCAGCAGCCCCAGTGTTGCACCTATTTTGTTTAGTTGCATCATCTGCTGTGGTGCAAGCTGAGCGTGCTCCGGCTTCAGAATGCCCTTCTTCTGCGCTGTGGTCAGCATACCCACGCCTAAAGGTTTTGTCAGGTAGAGTTCGCAGCCGGCGGTGGCGGTGTCGTTTTGTTTCAGGTTCACGATGTCGACCATGCCAGTTACTGCTAACCCAAAAATAGGCTCCGGGCTGTCGATGCTGTGGCCGCCTGCCAGCGGTATACCGGCTTCGTGGCAAATGCTGCGGCTGCCCTCAATTACCCGTTTGGCAACCTCCGGTGCCAGTTTATCTATGGGCCAGCCCAATACGGCTATGGCCATCATGGGCGTGCCACCCATGGCATACACATCCGAAATAGCGTTGGCAGAGGCAATGCGGCCGAAGTCATAGGCATCATCCACAATCGGCATAAAGAAGTCGGTGGTGCTGATGGTGGCGCGGCCATCACCAATATCATACACAGCGGCATCGTCGCGGGAGCTGTTGCCCACCAGCAGGTGTTTGTTATCAGGATAACTGATATCAGTGTGCAGGATGGTATCAAGTACCTTCGGTGATATTTTGCAGCCGCAGCCAGCGCCGTGGCTGTACTGCGTTAAGCGTATCTCTTTTTCTGATGTATCTTTCATGGTTAAATTAATTTTTGGCGGCTGGCGAATTCCAGTATCCGCTGCGCATTTTCCTGTGGGTCCATGTTCGTTAATGCCAATGGCAGCACCTGCTGCTTGTTAGCCAACTGATAGGTATATGCCTTGTCGTAGTAGGAGAGGGCAATGTCCACCATTTTCTCCATGTTTCCTGCGGCAATGGCTTCCAGGGCTTCTTCTGTGGCGAGGCCACCTAAACGCTTTTTTATCTTGAGGATGGAAGCCTCCAGCAAAGCTTTGTCGGTGCGGCAGTATTCTTCGGCCAGCTTCTGTATGCGCAGTTGTTTTGGCAGCTCCAGCACAATGGTTGGTGCTTTCTGCATCCGGTCATAAAACGGCTTGGGCATCACCACGCGGCCAATGGTGATACTCTCATCCTCCAGCCACAGCGGTTGCTGTTGGTTTGCCTTTAGCAGTTTCATCCCCAGCAGGTTCTCAAAATGCTCGGTGCTGGGCTGTGGTGGCATGCCAATGCTCCCAAAAGCGGAGCCTTTGTGGCTGGCCAGTCCCTCTAAATCCGCGGTTTGCTGGCCAAGCTGCTGCAGGTGGGTGAGCAGGTCTGTTTTTCCGCTGCCGGTTAGGCCGCCAATTACCAGCAGGGGGCGTGGCTTCTGGAACTGCTCCTGCATCAGGTGCCGGTACGCTTTGTAGCCGCCCTGCAGTAGGTGAACGGTATAACCGGAGAAGTTGAGCAGCCAGGCCATGGCACCGCTGCGCATGCCGCCGCGCCAGCAATGCACCAGCAGCTCCTTGTTTTGAGCCAGCTTGCCCGCCTCCTTCACGAACTGTGACATCTTTGGGCCAAACAGGTCCAAACCCATCAGCACCGCCGGGTCGTGGCCCTGCTGCTTATAGGCGGTACCGATAACAGCGCGCTGTCCGTCGTCAAAAATAGGAAAGGAGTGTGCCTGCGGTATATGCCCTACCTGGTATTCTTTCGGCGCGCGCACGTCCAGCACCGGCAGTTGCGCTGCCTTTTGTATGAACTCCTCTATGGAAATGGTCTGTAGCATTGGCTATTTAAGTTGGCGCAGGTAAAGCTGGATAGTGTTTTCCAGCCCAAAGTACAGCGCATCGCAGATAAGGGCGTGGCCAATGCTCACCTCTGCCAGTTCCGGCAGGTTGTTTTTCAGGTATTTCAGGTTGTCCAGGTCCAGGTCGTGCCCTGCGTTGATGCCAAGGCCAAGCTGCTGTGCTTTCAATGCGGCTTTTGCGTAGGGCGCTATGGCCTGCCCGGGGCTGGAGTGGTAGCCTTTGGCGTAGGCTTCGGTGTACAGTTCTATCCGGTCTGTGCCTACCAAAGCGGCACCTTCTACCATTCCCTCGTCCGGGTCCACAAAAATAGAGACGCGTATACCCTGCTCTTTCAGTTCAAGAATGGTTTGCGTCAGGAAGTCTTTATGTTTGATTGTGTCCCAGCCAGCATTGGAGGTAATGGCATCTGGCGCGTCTGGCACCAGTGTCACCTGTTCAGGCTTTACGTCCTTTACCAGCTGAATAAAATCCGGTGTCGGGTTGCCTTCTATATTAAACTCCGTAGCTACCACTTCCTTCAGGTCATACACATCGCGGTAGCGGATGTGGCGCTCATCCGGGCGGGGATGCACTGTGATGCCCTGCGCCCCAAATCGCTCACAATCTTTGGCCGCCTGTACAACATTTGGCCTGTCGCCGCCACGGGCATTCCGTAAAGTGGCTATTTTGTTTATATTTACACTCAGTTTGGTCATGGGTATACGGTTTTTCTGCCGGAGCTTTCACGCTCTTACTTTCAAATGACTAAATTAATTGAATTTTGTTTAAGATGCTTTAAATGGCTCCGGGCATCGAAGCGTATAAAAAGTATCTGCGGTATAAACCGTTTTCCTCAAAAAATAAAACACCAATAAAAGAACTATGACACTAAAAGAACGCATCGACGCTGACATTAAGCAAGCCATGCTGGCGAAAGATAAAACCCGTTTACAGGCGCTTAGAAGTATAAAATCCCAGATACTGCTGGCAGAAACTGAGAAAGGCGGCACAGAAAGTATCTCAAGCGAAACCGAACTGAAGCTCTTGACGAAGTCTGCCAAGCAGCGGCGCGAGTCTGCGGAACTGTACGCTAAGCAAGGTCGCACCGATCTGGAAGAAATAGAGTTGGCCGAGTTGGCTGTGATAGAGCAGTATATGCCACAGCAGCTGGATGAGGGTGACCTGCGGGTGCGCCTCCTGGAAATCATACAGCGTGTGGGTGCCACCGGGCCATCAGACATTGGCAGAGTGATGGGCGTGGCCTCAAAAGAACTGGCCGGTCAGGCAGACGGGCGTGCTATTTCCAGTGCTGCCGGAGACCTGCTGAACAATACCGATTTTTAGATTTTTCCTTATTCAGCCGGTGCAGCTCACCATGTGCGGCCCCGGTTGAATAAAAGGTACAACAATTAGAGTGTAACTGTTGCAAGTGCGAAGGCGATGTCCTGTGTATTTCATCTTATATCTTGTTTCTTAACATGAGTACGTTTGATTTTTTTCTGGCTATTCCCATTGCCTACGGCGCTTTTCAGGGTTTCCGGAAGGGCCTGCTACTGGAACTGGTGTCGTTGGTGGCACTCGTGCTGGCTATACTCGGTGGCTTAAAGCTGCTGGATACGGCCTTGCCTACGATGGCCGGGTTCGTGGGCGATGCCCATGGCCTGCTATCGTATGTTACTTTCCTTTTTGTATTTGTGGGGATTATCCTGCTGATACACCTTGGGGGCCTGCTGCTGAAAAAGGTCATCGATTTTACACCCTTCGGTTTCTTTGATAATTTCCTGGGAGGCATCCTGGGAGCCCTGAAGTGGTGTGTGGCGCTGAGCCTGCTGCTTTACGTGTCTGACATGGCTGGCATCAGCGTTTCTGCTGATACGGCAACAGCCTCTATGGTATACCCGGTGGTGCTTAAAACCACGCCTTACGCACTCGATATCCTGAGTTACGTGCTTCCATTTGTAAAAGCCCTCATCAGCTCGCTGAAACACCATTTTTAGATTTGAAAATATGGCGGGTTGAAAATTTGTAAATGAGGAGATTTTAAAATAATTGATCTTGACGTTTTTGATGAAACAGCTTTCGTTGAACCATTCATCACTCTTGCGTCCTTACATTTTCAAATTTTCATATCTCCAAATTCCCAAATCACAACCATGCTACTTTTGCTGGATAACTTTGACTCGTTTACCTATAACCTCGTAGACTACTTTGGCCAGTTGGGGGTAGCGGCAAGGGTGGTGCGCAACGACGTGCCGCTGCAGGAGATACAACAGCTACCCATAGAGGCCATTGTGCTTTCGCCAGGGCCCGGGGCGCCGCGGGCGGCCGGAAGTCTGCTGGAGGTGGTGCATTATTACCACGAGCGGGTGCCAATGCTGGGCATTTGCCTGGGGCACCAGGCGCTGGGTGAATTCTTTGGGGCTACCCTGGAAAAAGGAATCCGGCCGATGCATGGGAAGGTTTCAGAAATAGTATGTGAATTGGATCCTGTTTTTGAAGGACTGCCGCAGAAGATGCCAGTTGTTCGTTATCACTCCCTCGTGTTGCGCCACACCCCGGAATGCATTGTTCCGCTGGCACATACGCAGGAAGGAGAGCTAATGGCGTTCCGGCACAGGGAACTGCCGCTTTATGCGTTGCAGTTCCACCCGGAGGCAGCTTTAACCACTTATGGTTTGCACATACTCCGAAATTGGCTTACTATTGCTAATATTGCACATTAAATTGATCGTATACTGCAGAAATACGTTTCTTTTCAAAAGTTTCGAAGCTACATGAATTTACAAATCAGGCAAGAAGGCGATTTTCAATATATAGACGAAGGAAAAGGTGAAGTACTGCTGCTATTGCATGGGTTGTTTGGCGCACTGAGTAATTGGAATGGGGTTGTAGACCACTTCTCGAAGAATTACCGTGTGGTGATTCCGCTTATGCCTATTTATGAGATGGCCCTGCACAAGGCAGGGGTGCCTGGCCTGACGTCGTTTGTAGAGGATTTTGTAAAGTTCAAGAAACTCAGAAACCTGACGGTGCTCGGTAATTCCCTTGGTGGCCACGTAGGACTGGCCTATACTTTAAAGAACGCTGACATGGTGCAGCGCCTGGTGCTAACCGGCAGCTCCGGCCTTTTCGAAGACTCGATGGGAGGGTCGTTTCCGAAGCGCGGCAATTACCAGTATGTGCAGGAGCGCGTAGGCTACACGTTCTACGACCCGAAGACGGCTACGAAAGAACTGGTGGATGAAGTGTTCTCCATCACCAACAGCAATGCAAAATGTCTGCGTATCATCGCTATCGCCAAATCGGCCCAGCGACATAATATGGCAAAGGATATCACAAACATTAAGGTGCCTACGTTGTTGATATGGGGACTGAACGATACAATTACTCCTCCCTTGGTTGGGTACGAGTTCAACAGGCTCATCGAGAACTCCGAATTATACTTCATTGATAAGTGCGGGCATGCCCCGATGATGGAACATCCGGAGAAGTTTAACAGTATCTTAGAAAAGTATTTAGTAAACACACCAATAACCGCGACAGCAACATGATTGCAGAAGAACTCATCAACCAAATGATTCCGCCGCTGAAGCTCTACGACACCGTAGACAAGGCTTTGCGTTGGATGGATGAGTTCCGTGTAAACGAACTGCCCGTGGTAAGCAACCGCAAGTACATGGGGCTGGCTACGGAGCTGAGCCTGATTGAGCTGAATGACCGCAGCCAGGCTTTAAAAGAGCTGGAGCTGGAGTACCAGGATGTGTACGTGATGCAGCGGCAGCATTTTTATGATGTAATGGAGGCAGCCATCAAGAATAAGATCCAAGTGGTGCCTGTGCTCGATGATGAACAGGAATACATGGGCATCATCACTATAAATGATACGTTGGCTGCCTTTGGGCAGATGTCGGCTCTGCAAGGTCAGGGAAGTATCCTTGTGCTTTCTATGCCGGAGCGAGACTATTCGCTTAGCCAGATCAGCCGTTTGATTGAGGAGGAAAACACCAAGATCCTGAGTGCCTATGTATCCCCGGATGAGATGGACCCCTATCAGATAAAGCTTACCCTAAAGCTCAATACCACCGACCTTTCCCGCATTATCGCCACTTTAGAGCGATTCGAATACCGTATCACTGCGCAGTTCAGCGATAGCAGGGCTGACAATGATGTGGGCCGCGATCGGTTGGACATGCTGCTCAAATACCTCGACATTTAAGCAGACGCGGTGATGCAACTGCGTACTGCTCTTTTCTTTATTTCTCTGTGGATAAGTATGGCCGCACAGGCCCAGACCTGTGAGCAGCCTGAGCTAATAATTGCAGGCGTTACATTGGCCGGCAACGAGGTTACCAAAGAGCAGGTGATGCAGCAGGAACTCACATTTGCCCCCGGCGACACCGTTGAAGCAGGTGAACTGGAGCAACTACTGGAGCAGAACCGCAAGCGCATCTTTAACCTGCGCCTTTTCCATTTTGTGAACTACTCCTATACCTGTGACCAGGGCTTTGTGCAGGTGCAGTATGAGGTGCAGGAGCGCTTTTACCTTTACCCTGTTCTGATTTTCGATTTCGCAGACCGCAATTTTAATGCGTGGCTGGAGAGGAAAGACTGGAGCCGCATCGATTATGGTGCCAGCCTGGTGCGCCGGAACTTCAGGGGGAGAAACGAAGATGTGCGGGTGCGGGTGCAACGCGGCTTTAACAAAAGGCTGGAATTCTCTTACCGTGTGCCGTACATTAGCCGCAGGCACAACCTGGGAGCAGAGTTCAGTATAGCAGATTACAGGAGCCGTACCATCAGTTATACCAACCGTAGCAACAGGCAGTATTTTTTTGAGCAGGAGGAGGGGCTGCCCATTAAGCGCACCGGCCTGTCTGCCGCACTAATACACCGGCAGAGTGTGCAGAGGCAGGAGGGCCTGCGGCTCTCATACCTGCAGGAAAGCATCTCTGACTCGGTGGTGCACCTGAACCCGGAGTACTACCGCAAGGGGCGCCATGAACGGCAGTCGCTGCGGATGGAGCTGTATAAAGCAGTTAACCTTCGGAATAATTTTGCTTATCCCCTTTCCGGGAGCTATTTTGAAGCAGGTGTGGCGCAGAGTCTTTTTCTGAAGGGCACAGGCACTCCCTTTACCACTTTGCGGGCAAAGTATGTAAACTACAGTAAACTCTCAGATAAGTATGCCTACATGCTAGGGGCAGAGGGGCAGCTACGGCTTGCATCCCGGTATGCCTTTGCAGATAACACGGCACTTGGCTTTAGGTCACTTGTGAGGGGGTATGAGCTTTTTGTGGTGGGGGGGCAGCATTACGGGCTGTTCAAACAAAGCTTAACACGAGACCTGCTGCATATTAAAAGTATAAAACTTAATTTTATCCGGAACCCTAAGTTTAATAACATACCTTTGTCTGTTTACCTGAATGCTTTTACAGATGCAGGCTACGTAGTAGACAATGTATACCAAGATAGAAACCCACTGACAAACCGCCTGCTGCTGGGAGGAGGCCTGGGTTTACACCTGGTTACGTTCTACGACATTGTGCTGCGGCTGGAGTATACAGTTAACAGGGAGGGAGGCAAAGGCTTATACTTCAGCACAGGGTTTCCATTTTAACCTAAAAAAGATGAGAATAGCTATACTAGGCAAGCCTTTCAGTGATACCATCGCACCTTTCATCCAGATGCTCTTTGATGAGCTTCAGCGGCGGAAGGCAGACTTGTTACTGGTGGAGCACTTTCACCTGTTCCTGAAAAATACAATCAACCTGGCCACCAGCATCGAGACCTTTAACAGGGGCGATAAGCTGGATGGCGTGGATGTGGTGCTCAGCATTGGGGGCGACGGTACGCTGCTTGACACAGTGACCTATGTGGGAGAGCAGCAGATTCCCATCCTGGGGATTAACACCGGTCGGTTGGGTTTTCTGGCTACCATACCCTACGACAGCATTAACATTGCACTGGATGCCCTCTACAAAGGGCACTATACTCTGGACGACAGGGCGCTGATACGCGTTGATTCCGATCAGGAAGTCTTCGACGGCATTAACTTTGGTCTGAATGAGTTCAGCGTGCTGAAACGCGACACCTCAGCCATGATAGTGGTGCACACATACATTGATGGAGAGTACCTGAATTCCTATTGGGCTGATGGTTTGGTTGTTGCAACGCCAACAGGATCTACCGGATACTCTCTTAGCTGCGGAGGCCCCCTGGTGCTGCCCCAAACTAACAATTTTGTGATCTCACCCGTATGTCCACATAACCTGAATGTCCGGCCCATGATCGTGTCAGACAGGAGTGTAATATCTTTTGAAGTGGAAGGCCGCAGTAGCAGTTACCTCGCTTCCCTCGATTCCCGTTCAACTCCTGTTGATATGAACGTGCAGCTGGCTGTAAGGCGCGAGAACTTCGCAGCCAGGCTTGTGAAGCTACACCATGTTAATTTTCTCACAACGCTGCGGAGTAAGCTGAGCTGGGGATTAGATAAGCGAAACAATATGATAAAGTAATATTAAATATATGTAATATATTTTACGAAATTCAGATTTATCCTTATTTTTGTCATAACTCGGGTTAACTTGCATCTTTATGAGTCTGAGTGAAAACAACTGATACCGTATTTTAGATTTTGATTGCTATGAAGAGATTTTGTACCCTTGTTCTGTTGCTTGTTTTTACGCTTACCCTTGTTGCCATTGATGCCGAAGCGCAGCGTTTCACTTTACGTAAGCGGTACAAGTCAATCGGGCTGACATTAGGTGCAATGAACTACTTCGGTGATATTGTACCGGAACCGGATTTTACAAGTTTCCGTTTCAAGTCCACGCGCCCGAACGTAGGTATCAGCTATACCTATCGTTATTATCCACGTGTTTCATTCAGGGGCTCTTTCCACTGGGGGCGCATTATGGGTGATGACAGGCTGAGTGCTTCCCTGGATGAAGGTGAGAATGCCGGCCGCTTCATGCGGAATCTCTCTTTCAGGAACGATATCAAAGAATTAAGTGCTGTCGCCATTATCGACCTGTTCGAGAACCGTCAGACATATGCACGTCGACCGGATTTTGTGCCTTATGGCTTTTTTGGGGTAGCTGTTTTCCATCATAACCCGAAAGCATACTATGAGAACGGCGTGCGCGAAGGTTTGTCTCCTGCTCAGGACATCCCGACAGGGTGGTATGAACTACAGCCATTGGGTACCGAAGGACAGTATGTAGATGGCGGAAACTATCCTGAGCCGTACAGCCGCGTGCAGATATCTATTCCTTTTGGTTTAGGTGTGCGTTACAAGCTCGACAGAAACTGGGACCTGAACATTGAATTAGGTTGGAGAAAGACCTTTACAGATTACCTGGATGATTCCAGTGGCTCTTTTGCCAATAAAGCTGACCTTCTCAACAATAACAGTGGCAGCGAAAATCCGGTTGCAGCAACTATACTCCACGACAGAAGCGGAGAGTCTGGCTTTGCGACTGTTCCGGACCCAAATGGAACGCCTTACAGAATTGTTCCAGGCTTTGGTACTGCTGCCAACAGCAAACGAGGCAATGCCTCAGACGATGATTGGTACATCACCACAGGTATTACGCTTAACTATATTTTAACACCTCGTATCAGAAGTCCGAAGTTTAGATAATAGTTTTGGCAACCTTTCGTTGTTCAACTAAACTCCGCTAATAATTACATGGCATTACAGAATTTTAAATGCGCACTCCTTATTTGTTTCATTCTGCAAATAGGGAGTGCTTTTTTTGGCTACGCTTCCTACGCACAAACCAAAGAGCCAGTCACAACCTCAGAACTGGGTATAGGCATTGGTGGGGCAAACTACAAAGGTGAAATTTCTCCTAATTACCGCTTTCTAAACAATCAGCCTGCGCTTACGGTTTTCTACCGCCGTGATATGTCCAACGCTATCACGCTTCGTGGCGGACTCACGGGCAGCCACCGTATTGTGGATGATAATACCTTCAGCGATGAGGCGTATGCGGACGATCGCCCGTACCATGCGTGGCGCCAGACAGAACTCCGCCTGAGTCTTTTAGAATTATCAGCGGTAATGGAGTATAACTTCCTTGATTACTACGACCCGAAGCAGAAACCGCGTATATCTCCTTACCTCTTCATCGGTGTGGCAGGCTTGTTATACAATGTAAAGTTGTACTCAGACGAGCACACCAAGGGCCGTAGCGATACAGGAAACAGCCTTAATAAACAGTTTAATACTAAAATCGGAGTTTCAGTGCCATTTGGCCTGGGGATAAAGTATGCCCTGAGCAAGCACTGGAACCTGGGCCTGGAGTTTGGTGCCCGTAAAATGTTTACGGATAGGTTTGACGCCCTGTCAAAGGATGATCCGATTTACCTTGCCAACCCACACGACAACGACTGGTACTACTACAACGGCATCAGTATTTCCTACACTTTCTACCGCAATAACTGCCCTCCCATCTACAAGAAAAATCCCGGTCTCTTAGATTAAGTTGCAATGTTTCATAAATTTATGATGCTTTTTGTAACTTGCGGGGAAATTGGATTTTGATGAATCTTAAGGAGAAAGTAAACTTAGGCAATTTACCAAGGCATATAGCCGTTATCATGGACGGTAACGGGCGTTGGGCAAAGCAAAGAGGAGGGCTGCGGATATTTGGCCATCAGAATGCTATCAAAGCAGTGCGCGACACTGTGGAAGGCGCAGCTGAGCTGGGGGTGGAATACCTGACCCTTTATGCTTTCTCTACTGAAAACTGGTCGCGGCCCAGGGCAGAAGTAACTGCGCTGATGACCCTGCTGGTATCTACCATACGGAAAGAAACCGCTACCCTTAACAAAAACAACATCCGTCTTCAAACTATAGGCGACACAGCCAGCCTGCCAGAGGCTTGCCAGCGGGAGCTATTGGAAGCCATTGAGCTTACAAAGCAGAATTCGCGCATGACACTGGTGCTTGCCCTCAGCTATAGTGGCCGCTGGGACATTACACAAGCCATGCAGAAAGTAGCAGGGGCAGTGGAGCAGGGGCAGCTAAAGGTTGATGAAATTAGTGAGGCTACTGTAGCAAGCCACCTGTCTACGGCAGGTATGCCGGATCCCGAGCTGCTTATCCGTACGAGTGGCGAGCAGCGCATCAGCAATTTCCTTTTGTGGCAATTAGCTTATACTGAACTGTACATTACAGAGTTGCTTTGGCCTGATTTCAGGAAAGAGAAACTTTATGAGGCAATAATATCTTATCAGAACCGCGAGCGACGCTTCGGTAAGACAAGTGAACAAATAATAAAGTGATAATAACACTAATGACAAGATGCATCTGGGTGCTCGTGCTTCTGCTTTTAGCAAATGCGGCCTCTTCTCAAGTATTAACCAATCCTGCTCAAACCTCTCCGGTAGATTATGCGGAGCCAAAGCAATACCGCATTGGTGGCGTATCTATAAGCGGTGCCAAGTTCCTGGAGCCTGTGGCGCTTCTTTCTGTTATAGGCCTGAAAGAAGGAGATGAGATAACAGTACCAGGAGAAGATATCAGCCGGGCTATTCAGAAGCTGTGGCAGCAGGGTATCCTGGGTGATGTGGAAGTATTTGCCCGCACAGAGGGTGACGTTATCTTCCTTACGTTTGACCTGAAGGAGCGCCCCCGCTTATCAGAATACCGTTTTTCAGGCATAGGCAAGTCGCAGGCAGAAGCGCTGCGTGATAAGGTGCCGTTGCAGCGGGGTAAAATTGTAACGGATGCGGTGCTGAACAGCACCCGCAACGTTATCCGCAATTATTACCTCGAAAAGAGTTTCCTGAACGCCAAGATAAACATTACACAGCGCCCCGACCCCACACTGCCAAACAGTGTGGTGCTCAACATCAATGTAGACAAGGGGAATAAGGTCAAAATTGCCGAAATCAATTTTGAGGGCAATGAGGCATTCGCTGATAAAAAGCTGCGCCGCCAGCTGAAGAAGACGAAAGAGAAGAGATGGTATAAAATCTTCACTTCTTCTAAATATAATAAGACGGAGTACGAAAATGACAAGCAGGCCCTGCTTGATTTTTATAGCACAGAAGGTTATCGTGATGCCACCATTGTTTCAGATAGTGTATATCGCATCAGCGAAGACAGGCTTGGCATCCGCATTACAGTAGATGAAGGCCAGCAGTACTACTACCGCAACATTACCTGGAACGGTAACTACATTTACGATGACGCTTACCTGTCGCGGGTGCTGGGTATTGCGAAAGGAGATGTATACAATAAACAGGAACTGGATAAGCGCCTGAACTATAACCCGGCAGGTATAGATGTGTCTGCCTTGTACCAGAACGATGGTTACCTATTCTTTAACATCGAACCAGTTGAAGTACGGGTGGAAGGAGACTCCATTGACTTGGAGATGCGCGTAACGGAAGGACCGCAGGCTACGATCAACAAAATAACCATCACAGGGAATGATAAAACCAGTGACCACGTAATTCTGCGCGAAATACGCACGCTGCCCGGGCAGAAGTACAGCCGCGACGACCTGATCAGAACACGTAACGAATTGGCTGCCCTCGGTTATTTCGACCCAGAGACAATTGGCCTGAACCCGATTCCGAACCCGGCAGAGGGTACAGTAGACATTAACTATAGCGTAGTAGAACGTCCTAATGACCAGATAAGCCTTTCAGGTGGTTGGGGTGGTCCGATTGGTGCTGTGGGTACGGTAGGCCTTACCCTGAACAATTTCTCTACCCGGAAAATGTTTACCCCTTCCGAGTGGAGCCCAGTACCCACAGGCGATGGGCAGCGATTATCCCTAAACATACAGGCAAACGGTAAATATTACCAGTCATACTCCCTTTCCTTCACGGAGCCATGGCTCGGAGGACGCAAGGCAAACTCGCTGACAGTTTCCTTATTTAAAACGATCAGACGATTTCCTGGTGCAGAGGAAGAAAGTCGCCTAAATGTAGATGGAGCAGCGCTAAGTTTGGGTAGAAGGTTGAACTGGCCGGATAACTTCTTCTACATGAACCACTCGTTGTCTTACAACCGCTATGATGTAAGTAACTATAACATTGGCGGTATTATAGATGGCATTTCAAACAGTATATCGCTTACAAACACCTTAGGACGTTCCAGCATTGATAATCCTACTTTCCCTAGAAGAGGATCTTCATTTACGCTGAGTGTGAACCTGACACCGCCGTACTCGCTGCTGACAAATGACCTAGATCCGATTGAGTACATCGAATTTAACAAATGGATGTTCGATGCGTCTTACTTCATAAACTTGGCAGGGAATTTGGTATTGAATACACGAGCGCACTTTGGATTCTTAGGAACCTATAGCCAGGACAATACCCTCGGGCCGTTTGAAAGATTTAAACTAGGTGGCTCTGGTTTAGGTGGTGGTAATATTTTTGTGGGAACGGAGTATATCGGTCTTCGTGGTTATGAAGATGAAAGTGTTGTAAACACAACGAGCGGAGGTTTGCTTAACCAGGGAGGTATCGCTTATAACAAGTTTGTGTTAGAAGCGCGTCAATTGATTTCACCAAACCCAGCCGCCACGATTTACGGTCTGGCGTTCCTGGAGGCAGGTAATAACTTTGGTTCTTACAGCCAATACAACCCTTTTAAGCTTTACCGCTCAGTGGGTGTAGGAGCCAGAATTTTTATGTCTGCGTTTGGTTTGCTTGGGTTTGACTATGGCTGGAGACTGGATGATTTGCCACCGGGAACCCGTGGGGATACCAGCAAAAGAGGTATGTTCCACTTTATCATTGGACAGCAGATACGTTAATACAAAGGAATTAGTATGAGAAAGTTTTTGTTTGTCTTTGTAGCATGCCTTTTGTTTTCGTCAGTTTCGCATGCACAGAAGATTGGCTATATTGACTCAAACTTTATCCTGGGCAAGATGCCGGCTTTTACCAAAGTGCAGCAGGAGATGGACAAATATGCTGCTGCATGGCAAAAGGAAGTAGAGCTTTTACAGCAGGAATCAGATAAGCTGAAGCAGGATTACAAAGCTGAAGAAGTGCTGCTGACAGAGCAGATGAAGAAAAAAAGACAGTCTGAAATAACTAAAAAGGATAACGAGCTGCGTGACTACCAGCGGAAAGTTTTTGGTTACGAGGGCATGATGTTCAAGCGCAGGCAGGAGTTAATGCGACCGGTTCAGGATGAAGTCTTCACAGCTGTTGAGAAAGTATCAAAGGCCAAAGGCGTTCAAATGATGTTTGATAAATCAGGCGATTTGGTTATGATTTATACGAACCCGGTGCACGACTATACAGAGTATGTATTGGAGGAACTGGGGCTGGCATCAGACAAAAAAAATCAACCGGGGCAGGCTCCCGGTGATAGTATAGTAGATGACCCGGCTAACTTACCGGATGTAGGTGCCGAGGAACAACAACCAGTACAGGAAAGTCAGCCTGTAAAAGGAAGCAAAAAGAAGTCTAATAACTAACTAAAACTAACAATTTACTAATTATCCAACCAATGATGAACAAGATTAAAACATTAGTAGCAGCATTCTTACTGATCAGCTTTGCGTCTTTCGCACAGACCAGCAACCAGCCGCTTAAAATTGGTTATACAAATGTAGAATACATCCTGCTGCAAATGCCGGAGAGCAAGCAAATCGAGTCTGAGCTTAAAACACACAGCACACAACTGGAAAACCAGCTGAAGACTAAGTACGCAGATTATGAGAGCAAGCTGCAGGCATATGAGAAAGGTGCCGCTACAATGGACAAGGTAGTGCGCGATGACAAAGAGAAAGAGTTGATGAACCTGAACAGCTCTATCCAGGAGTTCCAGCGTAGTGCGCAGGCCTCTTTGCAGCAAAAAGAGAAGTCTCTGGTAGACCCTGTAATCGCTAAGATCGACAAGGCTATCAAAGATGTAGCAAAAGAGAACGGCTATACCTACGTTATCAGCAATCAGGCACTGCTTGCTGGCCCGGAAGATGGTGATATTTCTCCAATAGTTCTGAAGAAGTTAGGTGTTGACCCTGCGAAAGCACAGCAGACACCAGAGCCATCTGCAACCAAGCCAGCAGCTACTACCACTACTGCTCCAGCAAAATCCAACGCCAAGAAGAAGAACAAATAGTAAGTTAACTTTTCTTGATAAGTACAGGAAAGCCGTTGTGTATACTTCGGCTTTCTTTTTTTGTACCACCTTTAGTATACCTGATTTACGTGATAGACTATACTGAAACAGAAGAAAATACAGAAGATTCTGACGAGCTTTACGAGCATCACCGTATTGTAGTGGACAAAGGACAGGCGCTGCTGCGCCTCGACAAGTTTCTGATGGACCGTTTGCCAAACGTAACCCGTAACAAGCTGCAAAGCGCCATTCGCTCTGAGTCGGTGCAGGTGAACCAGAAGCCGGTAAAGGTCAGCTATAAGGTAAAGCCTCAGGACCTGATTACGATCATTCTGGCAGAGCCCCCGCGTGACACAGACGTTGTGCCGGAAGACATACCACTTGATATTCTCTATGAGGACGAGGAACTGCTCCTGGTGAATAAACCAGCGGGAATGGTGGTGCATCCGGCGTATAACAACTGGAACGGCACGCTTGTAAATGCACTAAGCTATTACCTCCAGAACCTGCCCACTTCACGCAACGGAGAGGGAAGACCGGGCCTGGTACACCGTATTGATAAAGACACCTCCGGGCTACTGGTAATTGCCAAGACAGACTATAGCATGGCTTTCCTGGCAAAGCAGTTTTTTAACCATAGTATTGAGCGCACCTATTATGCTTTGGTCTGGGGAGTTCCGAAAGAAGAGAAAGGTACTGTAACAGGCCATGTGGGGCGTAGTGCCAAAGACAGGAGAGTGATGGCCGTTTATCCTGAAGGAGATTATGGAAAGCATGCTGTAACGCATTATAAGGTACTCCGCAGTTTCAAGTATGTCTCGCTTATACAATGCAACCTGGAGACTGGCAGAACGCACCAGATACGGGCGCATATGAAGTACTTGGGGCATCCTCTTTTCTCTGATGCCATGTATGGCGGTGATAAAATCCTGAGCGGTTCCCCCACCGGTACCTATAAAGCTTTTGTGGATAATGCATTTAAATTAATGCCAAGGCAGGCCCTGCATGCCAAATCTCTTGGATTTAAACATCCTGTTAGCAAGCAGGTAATGCAATTTGAGACGGAGTTACCTGAGGACTTTGTCGCAGTGCTGGCGAAATGGGAGCTGTATGAGGGCCAATAGTGCCTCCATTAGCCTCCGTGCTCAGGCATGATATAATTTAAATTTTAGCTTAGCAAGAAACTACACCAGCAGTAAGTAGTGTTCGCTCTTTCTATATGCTGCTCTTTTGCTTCAGTGATACACCACTTTCTTTATCAAAGCAACCTCTACCACCAGGTAAGGACGTATCATTGTAAGGGAATGTTTGCTTGCTAGCATAAAAGTACAACACCTATAAAAACAAAGAAGCCTGCTCAACTTAAGCAGGCTTCTTTGTTTTTATAGGCGATTACTATTTCTTCTTCGCGCTTTTTCCTATTTCATTCAGAGCGGCATCTGCCTGAGGGTTAGCAGGGTCTAACACCTTTACTTCCTGCCAGTACTTGGTTGCGTTATCTCTTTCCCCTTTCAGGTAGTAGTAATAACCCAGGTAAGAGTTAGCCTCAATTAAATCTCTCTTGTACTTTTCTTTATCTTCACCAGCGATTTTGATGAATTCCTCATAGTGAGGTCTCGCCAACCCTTGTTCTGTTTCAGGATCCTGGCTGGCCTTGGCTCGGGCTCTCCACAGATGGCCGTAAGCGTACGTAGGATTTGTTTCTGTTACCTTACCATAGGTTGAATCAGCTTTCTGAAAGAACTCATTTGCTACCTGCGTATCTTTAGCTGCTGCTTTCTCCTCACCGGCCATCATGTAGATGTTACCCATGTAGTAATAGTCAGCATTGCTTGGCTCTACATTCTTACGCTTTCTCTCATAAACCTGTATGGCCTTATCGTACTGGTTATTCTTAGCATAAGCATTTGCCAGTTCAGCATAAAGTTCTACGTTCGCGTCGTTCATCTGCAGCGCCTTCTCCATGTTTTCAATGGCTTTGGCTGGCTGGTTGTTTTTATTCAGGATACGGCCATAATACTCATAGTCTTCAGCAATCAGCTTGCTTGGATCCACCTTCTGCATATAGCTTTCAATTGCCTGCAGCGCTTTCTCCGGCTGGCCTAGCTCCATGTAGGAGTAAGCTCTCAAACGATTCATTACTGTATTGTCCGGCTGCGTCTGTAGTACTGCTTCTGCTTCTTGTAAAGCTTTCTCGTAGTTCTTTGTCAGGAACAGGAAGGAAGCATATTTTGCACGCGTTTCAGGCGTGTTTTCTGCCATGTCCACATATTTCTGGAAAGTAGAAAGTGCTTGGTCGTACTGGCCCGCGAAGTAATAAAGCTCACCTAGGTCGCTGTAAGCAGGAGCGAAGTTAGGGTCAATCTCTATTGCCTTTTTGAAAGCCTCTTCTGCCTCGTTGTAGTTACGGGAACTGGTATAAAGCTGGCCTCTTCTCAGGTAAGCCGTAGCATACTTGTCATCTAGTTGGATGGCTCTGTCATAGCTGCTCATGGCTTCTCCGCCTTTTTTCAGCTTCAGGTAGGCATCTCCAAGAATAACATTGGCTAAAGCGTTGTTTTTGTCGCGCTCCAAAGCCTGTTTCAGGTACGCAATACCTTTGTTGATGTCGGCCTCTGTAGCATTGGGTGCATTTACATAAGCATCACCTACCATGGCAAGCACATAAGCATCTTTCTTACCTCTGCCGCTCAGCGCTTCGTTAAACGCTTTCTCTGCTTGTGCTCTGTTTCCTTGCTCTAAAGCAATTTTTCCTAAGCCAACCTGGTTAATGTAAGACCTTTTGTTGTTTGCAATGCCTTGGTTAAAGTAATAAGCTGCTGAGTCTGTTTTTCCAGTTTTTAAGTAAATATCACCCAGAGCAAAATAAGCGTTATCAGAATTTCTGTCACCTAATTGTCTCTTATAGATGGATTTTGCTTCTTCGTAGCGCTCTAAGTCAACTGCTCTTCTACCAGCATCTCCTGTCTGAGCTACAGCTGCAGTAGCAGGAAAAGCAGCCGCCATAAGGGCAATATACTTCCAGTTTTTTGTCATCAGTATTAAAGTTTAGTTGTTTGTTGCTTTGTTGTTATCAATTTTTATGCCGTTCTCTTAGTTTCTTAATCCCACAACCCGCACTGGCATTGTGGCAGGCACAAGTCCCGACTTTAAAAATATACGTTGTCCTTGGTCTCCTCCAAGAAAAGATGCAAATCCTGTGCCAAGACCTGTACGGCCTTCAGTACTAATTACATACAGGTAACGACGAAGTGGGTAAGCCTGTTGCGCAATGTAAGCCTGGTATGGCTGATAAAAGCTCTCTGTTGTTAGAGGTGCAGGGTCTTTGCTGATGCCCACCACTTTGATCTTGTTCAGGAAGCTGACGGCTGTTGAGTCGTCAAGGTCGCTGATCCAGTTTACGCCAATAACGCCCAGTGCATTTTCGTTTTGCGCCACATAGTCAATAAGAGCTTGATGTGAGTTGGCGGCAAACGTGTTTTGCGGAAGCTTCTTGTCTGTTGTCAGTGAGTCCCGTACATAGCGGGCTGTGCTTGAATTATTATTGTCGAACACAATGGTGATATCGCCTAGTTTCGTGTCTTCTTCCAGTTTATTCCAGTTCTTCACGCGGCCATTGAAAATGTCTTTCACTTCATCCAGGGTTAACAGGGAGTCCGGGTTATTTGGATTAGTGATAAGGGCAACAGCATCTACTGCAATTCGGGTAGTGCGTGGTATACGTTTGTTTTTCTCTATTGTTGCTACTTCTTCAGGTGTCAGTTCCCGCGACAGTATCGCAATTCTGGTGCTGTCGTTTATCAGTTCTTTTACAACTTCCCCCTCCGGTTTATAGGCAGCATCGATATTCGCACGCTCGTAAATTCCCTCAAAAGTATCTACCTGTGATTCCAAAATAGGCTGGAAGGATTCATCTACACTGATATTTGTGTTTCCTGAGGTGGGGGTGCTTAAAGTAGTATCAGAAGAATTACCGCAGGAGGCTAATCCTGCCATACTTACTGCCAATGCTAGTGTAGTATATGCTCTAATCTTCATATCTGTTGTTTCTGTTGCGTGAGGAACTTTGGTATACCCTTATAAATCGTACGATACCATACAATATTAGGATGGCACCCAGAAAATACCTTACCTCAACGCTAATGCTGAGGTTTAGGTTATCACCGGCAAATATGATGAACAGGCCAAGCGCCACATAGACCAATGTCATTAACAAGCCAAATATGCGGGCAAACTTATTATAAAAATTTGCGGATGGTTTTCTGTTGTCTCTTTTTGGTCTCAGCATGTTATACGTTTCTACAGACGTGCTTATTGTTTAACCCATAAAAATAAACCTATTGCTTATAAAAAGAAAGCAGAAGCTAACAAAACTAAGCTTGTTGCCTCTGCCATTTCTCTTTCATCTTTAGTTTACTGTATGTTAAACCTTATGGGTAGGGTATACCTTACCGGTACAGTGCGGCCATTTTGTTTTCCCGGCTTCCAGTATGGCATGCTGCTTATTACTCTGAGCGCTTCTTCCTCTGTGCCAAATCCCAGCCCCTTCACTACTTCAGCTTTGGTGATGGCTCCATTAGGTGCAACTACAAAGGTTACTACTACAATGCCTTCTACTCCTGCGCGCTGTGCCTCTGATGGGTACCGCATCTTTTTGCTTAAGTAAGCGAATAATGCCTTGTCTCCTCCCACAAACTCTGGCATCTCCTCCACATGAATGAATTCTGCTGGCGGCTCCACCGCCTCGCCTGTGCCCCCCATTCCCATGTCTGTGGGTGGTGTATCCTCCACTGTGACACCTGGTATCCCGGGAATTTCTCCTTTCACATCGTTCTTCCCAATATTCAGCTTACTAAGGAGGTCCACGTCCGCCATCGTTGACGTTTCTTCTTGTGAGTTATCTTCTACTACTCTCGCCGTAACATGTTTTACTGTTTCTACCTTCTTCTCAAGCTGTTCTGCCACTGGTGTTACCTCCTTTTTTGGCTGTTCTTTCATCTTCGGCGGAGGCGGCATTATAATAAGTGGACCTGATATGACTACATCAGGCTTCACATATCTTACAGGTTCTTCAAAAAATATGCTTTCCACTAACGGTCCGACCAGTGCCCCTGAAAAAATTGCTGTTGCTATAATAGCTGCCAGTGCCATATGCTTGCCGTACGTTCTGCGCAACACATAAGCGCCGTATGCTTGGTTTCTGCCTTCGAACACTACTTTGTTAAAGGTTCTGCTTAGATAATAGCTCTTTTCCATGGGCTGTCGATTTTAGTTTTAGGATCTCATTTTATCTGTATTGTTGTTTTTGTTTCTGAACCATAATTTTGTGTTTCCTTCTTATAAGATACGCTTTTCACATTAATTGGTATGCATGCTGAGCACTTATTTTAGAAGGCACAAAAAAAAGCCCAGTCATTTCTGACTGGGCTTCTCTTTATATTATGTGCTTACTTGATTGTGTAGCGCACCGGAAGGGTATAGCGAACAGGTACTGTTCTACCATTCTGCTTACCTGGTGTCCACTTCGGCATTGATTTCACAACGCGTACAGCTTCTTCGTCGGTACCGCCACCCAGCTTTTTAATTACCTGGATTTCGGATATTTCACCTGTTCGGCTTACTACGAAAGAAAGTACCACGATACCTTCAATACCGGCACGCTGAGCAGCTGCAGGGTATCGGATGTTCTTACCTAAGTATTTCAGCATTTCGCTCTCTCCACCAGGGAAAGTAGGCATCTGCTCAACATACGTGTAAGGCTTCTCCTCTACAACTTCTGCTACCACATCGCTTGTACCATCTATTTCACCGAGGTCTACTGGTGCATCGTTACTTCCTTCTATGGTTTCCACGCCTGCATCCACTTCCTCAAGTACTTCTACATCCGGAATTTCCTCCTCTTCCACTACTTCGTTATCCCGCTTTACTACCGGTGGCGTGTACTTAACAGTAGCACGAACTGGTGGTGGGGGTGGTGGAAGATCTGGTGGCGGCGGCGGCGGCGGCGGCGGCGTTGCCTCATCAATTGGTGGCGGTGGTTGTAGATCTACTTCTGTAATTATACGATCATCCATCACAACCTCTTCCTCACCTTGTATCATCTTTGCAATCAGTGGAATACTGATAAAAAGCAGAAACAATACAGTGGCAATGATAGCGGCTTTCGTGATATGATTGTTGTACAGTCTTCGAAGTAGATAGGCACCGTATGCTTTATTTCGTCCTTCAAAGACGATGTCATCAAGCGATGCTTTAGCTGCTAAATTACTGTCCATATCTTATTGTCCTATTTGTTGTTGGGATAATAATTCTTTGTCTGCATCAGAGAATTCAACCAATGCATACTTTCTGGTGTCTGTGATCTTTATCTCGTCCAGAATATCCACTACGTTTTTGTAGCGCGATTCTTCCATTGGCTTGATCATCACAGTCATCTTGTCATTAGACTTTACCTGGGGCGAGGTCAACACTTTTCTGATGCCGGCTGCGGAGTAATCTGTCTCCTCTACTGTCGGATTGTCTGCCGCTAGACCAAAGTAGTAATAAACATCGTCGCCTTTACCAAGAATAATTGTCAAGGCATTACTTGCCTTCAGCGCAATTTGTTCTTCCGGGTTATCAGGATCCACAGGCATGTTGATTTCCATGGTCTGCGGCTTGTTAAAGGTGGTTGTAAGCATGAAGAACGTTAGCAGGAGGAAGGCAAGGTCCACCATTGGCGTCATGTCCAAATGGACAGACATCTTTTTGGCTCTTTTCTTACCCCCTTTACCGGAGTCAGCTTTTTCTTGAATTTCTGCCATATCTTTTCTCCTTTCTGATTACAGTGTCGTTGGCTTTGCTTCCATATCGGTAATCAGGTTAAACCTGTTTACTTTCTTGTTCTGCAGAATGTCGATAACACGCTGTATAGTTGAATATTCTGCGTCTTGGTCACCTTTGATAGCAATAACTACTTTGGGATTAGTTAAACGCGTCTGTAATACCCAGTCACCTAACTCGTTATTGGTCGAATCAATTGGAATACCTGTTTGCTCTACATTCTTACGGGCAGATGGATCCATCGACAGGTAAGACTTCAGTTGGTTTATTGGCAATCCGAAATTGGTTAACAGGGTGAAGGTTCTGATTTCTTCTTCTGTGAAACCAACGCCATACTTACCTGCCATTTTGTTTAATAATGCTTCCTTTGTTTGCTGACCATCTACTCCGAAGAACACGCGGTTGTTGTTACCAACCGTTATTGTGATTACGTTCGTGTCTGGTAGTATAAGCTCCGAGACAGAGGAGGGGGTATCCACTACCACCGCCTCTTCCGGAGAAAACTGTGTTGTTAGCATAAAGAAAGTAACCAGCAAGAAGGCTAAGTCAACCATTGGAGTCATGTCCAATGAAGGTTTGGTTCTTTTTACTTTTACTTTAGGCATATTATTAAATTAGAATGCTGTTAACTATACAGTTTGAGTTTTCACGGGAGCAGTATCGTGCTGAGCCGCGAAAGTAGAGATGATGCTGAAACCAGCCTCATCTATGCTATACGTAAGTTCGTCGATTTTGCTAGTGAAATAGTTGTAGGCAATGATAGCAAGCGCAGAACCTGTAATACCAAGGGCTGTGTTAATCAAGGCCTCAGAGATACCGTTTGCAAGACCTACTGCATCTGGAGCGCCACCTTGTGCAAGAGCCGCGAATGCCTTAATCATACCAAGTACCGTACCAATCAAACCTACGAGTGTAGAGATAGAGGCGATGGTAGAAATAATTACCAGGTTTTTCTCCAGCATTGGAAGTTCAAGAGAAGTAGACTCTTCAATTTCTTTCTGGATAGCAGCAATTTTCTCAGCTTTCAGCAACTCAGGCTCATTCAGCATTTCCTTGTACTTCAGCAAACCAGATTTTACCACGTTCGCAACAGAACCTTTTTGTGCGTCGCAGGCAGCAATTGCGCCGTTGATGTCACGCTGGTTCAGTTTCTGAGAGATAATTCTTACGAAACCGGCAACACTCTTTGTTCCTTTTGCTTTGCTGATAGTAAGTGCTCGCTCAATAGCGAAGATAAATACCATCAGTACAAGAGCCATCAGAATAGGTACTACCCAACCACCTTTGTACACAATGCCTAAGTAGTTGCCTGGAAGTGGATGGCTTTCCGGATCACCACCTTCGAAGTTTGCAGGGTTACCTAGTACAAACATATAGATAAGCACACATACTATGATAGATAGTGGAATAACTATTGATGCAAATATTCCACCTACCGGGCTTGCCTTTTGTTCTACATTAGCATTCTTGCTCACTACTGCAGTCTTTTTTTCCATTTTTTTAAAAGTTTAAAGTTTAGCTGTTTGTGTTGTAATTAATTGTTTGTGTAAATGTGAAATGTAATTCTGTTGCTTTTAGTTCTTATAGAATTTGCAATTTCTGCTTTTTCTCAATTTTTCAAACTATAACAGGGCCTATATTTTGAAAAAATATCAGATTTAGACTCTTCAGTTCACTAATTTAAGCTTTTCTCTTTTGAAATTCCTAATCTTAGCCTCTCTTCTGCCTGAAAAAAATGTTCCGGGCCAGCTATTGTCAAAGTATAAACATCAATCTTTTTATGCGAAATTACTGCCTCTTATACTGCTGCGCTGCTCCGGAAAAGCAATGCAAATTTATTAGTAACAAGGGCTTAAGTTGTTGAAAGTAGGGTGGTTAAGGTTTTAGGGTAACAACAATTTATCTGAAAATGGTTGCATGTGCAGCAACTAACTTAAGTAAAATTGTTATGATTTGTATCTTTTAAACTTAAAAAAAGTGATTTAAACATACGCAATGTTTCTGATGAACCGCCTGCATGCTTACCGTTTTTTTGATTTGTTCCAGTAAACGTCCATCTCCGGCAGTGTCATATCCTGCAGTTTCTTCCCATCTTTGGCCGCCTCTGTTTCCAGATACTGAAAGCGATCTATAAACTTGAGGTTTGTGCGCTCCAGTGCCTCCTCGGGGTTAATGTCGGCAAAGCGGGCAAAGTTTATGAGTGAAAACAGCAGGTCGCCGAATTCAGCGCTTGCTTTCTCCTGGTCTACTGTTCCTGTGTCTGCTACGTTAAACTCTGCTTCAAACTCATTTAGTTCCTCCTGCACCTTCTCCCACACCTGCGACTTGTCGTCCCAGTCGAAGCCAGCACCGCGGGCTTTCTCCTGTATCCGCATAGCCTTTACCAGTGCGGGCAACGATGAGGGTACGCCACCGAGCACAGATTTGTTCCCCTCCTTTAGCTTGAGTTTTTCCCAGTTCTGCTTTACCTCCTCCTCTGTATCGGCTTTTGTGTCGCCGTATATGTGTGGATGCCTGAAGATAAGCTTGTCGCACTGTGCATTGAGAACGTCAGCTATATCAAATGCGTTTTGCTCTGAGGCAATTTTCGCATAAAAGATCAGGTGCAGCATCACGTCGCCCAGTTCTTTTTTTATTTCCTGCATATCTGCTCTCAAGATAGCGTCGGAAAGTTCATAGGTTTCTTCTATCGTGAGGTGGCGCAGGCTTTCAACAGTTTGCTTTCTGTCCCAGGGGCACTTCGCACGGAGATCGTCCATCACGTCGAGCAGGCGGTTAAAGGCCTCTAACTGTTTGCCCCGCGGGCTATCGTCTAAACTAGTCTTATTCATAAAGGCAAATATAACAAAAACAATGGCAAGCTGCCTGAACAGCTACAGGAGGCAGAATAGCTGAGTATTAACTGGCGAAAGCTTCTGAAAGTATAAGTTAATTACTACTTTTGCCTACGTAAAAAAGATGGACAAGTGGCTTTAATAAAATCAATTTCAGGAATACGTGGAACGATAGGTGGGCAGGCTGGTGAAGGACTCACGCCTGTTGACGTCGTAAAATTCGCTGCTGCTTTCGGTACCTGGGTGCTTCAGACTACCGGCATAAAGAAAATTATCGTTGGCCGTGATGCCCGCCTTTCCGGTGAAATGGTGAGCAAACTGGTTTGCGCCACGCTGCAGGGGCTGGGAATAGATGTAGTAGATGTAGGGCTTTCCACAACCCCTACCGTAGAAATGGTGGTGCCGGCGAAAAAAGCAGGCGGTGGCATTATACTTACTGCCAGCCATAACCCAAAACAGTGGAATGCGCTGAAGCTGCTGAACCAACACGGAGAGTTTATATCTGATGCGGAAGGCAAGCTGGTGCTGGAAATTGCCGAGCAGGAGTCTTTTGAATTTGCGCAGGTAAACGACCTTGGCAAGTATAAGCAGAGCGATACTGCCCTTAAAAAACATATAAAGGCTATTCTGGAGCTGCCGCTGGTAGATGTGGAGGCTATCAGGGCAAAGAACTTCAGTGTGGTTGTCGACGCCGTGAACTCAAGCGGGGGCATTGCTGTGCCGATGCTGCTGGAGGCCTTAGGGGTTAATAAGATCGAGAAGCTATATTGTGAGCCGGACGGCAATTTTGCCCATAACCCGGAGCCGCTGCCAGAGAACCTCCGCGAGATTTCGAAAATAATAGAGAAAGGCAAGTATGACCTGGGCATTGTGGTAGACCCGGATGTGGACCGCCTGGCGCTGATAAACGAAGACGGCAGTATGTTCGGTGAGGAGTATACGCTGGTTGCCGTAGCCGACTATGTGCTGAAAAACCAGAAAGGCAACACTGTTTCCAATCTGTCCTCCACCCGTGCGCTGCGCGATGTGACGGAGAAAGCCGGTGGCGAATACTATGCCGCTGCCGTTGGAGAGGTGAACGTGGTAAACATGATGAAGGAGAAGAGCGCCGTGATTGGTGGTGAAGGTAACGGTGGTATTATCTATCCGGAGCTGCACTATGGGCGCGATGCCCTCGTTGGAATTGCGCTGTTCCTGTCGCATTTAGCAAAAACGGGTACCAGTATGACACGCCTACGTGCTTCTTATCCGAATTACTACATCTCCAAAAATAAAATTGAGCTGACGCCGGAGGTGGATGTGGATAATGTATTGCGCCAGATGAAGGACCGTTACGCGAAACAGCCTGTTAATACCATTGACGGCGTGAAAATAGAGTTCAATAAAGAGTGGGTGCACCTGCGCAAGTCTAACACGGAGCCTATCATCCGCATCTATGCAGAGTCAGACAGTAATGCGACGGCAGAGCACCTGGCGAATAAAATTATTGCCGATATCAAAGAGATCATCTCTGAGAAAGCTTAAAGTCTATGTGTTGTTGCCTTCTTATAATGCTTAAGTAATAATTGCGCCAGCGGAGACAGGTAACTCCTTTTGCTGGCGCAATTTTTTTTATACTTATACAGTTCAAAAAGAACAGAATCATAATCTTATTTATATGCGTGTTTATTTAGATAATGCAGCCACCACTCCCCTGGATAAAGAGGTTTTTGATGCCATGACTCCCTATATGCTGGAGCACTTTGGTAATCCGTCTTCTATACACTCGCATGGGCGTGAGGTGAGGTCGGCAATCGAGAAAGCACGAAGAACAGTAGCCAACTTGCTGAACACTTCTCCTGCAGAGATTTTTTTTACTTCAGGAGGGACAGAGGCAGACAATACTGCTATCCTCAGCACTGTTCGCACGTTAGGCCTTACGCATGCTATTTCCACAAGGCTGGAGCACCACGCCGTGCTGCACACCATGGAACTGCTGGAGAAGGAGGGGGTGCTGGTAAGCTACCTGCGCCACGATGAGCGCGGCAACCTGGACCTGGAACACCTGGAGGCGCTACTGGTTAGTCAGCCGCAAACGCTGGTGTCTGTGATGCACGCAAATAACGAAATCGGTAACCTGAACAATGTGGAGGAAATTGGGCGCATCTGCAAAGCGCACAACGCCATCTTCCATTCTGATACCGTGCAGACAATGGGGCACTATAACCACGACCTGCAGGCCCTGGGCGCAAATTTTATTGTGGGTTCGGCGCACAAATTCCATGGGCCCAAGGGGGTGGGCTTTTTATATGCAGATGCCGGAGTGAAAATTCAGCCGCTCATTCAGGGTGGGGCGCAGGAGCGTAACATGCGCGGCGGCACCGAGAACGTGTATGGCATTATTGGCCTGGCTAAGGCCCTGGAAATTGCCTGCCGCGATATGGAGGAGCACCAGCGCCATATACAGGGCCTGAAGGACAGGATGATTTACAAGCTGAAAGAGCAGATGGAAGATATCAGTTTCAACGGCATGTCGGAGTATGGAGACAAAAGCCTGTACACGGTACTGAACGTAAGCCTGCCTGCCTCTGACATTAATGAGATGCTGCTCTTTAGCTTGGACATCAACAAAATATCAGTTTCCGGCGGTAGCGCCTGCAGCAGTGGTGCCAACACCGGCTCGCATGTGCTGCGTGCTTTGGGCTGTGATCCGGAGCGCGGCTCTGTCCGTTTCTCTTTCAGTAAGTATAACACGCCGGAGGAGATTGATTTTGCCGCTGAGACATTGGCCAAAATGTATAAGAAGATGCCAGTTTAAAACTAGGCTGTTGTTTCACACATGAAGGCTTTAGCAGCAATGCTGGAGCCTTTCTTTATTCTGTATGACATTCAAATAAAAGTATAATATGAAAAGTATAGGTGTTTTCTGCGGAGCAAACTACGGCCAGGGAGAGGTATACCGGGAGACAGCCGCAACATTGGGCAGTTTAATGGCAGCGCAAAGTATAGCATTAGTTTTTGGAGGTGGTAAGGTAGGTCTGATGGGCACCATAGCTGACGCTGTGTTGGCAGGAGGTGGTCAGGCCATCGGGGTGATACCGCAAAGCCTCGTGGACAGGGAAGTTGCGCATGTGGGTCTAACGGAATTACACGTAGTTCAGACCATGCATGAGCGAAAGGCCTTGATGGCTGCCCGTTCAGATGCTTTTATCGCCATGCCCGGTGGCTTCGGTACACTTGATGAAGTGAACGAAATCATCACATGGAATCAGTTAGGCATCATCCGTAAGCCTGTTGCTTTCTATAACGTGAACGGCTACTACAACAAATTCATGGAGATGATAGACCATGCTGTAGCCGAAGGCTTTATCAAGTCCGCTTACCGCGACAGCCTGATTGTAGAAGCAGATGCGGAGCAATTACTTCACAAGATAACAATCTATGCCGATGCCACCTCAGATTTTGGCGTTGATTTCAAGCGGATTAAGGTGCTGCTTAGTTCCTGAATTTCAGAATGGCTGCATGGTTCAATTGTGAAATGGCTGAAATAAACTTATATTCTTTTCAGTCCAGCCATTTAACAATCCAGCCATTTAACAATTAACTATTAATACTGCAGCACCATTTCCTTTACGGCCTCCACCCACATTGGCTCGGAGTTTAGGCTTTCTACCAGCTGCCATTTCTCGCCGCCAGCTTCCATGAACATTTCCCTGAATTCCTCACCTACTTCTATGGTAGTCTCTAAGCAGTCCGCTACGAAGGCAGGGCTAAAGGCCAGTACTTTTTTTATACCCTTAGCAGGAAGCGTTTTCAGCACCTCATCGGTATAAGGCTGCAGCCACGGGTCTTTCAGTAACCTCGACTGGAACGTAACGGTGTACTGGTCTTCGCGCAGGCCCAGCTTTTCAGCAAGTAACCTGGAGGTGGCGAAGCAGGCAGCACGGTAGCAGTACTTGTTGCGTTTGTTATAGGTATTGCAGCAGGCCCCCAACTGGCAATAGCCTTTGTCGCTGCCCTTTAGCACCTGTCGCTCCGGAAGCCCATGGTAGCTGAAGATGACATGGTCATAGTTGTCCTGGGCCATATGCTGCCTGCCCAACTCCGCAAAAGAGTTGATAAAGCCCGGATCATCGCAGAAGCTGGAGATAAAGTTGATGCTTGGAATAACCCACCAATCCTTTACAAGTTCCATAACCTTATCCTGTACAGAGCCGGTAGAGGCTGAGGCATACTGCGGGAAAAGCGGCAGCACGATGATGCGGTCTACACTCTGCTCCTGCAACTCATCTAATGCAGACTTAATGCTCGGGCTCTGGTAGCGCATTCCGAAGGCCACATGGTAGCGGTCTCCAAGCATTGCCTGCAGCTTTTTCTGGAGGTCAAGGCCGTGGAAAAGCAGCGGAGACCCTCTTTCGGTCCAAAGCTCCTTGTAAACCTTTGCTGATTTAGGCGCCCTAAAGGGAGCAATAATACCGTTGATCAGGGCATAGCGCGCAACGGCAGGTATATCAATCACGCGTTTATCCAGCAGGAACTCACGCAGGTACTTTCTTACATCAGGTGTGTTAGGGCTGTCCGGAGTACCGAGGTTCACCAGCAGAACGCCTATTTTACCAGTGGCTTTCTTACTCATTTATCTTCAATGCTTTTCAAATTCAAAGATACGAAGTATAATTTGTTTGTTTTTATCTAAAGCTTCTATGGCTCATAGAGCTGACATCATCACTGTTAAAGCAGCTGGAACCGGAATTGTTCAGCTGTTTTGGAAAGATAAAAAACCTATAAACTCTTAAGCTGGCTTAGACCTCGCAGTGTGCGCAACTCCTGCGAGCGTCTGGCGGAGCAGCCGTGCACGCTAGAAGGCACAAACAAGTTTTCCCTCTCCTTACGCACAATTATTCTATCAATCTGTGTATCAATTATTCAGGCATCGCTATTTATCCGTAATAAAGAAGTACTTTTGCAACCTCAAATTTTAGCGTATGGCCGAAACATCACATAAAGCTGGTTTTGTAAGTATCGTGGGCAAGCCGAACGTAGGTAAATCCACGCTGATGAACGCGCTGGTGGGGGAGAAACTCTCCATCATCACTTCGAAGGCGCAAACTACGCGGCACCGTATTATGGGCATCCTGAACGGAGATGACTTCCAGGTTGTGTATTCTGACACTCCCGGCATCATTAAACCGCAATACGCCCTGCACGAGTCGATGATGAGTTTTGTGCGTACTTCGCTCGAAGATGCCGATGTGATCCTATTTGTTACGGACATCTATGAAAAGCACGATGAGGATGATGTAATCAAACGCCTGCAGCATGCGGAAGTGCCTATTCTGCTACTTATTAACAAGATAGACCAGACTACAGAAGAGGAGCTGCATGAAAAAGTGGCTTACTGGGAGGAGAAGATGCAGCCAACTGAAATACTGCCTATCTCGGCGCTGCATGGTTTCGGATTGGAGCATTTGTTCGCACGCCTGCTGCACTACCTGCCAGCGCATCCACCTTATTTTCCGAAAGATGAACTGACTGACAAGCCGGAGCGTTTCTTTGTGTCGGAGATGATCCGGGAGAAAATTTTCCTCAACTACAAAAAGGAAATTCCCTACAGCTGCGAAGTGGTGGTAGAGGAGTTTAAAGAAGAAGAAGACATCATCCGCATACGCGCTGAGATAAGTGTGGAGCGCCGCAGCCAGAAAGGCATTGTGATTGGAAACAAAGGCGAAGCACTGAAAAGAGTAGGCACACAGGCCCGCATCGACATGGAGGCGTTTTTCCAGAAAAAGATTTTTCTTGATTTGTATGTGCGCGTGAACGAAAACTGGCGTACTGACCAAAAGCTGCTTCGGCGCTTCGGTTACAGCGAGTAAGTAGGCGTACAGCAAAAGTGTATGATTCTAACTATATCATTTTCAGTACGAAAATAGAAACCAGTCATACTCTAAAGCTTCGGGGCACGGTGCTCCGGGGGCACTTTAACTATTTTATTCTTTACGATGTCGACAAACATCATTGCAATTGTAGGCCGCCCCAACGTGGGCAAGTCTACCCTTTTTAACCGTCTGATTGGCCAGCGCAAAGCGATTATGGACAATGAGAGCGGCGTTACAAGAGACAGGAGCTACGGCCACGGCCAGTGGGTTGGTAAGTATTTTACCGTAATCGATACCGGCGGCTATGTGCACGGCTCCGACGATATTTTTGAGGAGGAGATAAACAAGCAGGTGGAGTTGGCCATAAAAGAGGCCGACGTTATTTTGTTTATGGTGGATGTGGATGCCGGCTTAACAGGCCTGGATGAGGAGTTCGCGAATGTGTTGCGCCGCTCCGACAAGCCTGTTTACATCGTGGCCAACAAAGCAGATACCACTGCGCGTGCAAACCAGATGGGCGAATTCTACTCTCTGGGAATAGGCGAAGAAATATTCCCTGTCTCCTCTCAAAACGGCTCCGGCACGGGTGAGCTACTGGATGCGGTAGTGAAGCATTTTCAAGACGAAGGCGTGGAAGACCCGGATGCAGGCATCCCGAAGTTGGCGGTGTTAGGCCGCCCGAACGCAGGTAAGTCTTCGTTTGTGAACCTGCTGCTGGGTGAGGACAGAAACATTGTAACACCCGAGGCAGGTACTACCCGCGATGCAATTCATTCGCGCTACAATGCCTTCGGAAAAGAGTTTATCATTGTAGACACGGCCGGACTTCGGCGCAAGAGCAAAGTAAGCGAAGACATTGAGTTTTATTCTGTGATGCGCTCAGTGCGTGCCCTGGAAGATGCTGACGTGTGCATCGTGATGCTGGATGCCACGCGCGGAATCGAGTCGCAGGACGTGAATATCATCACGTTGGCCGAGAAGAACCGCAAGGGCATTGTGATACTGGTGAACAAGTGGGACCTGGTGGAGAAAGACACGCACTCTACAAAGGAGTTTGAGGAGGAGATACTGAAGCGCATTGCGCCTATTAAGTACATTCCTGTCATCTTTACTTCTGTTGTTACGAAGCAGCGAATTCTGAAGGCGGTGGAGAAGGCGATGGAGGTGTACGAGAACAAAACGCAGAAAGTACCTACGTCTAAGCTCAATGACCTGCTGCTGCCCGATATCGAGCGCAATACGCCGCCGGCTATCAAAGGCAAGTTTGTGAAGATCAAGTACGTAACACAGCTGCCCACGCACAACCCGACGTTTGCATTCTTCTGTAACTTGCCGCAGTACATTAAGGACCCGTACAAGCGCTACCTGGAGAACTGTATCCGCAGGCACTTCGGGTTTGAGGGTGTTCCGATTAATTTAGTATTCCGGAAAAAGTAATTCCGGACAAAGCTGGAGGCGCAGGCATACGATGTCTGCGCCTTTTTGCTTTTTAATACGATGCGGTTCTATCATACTTTGTTTTTACGGGGGCAGGAGTGGCGCCTGTTGGCTGCACCAATGCTATGCACATGTGTGCACTCAGCCGACGACACGGAAGGATACTTTTTCCGGGTGTCTTCTTAATTTGAGTATATTTTACAAACTATATGCTGGGGCGGCCGTATCCGTTTTTGATATCAGTCTGATATTCGGTGTTACCGGACCACCCGCTGCACAGACAGTCTGTGAGAGACTGATGAAAACAAAAGTTGGGATCTATGAAAAAAACATTTTTTGCATTCGCGCTGGCTAGCCTTTTCGGCTTCGGTTCCTGCGACTCACCTGCTGAAGAGAGAGTGGAGGAGCAGGACGAAAGAGTAGAGGAACTGGAAGACAGTGCTGAAGAGCGCGCCGACGAGATGGAAGACATGGAGGACAACCGTGATACAACTGCCGTTATTGAGTAAACGAAGGAAGGAGACAAATGAAACTTTAAAACAATTTAAAACTGACCAAATATGAAAAAGCCGATTTTAATGCTGCTAGCAGCTGGGTTATTTACCTTTGCTTCATGCGAGTCTACAGAAAGCAGAACAGAAGAAGGTGCTGAAGAAGTAGGAGAAGGAATGGAAGAAGGTGCTGAAGAAGTTGAGGAAGGTGTAGAAGAAGGCGCTGAAGAAATCGAGTAAGCATCGCAATTCTATTGTAGATAAAAGCAGGAGGGCCAGCATCGCTGGCCCTCCTGCTTTTTTATGGCTACCAAACCAACTTGCAGCCTTTCCTGATTGCATTCGTATAACTTTCAGGTTGGGGCTGTATTTAGTCTCAGATGAAGCTAGGGTAAAAACAAAACCGTTTATGAAAAAGATAATGTATTTGCTGTTAGCCTCCGGGCTTATGACTTTTGCCTCCTGTGCCTCTGCAGAAAGAAAAGCAGAGAAGGGTGCAGAAGAAGTAGAGGAGGCCGCTGAAAAAGTGGCTGACGAAGTGGATGAAGAAATCGACCGCTAGGACCGAACAGAGCATCTGATTAACAAACAAAGACGGGGCCTCTTGAAGAGGCCCCGTCTTTGTTTGTTCGCCTGCTTCTATGGCCCCAGTCGCTTCTGAATCATGCCGTTCACAAGGGCATATAAGCGCTGAGGTGTAAATGTGCGCCAAGGTATATCATCCAGGGTGCCGCCATAGTTTATATAGTAGTCTATGTTGTAGTTCTTCATTTCGCTCACCACAAACTCCTGGAAGCCAAGCGCAGCTATCCAGCCATCTTCAATATCCTCAAACCATTCCTCATAGTAAGAGTCGTCGGAGCCATGGAAGTTAAAAACATTCTCCCCAATGATGATGAACCGGTAGATGTCCTCATTTACCAGTGGGTCAATGATGTTGCGCTTCAGGTGCATGATGTCGTTGTGCAGCGCATCATTCCACTCCCCTATAAACTCAATGATGGCAAAGCCTGCCTCGTAGTCAGCGTACAGTATTTTCAGGAAAAGCGTTTCAGATTCAATGTCATCCCACTGGGGATGTATATAGTACCCGTAAATAGTATTGGTGTACTGCAGGAGGTTGTTCTCAGCCCCGAAAAGGGGCGAGCGCGGATCTTCGGCGGCGGAGTATTTATCTAACCAGTTGTAGAACGGTTCTATGGTATGCATAAAAATTCAATCGTAATCGGTAAGCCGGGATGTAAAACCCATTGCATCGTGTACTGGGAAGGCTGTTGCAAAGTTGAGGCTTTCTCTGCTCTTTTGTAGCCCCTCGGTCTTAAAACAAAGGAATATGGAAAAAAATCTTTCATTAGTATTCAGGATGATGTAATTTCCTGATGGAGGAACTGTTGTGTGATAACGTGCGATAAAAATGATTTTCACGTTATACCTGATGTTCTCATAACCGATCTATAGTTCTATGTACCCGTATTCACCTAAAAGAAACCCTTTTCTGTTACCTGCATCTTTTATCCGGGATGCTGCCTACTTAATACTAATGCTTTTCCTGCATGCATGCTCCACTTCTAAGGTGCCTGAGCAGGTGGAGGTGCCCGACTATACGAAGGTCTACCATCCGGTTATCAACCAGGCGGAGCTGAAAATTGTAGAGGAGAATTACGCGGAGGCGCTGACTGCTTATAAGGAGGCTTTTGCTGCTGTGCCTTCCCCCTTTGCCCGTGATTATTACAATGCCGCCGTAAGCGCCGTAAGGCTGAAGGATGAGGAGCAGGCCTTTGAGTATTTAGAGAAGCTGGTGCTGAAAGGTGTAAGCCTGCCTTATCTGGAGCGGCAAGAGGCATTTGACTCTCTGGAGAGAACGCGGGAATGGAAGAAGTTTGTAAAGCGATATCCTAAGCAGCGGGAGAAGTATGAACAGGGTATAAACGCCCCCCTGCGTGCTGACCTGGATGAGTTGTATGCCCGTGACCAGTACTTCCGGCAGGCAGAAGGAGGCTTGCGTGTGCACGGCGACACCATACGCAAAATAGAGGCAGACAACATAACCAACCTGCTGAACTGGATCAACGATTACGGGTACCCGGGCGAGGCATTGATTGGGGTTGCAGACACTTTAGAGGAGCTTCCCCGCTTCAGCATTGTAATTCAGCGGCAGACAGCAGCCAGAAAAGGCTATGACTTTAAAAGCATACTGGCGAAAGCTGTAAAAGAAGGCCGCATGGCACCACAGCCTGCGGCATATTTGCTCGACCAGCAGGCTGGAAAGAACTTGTACAATTCCAAAGTCTTTGCAAAGATCAGCTGCAAAAGGTGCAAAGAGAAAGATAAGAACTACGATAAGATACAGAGCCTGCTGCTGGAAAAAATGAGCGAGGCTGATGTGGAAGTAACAAATAAAAGGCGGGAGCAACTGGGGCTGGAGTCGCTGCAGGATTACAGGAAGAAAGTGCTGCACAACGCAGAAGACGAGCAATTTAAGCTGAATTACAATTGGTCTGTGGTGAATTATGTTGTGCCAAGCAGCGAAGCTGCTGACGTACTGCTGGAGCGGTTAACAGTAGCGGAAGAGTAAAAGCGGCTGCCGGAGGTGTTCCGGCAGCCGCTTTTACTCTTCCGCTAAAGGTTATCCTTCGCCGTTATCGCTACCCCGGAAAGCCTCCATGGCGGCGCGTACACTGCCATACTTTTTAAGTAAAGCGCCAGCCTCCGTATTTTTGAGGTTTAACTCTTCCATCAGCATCCGGATACCCCTGTCCACCAGCTTGTGGTTGGAAAGCTGCATGTCCACCATCTTATTGCCCTTCACACGGCCAAGCTTAACCATCGTAGCCGTCGTCAGCATGTTTAGCGCCAGCTTTTGAGCCGTGCCAGCTTTCATACGCGTGCTGCCGGTCACAAACTCTGCCCCTGTAATGGTTTCTACCGGGTAATCTGCTTCAGCGGCAACGGCGCTGCCTGCATTGCAAACAATGCAGCCTGTGGCAATACCATGCCTGCGGCACGTGTTAAGCCCCCCGATTACATAAGGCGTTCTGCCAGAGGCGGCAATGCCCACTACAATGTCTTTCTGGCTGATGTTATAGGCCTGCAGGTCTTTCCAGGCCTTCTCCTGGTCATCTTCCGCAAACTCTACTGCCTTGCGGATGGCGCTGTCGCCGCCCGCTATCAGGCCAACCACCATACCGTGCGGCACGCCATAGGTGGGAGGGCACTCGGAGGCATCTACAATGCCGAGGCGGCCACTGGTGCCGGCACCTATGTAAAAGAGCCTGCCGCCCTGCTCCAGCCGCTCTACAGTAGCCTGTACCAGTGCCTCCAACTGCGGAATTGCTTTCGCCACTGCCTGTGGCACTGTCTGATCTTCGCGGTTAATGTTTTCTAACAGTTCCCGCACGCTCATCTGCTCTAGGCTGTCGTAATTTGAAGCTGATTCGGTAGTAGACAATTTCTTTGGATTATGTTTATGAATGATGATTTCTGAATGGGTGACGAAAAACAAAGGAAGAATGACTAAAGCTGGTACCGTAACAAGTCCTTTATTTTTTATCCTCTTTCTGAGCTGTTATACGCTTTGCGACAGCAGCTCCTGGTGGTAAGCAATCAGGCCATCGCTTGGGCTTGTGATGATGGTGCCAATGTGCACCCCATATTTTTTCGCCACCTGGTGAAGTGTTTCAGAGAAGTGAAAAGCCACAGAACCAACAAAGTTCACAGGTATCTCAGTATAGCCTTTGTACTTGCAGACATGGTGCTCAAAGAATTCATCAAAGTTCTGGTAGATCATGGCATGGATAACCGGGTCTTTGCGTTTTTCATGCATGAATTTGGCAAAGGTGGCCAGATACGTGCTTGGCATGTCAGAGTCGTACACAGAATTCAGGATACCTTGTTTTGTGAGGCTGTAACGGTTCTTCAGCGTTATTCCTAGTTCCTCAGGCAGCTCCCGGTACAGGTATGCCCTGATAAGCATCTTGCCTAAGTAAGCACCACTACCTTCATCTCCCATCAGAAAACCAAGAGAAGGGACATTATCCACAATATTCCGGCCGTCGTAAAGGCAGGAGTTAGAGCCGGTTCCCAGGATGCAGGCCACACCTGGTTTGTGGCCGCAAATGGCGCGGGCAGCTGAAAGCAGGTCGTGGTCAATAAAGACTTCACTATCCGGGAAGAGCTTTTTCAAAGCCTGTTCCACACGCAGGTTACGGTCTGGAGAGCTGCAGCCTGCACCATAGAAATAAATGCTGTCAGGGTTTTTCTCTTTCAGGTTCGGAAGCAGTTCCGCTTCGAATATGCTGTGGATCTGAGCGGACTCCAGATATTGAGGGTTTATACCTGCCGTGAGTACTTGTTCATAAACACCTGTGGCATCCATTACGCGCCAGTCTGTTTTCGTTGAGCCGCTATCAGCTATTAATATCATGCTTTCTTAAGTTTATTTTATCGGTTCAGTCTCACTCCCAATTTAATACTTTTTTGTTAAGCCTGTCTTTTATTGGGCCTCCTTATTGCCCCTCTGTCCTATGATGGGAGTCCTTTACGAGGCCTACCGCCTCAAATTTATCAAACACGTTGGCATTATGGGGTGCGTCTGCCAATTCTTCTGTCAGGTCCTGGCCCGCCCAGTGCTCATAATGTTTGCCATCGCGCCACATCCTGGATTTCCGGACATCATAAATAACGCCTTTGTAAGCCACCCATATGTCGTCCCGGTCCTGCCCGTTCCGCGAAGCCAGCTGCTGAAGGGTGTATTCTGGTAAGTTGTTCAATAGATGCAGTTATGTAAACAAAAGAGAACAGAGGATTTCCCCGAGCCAGGATTCCGTTTAATAGTCCGGAATCAGTAGCCCGGTAAAATTATCCAATCCGTGCCTGTGTCAGCACCCAACGGTTAGGAACTTCTCCTTCAATAGCCTGCAGGTAGTCTTCGTAGCTGCAAGGGACAATACGGCTGCTCTTTTCGCTGCTGAGGGGTTCTACCTCCAGCCACCATTTCTCGCTGCTCCTGCTCTTATAAAAGTTCATGCGGTCAGGTTGGTCGCTGTTAAAGGCAACGGCATACCTGGTGAATTGTTTGCTGGTAAAATCAAGCTCGTTCTTGCGGTGGTAATATCCTTCTATGAAGTACCAGATCATAGTGGCGATGGTCATGGCTGTCAGTTCCCGGTCGTCCAGTTCCGGATCGTACTCATAGATGCCCAGCGAAGTTAAATTATCGTTCAGGCCAGCATACCAGCAAAGCTGGCAGGCCTCCTCACCTGTAAGCCCAAACGGATTGGCCGGTTCATAACCAGGGGCATCCTGGTGGCGGATAGCGGAAATATCGAACGTCAGGAGATCCGCTAAGCGCACCACCGGCTCCATCTCCTTCACCCCGCTGTGTACTTCGCCTACGCGATAAGCCTCAAAGTGGAGCTTCTCCAGGGTAGCCATCACCTCTGGCTCCACCAGGTAAGACTGGTGCCCGATTTGCCCCAGGCTAAAGAGGTAGTTCGGCTCGTGCATCAGAATTTGTCGAAGCTGCTTTTTGTTTGGAGTAGCGGAAACATCCTCTGTCATATCGACGCTGCTGTCTACGGTAACCATGTTCACCACGCGCTCCAGGTGCTCATAGCCCAAATATTGGCCATACTCCAGGTCATGAGAGCCGCCGATGATGATGGGAATGGTATTATGTGAAATCAGCACTTCCACTATTTCCTTCAGCCGCAGGTAAGTATCCTCCAGGGTGATACCGGGGCGCAGGTTGCCCAAATCCACAATTCGACAGCGGCCTGCTCCCTTGTTCAGGCTGTAAAGCCGCTGCCGTACGGCACGTGCAGGCATATTGGCAGTAGCGGAGGCATCCTCTTTCCGGCCCCTGCTTTCGCTCACGCCGAATATAGCAATATCAGCGCTCCGCCAGTCAGGTGACTTGCTTACAAAGCGGCTGATATAAGCGCCCAACGTGCGGGGCTTATTCAATGTGGAGTACACATCTTCGTTCAGCGGCTCAAAAAATATAGACAGGTTCATGGTGTTAAGCTAGAAGGGTCAAAAATACTTAAAATTTGGGTTTGCACTGATGGCTTTACCCGCAATAGAAGTCAAAATTATGTGGAGTAAATATAAGTTATTGTAAATATTCTGCCTTTAGCTGTGTCAGATTTAGAAAAATTAGTTAAAATGCATAAAGGAAACAGCAGGTGAGGTGATTACATACTTTCTCTTATCCGGCACGTTATTATTGAACATAAACCTATTCGACTAACACACCCATGAATATTACCCGAGCATTAGATCTTCTGCCTTACCAGTTGCATCACTTTCCGCAGGCCGATTGCCTTGCAGCCAAAGTGAATGGCACCTGGCAGAAATACAGCACGCAGGACGTGCAGGATTATGCAAATAAAGTGAGCCTTGGATTGCTGAAGCTGGGAGTAGGCAAAGGTGACAAGGTGGCTATCATCTCGTTTAACCGCCCGGAATGGGTGCTGGTTGACTTCGGGATACAGCAAATAGGCGCGATTAGTGTACCGCTCTACCCGACCATAACCACTGAGGATTATCGGTATATTCTGAATGATGCCGAAGTGAAAGCGATTTTTGTCGCTGACAGTTCACTCTATAACCGGGTGACAGCCGCCGCAGAGGGCATGGCTGGTATCAAGGAAATCTACACGTTTGATGATGTCAGTGGTGCGAGGCCATGGAAAGAGGTGCTGGAAATGGGCACGGGCAGCGATGTGCAGCAACTGGAGCCGCTGAAGGCTGCTGTACAACCTGACGACATCCTCACTATCATTTATACTTCCGGTACCACCGGAAATCCAAAAGGGGTAATGCTGACGCACAACAACCTGGTGAGCAATGTGCTGAGCGTTATGCCTATTGTACCGGTAAATCACACGCACCGGGCGCTGAGCTTCCTGCCGCTTTGCCACGTCTTTGAGCGGATGCTGCTGTACCTATACTTCAGAATAGGTATCTCTATATACTATGCCGAAAGTATAGAGAAAGTTGCAGATAATTTGAAAGAGGTGAAGCCTCATATCTTTACTACAGTACCGCGCCTCCTGGAGAAGGTGTACGACCGCATAGTGGCCACGGGTATGGACTTAACAGGTATAAAACGCAAACTGTTCTTCTGGGCACTGGAGCTTGGCCTGAAGTACGATCCGCAGAAAGACCTTGGCTTTATGTATAACCAGCAACTGGCGCTGGCAAATAAACTGATCTTCAGTAAATGGCGGGAAGCACTTGGAGGGAACGTAATCGCTATTGTATCAGGTGGTGCCGCCCTGCAGCCGCGCCTTGCCCGGGTATTCTGGGCTGCCAATATGCGGATAATGGAAGGCTACGGCTTAACAGAAACCTCCCCAGTAATTGCAGTAAACCGCTTTGAGCCGGAGCATAACATGATAGGCACAGTGGGCATGACCATCGATGGCGTGGAAGTAAAGATAGCCGAAGAAGACGGCGAGGTGCTGACACGCGGCCCGCATGTAATGAAAGGCTACTATAAAAAGCCGGAACTGACAGATGAAGTAATTGATAAAGACGGCTGGTTCCACACCGGCGACATCGGTACATTGGTAGAAGGTAAGTACCTTAAAATTACGGACCGTAAGAAAGAGATATTCAAAACATCAGGCGGTAAGTATGTGGCGCCACAGCCAATAGAGAATAAACTGAAAGAGTCGGTGGTAATTGAGCAGGCGATGGTGGTAGGATCCGGGCAGAAATATGCTGCCGCGCTCATAGTACCTGCCTTCTTAGGGTTACAGGACTGGTGCTCTCACAAAGGCATTAAATATACTTCAGATGCAGAAATGGTCAACCATCCTGAAGTGCTGGAGAAGTATAAGCGGGAGGTAGAGAAAACCAATGCGTCGTTGGCGCAGTTTGAAACCATCAAAAAGTTCAAACTGGTGCCGAAGATGTGGACGGTTGAAAGTGGTGAACTGACCCCAACACTGAAAGTGAAGCGGAAGGCAATCACCGAAAATCACCAGAGCCTGATTGACAGCATGTTCTAGAACTGTTTATCCGGAGCTAAACTGAAGCACAATTAACAAAAAATCCCTGCCTTTCACGGCAGGGATTTTTTGTTGCCCCTGTTTTTGGAGTTTCTGTCTAGAATTTCCGCAACTCTTTTAGCATAGAGTGAAAACATACGTATTAAATTATATGCATGCAGATAAACTTTTTGTTAAAGTAGTATGCAAGCATAACGTTTTTTGTTATATTTGGTATACACCACTACTGATACATGAAGCCGGAAGAAACTGTAGACTACAACTTTAAGGTGTGCTGGCACGCTATCTCGCGTATGTATAACACGGAGGCTGCCAAGAGCGGGATCACTACATCCATCGGGTTTGTGTTGCTCAACATAGATCAACAGCAAGGTACACCAGCCACTAAAATTGCTCCCCTGCTCGGCCTGGAGGCCCGCAGCCTGACCCGTATCCTCAAAAGTATGGAGGATGATGGCCTGATCTACAAAGTGTCTGATGCGCGTGATAAGCGACTGGTGCGCATTTTCCTGACAGAGAAAGGGCTGGAAAAAAAAGAGATCTCGCGGCAGACGGTAAAGCAATTCAATTACAAGGTGCGCGAGGAAGTGCCGCAGGAGGAGCTCGACGTGTTCTTTAAGGTATGCGCGCAAGTGCAGAGGATGATAGAAAATAAAGAGATTTTTAATACATAGACAACTATAGCCATTCTATGAAAAGAATAATAAAAAAAGTAGCGGTACTTGGCTCCGGCGTGATGGGTTCCCGGATTGCCTGCCACTTCGCCAACATCGGCGTAAAGGTGCTGCTGCTCGACATCGTTCCAAAAGAACTAACGCCGGACGAGGAAAAAAAAGGACTGACGCTGGAGAGCAAGAACGTGCGCAACCGCATAGTGAACAGCTCGCTGCAGGCAGCCGTTAACTCTAACCCGTCGCCGTTGTACCGTAAGTCAGATGCAAGCCTGATACAAACCGGCAACTTCGAAGACAACATGAAGGAAATCGCCAACGCCGACTGGACCATTGAAGTGGTGGTGGAAAACCTGAAGATAAAGAAGCTGGTGTACGACCAGGTGGAGCAGCACCGCAAGCCAGGTACGCTCATCACCTCTAACACATCCGGTATTCCAATCCACCTGATGCTGGAGGGCCGCTCTGAAGACTTTAAAAAACACTTCTGCGGCACGCACTTCTTTAATCCGCCCCGCTATCTCAAACTGCTCGAAATTATACCGACGCCGGAAACAGACAGAGAAATAGTTGACTTCCTAATGCACTATGGCAACCTGTACTTAGGCAAGACTACAGTATTGGCAAAAGACACACCTGCCTTCATCGCGAACCGTGTGGGTATCTACGGCATCATGCAAACGCTGAAGGCCATGGAGAAGACAGGCCTGAGCATAGATGAGGTAGACAGAATTACAGGCCCAATCGTTGGGCGCCCGAAATCAGCTACATTCCGCACACTGGATGTGGTTGGTCTGGATACCACTGTGAATGTAGCCAATGGCTTGTACCAGGCAGGGGAGAAGGATGAGTCGCGGGACCTGTTCCAGATTCCAGGCTATGTGCAGAAGATGGTGGAGAACAAGTGGCTGGGAGACAAAACCGGCCAGGGATTCTATAAAAAGACGAAAGACGCCAAAGGCAAAACCGAAATTCTGACGCTGGACCTGAACACAATGGAGTACGGGCCAAAGCAGAAGGTGAAGTTTCAGAGCTTGGAGGCCCTGAAGCCGATTGAGGACCTTAGAAAGCGCATCAAAGTATTCTCAAATCAAACAGATAAAGCCGCCCAGTTCTTCAACGAGACGCTGTTTGGTCTGTTCCAGTACGTAAGTAACCGTATCCCGGAAATCTCTGACGAACTGTACCGTATCGACGATGCCCTGCGTGCCGGCTTTGGCTGGGAACTTGGGCCATTTGAGTATTGGGATGCCATCGGTGCCCGCGAAGGAGTGCAGCGTATGAAGGAGGCAGGGTATGAGCCGGCAGCATGGGTAGAGGAGATGCTGGAGCAACAGAAGGAGTTTTTCTACATCGTGGAGAACGGCACCCGCCGCTACTATGACATCCAAAGTAAAGAATACAAAGCTATACCTGGCGCTGAGAACTTCATCATTCTGAACAACCTGCGTGGCAGCAAAACAGTCTGGAAAAATAGCGGCGTCACCTTAACAGACATCGGTGACGGTATCCTGAACGTGGAGTTTCACACCAAGATGAACACCATCGGCGGAGACGTAGTGGCCGGCCTGAACAAAGGGGTAGACATCGCTGAGAAGGAGTTCAGAGGCATGGTTGTTGGAAACGATGCCGCCAACTTCTCAGCGGGAGCTAACGTGGCGCTGATTTACATGTATGCCCTGGAGCAGGAGTACGATGAGATTAACTTCATGATAAAGCAGTTTCAGGACTGCATGATGCGCATGCGCTACTCGGCAATACCGGTAGTAGGCGCGCCGCACGGCCTTACGCTGGGCGGTGGCTGCGAACTGAACCTACATTGCGACCATGTACAGGCTGCCGCTGAAACCTACATGGGCCTGGTGGAGTTTGGCGTTGGCCTGATACCAGGCGGTGGCGGTACAAAAGAAATGACCATGCGTGCTGCCGATATGTATGCCGATGGCGACATTGAGTACAACGACCTGAAGAACGTGTTCCTGACCATCGGTATGGCTAAAGTGTCTACCTCTGCGAAAGAAGCTATTGACCTGGGTTATATGCGCAAGAGCGACGGCATCACCATCAACAGTAACCGCCTGCTTGCCGATGCCAAAGCGCAGGCGATACTGCTGGCGGAAGATGGGTATACCCAGCCAGTGCAGCGAACCAACATAAAAGTGCAGGGCAGAGGCGCGCTAGGTATGTTCCTGACAGGTGCAAACGCTATGTATACAGGCCGTTACATGTCAGCGCATGACCTGAAGATTTCGCAGAAGCTGGCTTATGTGATGTGCGGCGGCGATTTGTCTGCCCCAACCGAGGTGGGCGAGCGTTACTTGCTGGACCTGGAGCGTGAAGCCTTCCTGTCGCTGACAGGTGAGCGCAAAACGCTGGAGCGCATCCAGAGCATCCTGACCACAGGAAAACCGCTGAGGAATTAAAACTAAATGGTTTTATGCTGGTGCTTTATAAGAGGTACGAGCTGTAAGATCGCACCAGCGAACAACAAACAACCATGTAACAATTTAGCATTCAAGAGATATGAACAACGCATATATCGTAGCCGGATTTCGTAGCGCAGTGGGCAAAGCGCCCCGCGGTGTTTTCCGGTTTACCAGACCCGATGACCTGGCTGCTGATGTCATCAAGCACTTAATGAGTTCGGTGCCTACCCTGGATCCAGAACGCATAGACGACCTGATTGTGGGCAATGCTGTGCCGGAGGCAGAGCAGGGCCTGCAAATTGGCCGCATGATTTCGCTGCTGGCGCTGCCCATGTCGGTGAGTGGTATGACCGTGAACCGCTACTGCGGCTCTGGTATCGAGACAATCGCCATTGCAGCAAACCGCATACAAGCCGGTATGGCCGACTGTATCGTGGCGGGTGGTACCGAGTCGATGTCGATGGTGCCAACAGCTGGCTGGAAGACAGCGCCGAACTATAAAATAGCCAGCAAGAATCCGGACTGGTACCTGAGCATGGGTTTAACAGCAGAGGCTGTGGCCAGTGATTATAATGTTTCACGTGAAGACCAGGATGAATTTGCATTAAAGTCGCACCAAAAGGCGCTGAACGCAATAGAGAAAGGCTACTTCAAAGATCAGATCGTGCCGGTAACGGTGGAGGAGACTTACTTGGACGAGAACGGAAAGAAGAAAACCCGCACCTACGTGGTAGATACTGATGAAGGGCCTCGTGCCGATACCTCGCTGGAGGCGTTGGCGAGACTGAAACCGGTGTTTGCGGCAGGTGGAACGGTTACAGCCGGTAACTCCTCCCAAACATCAGACGGCGCTGCCTTTGTGATTGTGATGAGTGAGCGCATGGTGAAAGAGCTGAATCTCGAGCCCATCGCACGCCTCGTCAGCTATGCTACGGGAGGCATTGACCCGCGCATTATGGGTATGGGCCCGATTGCCGCTGTTCCTAAAGCCTTGAAGCAGGCGGGCATGACCCTGAACGATGTCGACCTGATTGAAATGAACGAGGCCTTTGCCGCACAGTCTATTGCCGTGATGCGCCACCTGGACTTTGATCCGGACAAGTTGAACGTGAGCGGTGGAGCAATCGCGCTCGGTCACCCGCTGGGCTGCTCCGGTGCCAAACTGAGCGTGCAGCAGTTCTCCGAGCTTCGCCGCCTAGGCAAGAAGTACGGTATCGTAACCGCCTGCGTGGGCGGTGGTCAGGGTGTCGCGGGGGTTTATGAGTTGCTGAAATAACGACTTTCGAATCACGTATCACGACACACGACTTTTTACATGCATAATTTTAAAGAACTGAGGGTATGGAAAGAGGGGATCATTCTGGCAAAGCTTGTATATGAGTCATCTGCTCAATTTCCTCAGGAAGAAAAATTTGGTTTAAAGTCTCAAGTCAACCGAGCAGCAGTGTCTGTTCCTTCAAATATCGCTGAAGGTGCAGGGAGAGGCTCAAACAAGGAGTTTGCGCAATTTCTAAGAATAGCTTTAGGCTCTGCGTTTGAAATTGAAACACAAATGATTCTAGCCGAAGCTTTTGGGTTTGTAACTGAGGTTGATAACAAGAGGCTAATGCAGCAACTAATGGATGTACAGAAGATGCTGAACGGACTTATAAATAAACTATAAAGTAAAAGTCGTGCTACGAGATACGTGCGACCTGATACGGAAAGATAAAAAGACAAGAAAATGGCAAATACAACAGATAACAAAACCGCCGTCATACAAGGCGGCGAATTCCTGATAAAGGAAACTAATCCGCAGGATGTGTTCATTCCTGCCGAGTTTAACGAAGAGCAGGAAATGATGGCGCAAACCTGCCGCGACTTTGTGCGCGAGGAGGTGTGGCCACTGCTGGAGCGACTCGATAACCACGAAGAGGGCCTGATGGAGAACCTGATGAAAAAAGCAGGGGAGTTGGGGCTGTTCGCAGTATCTATCCCGGAGCAGTATGGTGGTCTGAACATGGACTTTAATACTGCCCTTTTGGTAACAGAGTCTGTAGGAGGAGGGCATTCCTTTCCAGTAGCTTTCGCTGCGCACACGGGTATTGGCATGCTGCCGATTCTGTACTTCGGTACCGAAGAGCAGAAGCAGAACTACATACCAAAACTGGTGAATGGCGAATGGACTTCGGCTTACTGCCTGACCGAGCCTGGCTCTGGTTCTGACGCGCTGGCTGCTAAAACTAAGGCTGTGCTGAACGAGGCTGGAACGCATTACATCCTAAACGGCCAGAAAATGTGGATCACAAATGCAGGTTTTGCCGATGTGTTTGTAGTATTTGCGCAGATAGACGGCGATAAATTTACAGGATTTATTGTAGAGCGCGGTTACAAAGGCGTGAGCCTTGGTAACGAGGAGCACAAGATGGGTATCAAGGGCTCTTCAACACGTCAGGTGTTCTTTGAAGACTGCGAGGTTCCTAAAGAGAATGTGCTGGGCGAAATCGGAAAAGGCCACCTGATAGCGTTCAATATTCTAAACATAGGCCGTATCAAGTTATGTGCGGCGACTCTCGGTGCTGCTAAGCATGTGGCAGACCTGTCTGTGAAGTACGCCAACGAACGCCACCAGTTCAAGCTGCCTATCTCTAAATTTGGTGCAATTAAATACAAATTGGCCGAGCAGGCTATTCGCATTTATGCGGTGGAATCTGCCCTGTACCGTTGTGGCATGGACATCTACCGCAAAGAGCAGGAGCTGATGGCAGGTGGTGCGAACGAGAACGAGGCGCTGTTAGGTGCTGCCCGTGAGTTTGCAGTAGAGTGTGCCATACTGAAGGTAGAAGGATCAGAAGTTCTTGATTACGTAGTAGACGAAGGCGTGCAGATATACGGTGGCTACGGCTTCTCAGCAGATTATCCGATGGACCGCGCGTACCGTGATTCCCGCATCAACCGTATTTTTGAGGGTACAAACGAAATAAACCGCATGCTGGCAGTAGACATGATTCTGAAAAAAGCCATGAAAGGTGAACTGGATCTGATGGGGCCTGCCCAGGCAGTACAGCAGGAACTAATGGCTATACCTGATTTTGGCGCCGAAGAAGAGGAAGGCCTTTTCTCCGCAGAGCACAAAGCTATCCGTAATCTTAAGAAAGCCATCCTACTGACAGCCGGTACGGCAGTGCAAAAGTATATGAACTCCCTGGCTAAAGAGCAGGAAGTGCTGATGAACATCGCTGACATGGCCATTAAAACTTATGTAGCTGAGTCAACACTGCTGCGGGTGGAGAAGCTGGTGAGCAAAAAAGGGGAAGAAGCCGTTGCCAATGAAATTGACATTGTGCGCGTGGTGGTAAATGATGCGGTCGACACTACGTTCCAGGCAGGTAAAGAAGCTATTGCCTCTATGGCAGAAGGAGATGAGCAGCGCCTGCTGTTTATGGGGCTGAAGCGGTTCACGAAAAAAGACCTGTACAATACAAAAGAAGCCCGCCGTCGCATAGCTGCCGCTATGATAGAGGCAAACGAGTTTGTTTATTAATTTGACCATTTATAGCTGGAAAGGCTATCACCTTTGGTGGTAGCCTTTCCAGCTATAAATGCTACGATTCGGGCAGATAAATAAAAAGCACAAAATTTTTTACTGATATTTGAGATTTGAAAGAACAAATACCGTACTGAGGGTAGGCACCCGGAGCTTTATAAAAACTATGAGTGTAACATGTTTAATTCCTTTCCATAACGAAAGGGAGCGCATTGCGCATGTACTGAATGTAATTACGAGGGTTAGCCGAATCGACCAGGTTCTGTGTGTGGATGATGGGTCAACAGATGGTACAGCGGCATACATTAGAGCATACTGGCCAGAGGTGCAGGTAGTGCAGTTGGAGCAGAACCAGGGCAAGACAGCCGCTATAAAGTATGCTCTGAAATATGTAAAGCATGAGCTGATACTGATGATGGATGCAGACCTTCAGGAACTGCGGGGAGAAGAGATTGAATCGGCCATTGAGGCTTTTTACAGCCAGCCGGGGATGGATATGATTATACTGCGCCGCATTAACTCTCCATGGTTCGTGCGGTGGTACCGCAGCGATATTTTGTTGTCGGGTGAGCGCCTGATTAAAAAATCAGACCTGGAGCAGGTGACGAAACTGCGCGTGAAGCGCTACCAGCTGGAGGTAGGTATAAACCGCTATATGCTGCATCATAAGAAAGTGGTACGCTGGATGCCCTTCTCTGCAATGAACACTTATAAAGTAGACAAGCTGGGTGTGCTGGACGGCTCAAAAAAAGAATTCAGGATGTATGTGGAGATTGTGTCTTTTGTAGGGTTCTCACACATGATGCTGCAGCTGGCCTCTTTCACCAAGAAACTCCACCACAAGCAGCACATAAATAACACAGCTCCGCCAGCGCCAACGTATAACTCAGATTTGCAGAATATGAAGACCTACTTTAGCTGAATTCTGCTCAGTTTCAGCTCATCTGCTCTTCGGCTTGGACGCGCTACCGCTACGACGTTCTTATCACCCAGCCACGCCGTAAAGTCTTTCACATAAGCCAGGTCTTTGTCATTAGCTATGTTCAGTCCCACAGCTTTCGGTGCGCTGACCTTCCCGGTATTCGCATCAACCTGGCGCAGGTATAGGTCATGTTTCCCTTTCAGTTCTTCCAGAGTGAGCAGGTTTAACGTGCTGCCATTCAGGTAAGCACTGTATGAGATGCTTGAGAAAGCTTCATCAGCTGGTGCCTGTTGGTTTTTCATCAGTACAGAGTTCCATGCTCTGTTCATGAACTCATCGTACGTAAACAGGTGCAGCTCTTTCGCAAGGTAGGGCGCATCTTTACCGCCCTCTGTATACTTCTTCTCAGCCAGCACAATTAGCTTCTGCTCCGGTGTCAGGAACAGGTCTGATAGGTAGATATCTTCGAGGCGGGTTGGCTTGCTGCCGCTGCTCTTGTCCAGTGAGTTTACTTGAGAGAGGTACTCCGGGGTAAATTTAAATTCCTCAGCAAACACCATGTCCTCTGCCTCAAAATCAAATTTCACTGCCTTCAGGCTATGGTACTTGCCTGCGGGTTCCTCGGCCGATATCACGGCTCCGTAGAGCGTGCCATTGGGCATCAGCTTAAACTTGGAATCCAGGATGTAAACCGTTGTTCCATCGAAAACGCCTCCCACCAGCACCGACATCACCCGTACTTCGTCGCTGCCCGGGCTGTACTGCCGCGAGGTCAGGCGCTTCATGTTGTCAGATATAAGACTGATGTACTGCTCTCCGCTGTTGCTTACCTGCACATCCGCTGAGAGTATATTAAAGATGTCGTGCAGGTTGTATTTGGTGTCTTCAATTTTCTGCAGTTTGACATCGTACAGTGTCCCGCTAATATCCTGTATCTGCTGGCTGCTGTTGGTATGGTAGCGATAAGCCAGAAGTTTAGTGCCATCGGCAGAGGTGGCTATGCTGGCCCGGCGGCCTTTCGCCGGAGCCTCCAGCAACAGGGCACTTTCCTGCTTTTTGCCTGTGCCCAGGTCAATGCGATGGCCGTACAGTTGTTGCACTCCCTGGCCATTGTCTGCACGGTGTGTTACCACGGTGGCAGCTTCAGGGCTTGCGGAAAACGCCTGCAGCGTTTCAGTGCCTGATAGCTTTACCTCCGCCGTCCACTGCTTTTTCAGCTTAGCATTGTATTTCTCTACTGTGTAGGCATCTGCCGCGCTTCTGCTCAGAATGATGAACTCATCGTTGCCTACAGGTATGGTTTTGTGGGCAACACGTTGGCTGTATCGCTCTTTGCTTTGGTCAGGCAGGTAGGAAAAGTCTACGGATGCTTTTCTGTTGAATTGAGCATGTACAGCCTCAGTTTGGAAGAGCAGACTCAGGAGAAGAAGCGGAAGGATGAGAAGTTGTTTCACAGGTATAATAAGGGTAAGTATAAACCAGAGTTAAGTACGGCTGCTAAATATAGGAACAAATCGATTGTTTCTCGTGGAACGAAGCTTTTGCTGCGAATAGTACGCCAATATAACGCCATCCTGTGAAATAAAGGTATAACGAAATCAGCGTTTATGCGCTATAGGCTATGTTATTTTAAGCTTCACACGAGGTTTGCATAATATAAAGCTATGTCTTGCTGATGCACCTGAACCGCTTTAACTGATACGGCTCCAGTTTACTGTGTTGACGCTAAGTGATTGTATGTGCTGTCGGATATTATGGTTTTGTGGCTGGTCCAGCAGCGGGTCCGCCTCCAGCACCTGCTGTGCCGCCGACCGTGCCTCCTGCAGAATAGGAGCGTCCTTTGCAAGGTCAGAGATGAGCAGGTCCAGCACGCCGCTCTGCTGCGTACCCATCAAATCGCCTGGGCCGCGCAGTTTCAGGTCAATGTCTGCAATCTCAAAGCCGTTGTTGGTGCGCACCATTGTCTCGAGGCGGGTTTTACTGTCTTTGCTCAGCTTGTAGCCCGTCATCAGAATACAATAGCTCTGTTCAGCACCCCGGCCTACGCGTCCGCGCAGCTGGTGCAGCTGCGACAAGCCAAAACGCTCTGCACTTTCTATCACCATCACAGAGGCATTTGGCACGTTTACACCCACTTCAATTACTGTGGTGGCCACCATGATGTGTGTCTCGTGCTTTACGAAGCGCTGCATCTCGTAATCCTTATCCTGCGCTTTCATCTTGCCATGCACCATACTCACCTTGAACTCCGGAAAAGCGCGCTTCACGCTCTCGTAGCCATCCATCAGGTCCTTATAGTTCTCCATTTGCTCCGACTCCTCTATGAGCGGGTATACAATGTAGATTTGCCGGCCCAGCTTAATCTGGTCGCGGATGAACTGGAACACGCGTAGCCGGTGCGAATCAAAGCGGTGGACGGTGACAATTTCTTTCCTGCCTGCCGGTAATTCGTCTATCACCGACACGTCCAGGTCGCCATATAAGGTCATGGCCAGGGTACGCGGAATAGGAGTGGCTGTCATCACGAGCACGTGCGGGATAGTGCGCGGATTTTTGCGCCATAACTTAGAACGCTGCTCCACACCAAAGCGGTGCTGCTCGTCCACGATACAGAGACCGAGGTTTTGAAACTGTACCACATCCTCCAGCAACGCATGGGTGCCCACTATCATTTTCATGTCGCCAGACCGCAGTTGCTCGTGTAGTACTTTCCTGTCTTTTGCTTTGGATGAACCAGTTAGTTTTCCAAGATTTATACCCAGGCTATCGGCATATACCTTTAAACCCACATAGTGCTGATCTGCCAAAATCTCGGTGGGCGCCATTAAAACGGACTGCGCACCATTGTCTGCCGCAATCAGCATAGTGATAAAGGCTACAATGGTCTTGCCGGAGCCCACATCGCCTTGCAGCAGGCGGTTCATCTGCTTTCCGGCAGTCAGGTCTTTATAAATTTCCTTTACCACCCGCTTCTGGGCATTTGTCAGGTCGAAGGTGAGGTGGTTTTTGTAGAACTCGGTGAGCGTGGGCACCTGGCTAAACACCTGCCCCTTCAGCTCGGACTTGCGCACGAGCTTGTGCCGGAACAGGCGCAGCTGTATATAGAAAAGCTCTTCAAACTTCAGTCTGAAAGTCGCTGCTTTATATTTCTCCGCTGATTCCGGAAAGTGGATGTTGAGCAGCGCATTCCGCTTGTCCATCAGCCGGTAGCGGTCAACCAGGTCCGGCGACAGGGATTCCTGCACGTTTGGCAAAGCTACCTTCAGCAGCATTTCCATCATTTTACTGATGACTTTGCTGTCGATGCGGTGCGCCTTTAGCTTTTCGGTGGTATGGTAAACAGGCTGGAGAAAGGAGGTTGTTTGCTTTTCCTCGCTCAGCTCTTCCAGCTCAGGATGTGCCATGTTAAACCTGCCGTTGAACTCAGTTGGCTTGCCAAATACGATGTAATCCGTGTGGTTCTTCAGCGTTTTCTGCATCCATTTTACGCCTTTAAACCATACTAAATCCAACTGGCCGCCGCTCTCATCCACCAGCGTAGCCGCCAGGCGCTGCTTTCTTCCTTCTCCAAGCACTTCCTTGCCCCGTATACGGCCGCGCACCTGCACATAAGGCAGGCTCTCGTCCAGCTCCGCAATACTGTAAAACTGCGTGCGGTCGAGGTAGCGGAAAGGGTAGTGCTGGATGAGGTCTCCGTAGGTGAAGATCTGCAGCTCTTTCTGCAATAGATCCGCCCGCATCGGCCCCACGCCCTTCAGGAACTCTATTTTTGTGTTGAAAAAGTTAGTCAATGCCTCTGGCTCGTGATTTCTTTATAGTACAAAGATAAAAGACAAAGGACAAAAGACCTTGAAGTATAACCTCGAAAGTCCTTTGTCCTTTTTTACGTGCTCTATTCAGGAAGCTGTTCAGATTTTATAGTTGTGGATGTTATTCTGCCGTTGTTGGTGTTTTCACCAACAACACATGGGCCACTGCAAACAAAAGTTGTTGGTGAAAACACCAACAACGGCGAAACAATAGAGGGCGTATTTATCTCTTATCTCAAATCGCTACTGCCTTTCCTTCCACTCCAGCGTGTTCAGCAGGTGCACGATGTCTTTCTTTACATACTCGATGATCGGGGCCAGTGAATCGTTTTGTGTGGCGGTGCGGAAGTATAAGGCCCCGCGCAGGAAGTGCTTCGTAGAATCAGTTACATAAAACTGGAACTGACTCGGTACTTCGCCTTCCAGCTCAAAAACAGAAGCAACATCGCCTGCAGGCGTTTTTATCTGGCTTTCTTCAATAGCGTATGCTTTGATCTGGTGCTTTGCCGTCAGTTTACGGGAGTCTTCCATCAGGTCATTCAGCATCTTTTCGCTGTTAATGCCTTTGTATGTGAGCTGCACGTTGGCTCCCAGGCTTGGGTAGATGATGTTTATCCAATGCGGTTGCGCAATACCCGACGAGTCAGGGCGTATTTTGGCGTGCTCCGAAAACTCAAAGGTATACGGGTGTGTTTCCTCCAGCGGCTGATAAGCCGTCTTTGGAAGGTCAATGCGGTTGAATCCTTTTGGTTTTGGGGTATACTCTGCTGCTCCGCAGGCTGCCATGGCCGTTGCCAGACAGGCCCACAAGAACACTTGTAGCTTAGCTGACTTTCTGGTAGTGCTCTTTTTTACTTGCGACATTTATCTTAACTCGTTTTACTCGCTTAAAGTCCGCCGACTCCACGGTGAAATGAAATTGACCGTAGGATGCTTCCTCGCCAACGCGCGGAATACGGGAGAACAGCGCCAGCATCAGTCCGGCTACAGTTTCATTCTCCCCTTTTACCTCATTAAAAGCATCGAAAGGTACTTCCGCTATCTTGCAAAAGTCGTGCAGCGATGTCTTGCCATCAAAGATATAAGTATTTTCATCGAGTTGAGAATAGATAATATCATCGTCGTCGTCATACTCATCGTTTATTTCGCCCACAATTTCCTCCACAATGTCTTCCAGAGTGAGCAAGCCGGAGGTGGCGCCATACTCGTTTACCACGATTGCCATGTGCACGTGCTTGGCCTTAAACTCCTGGAACAGGGCAGAAATACGCTTGTTTTCCGGAACAAAGAAAGGCGGCCGCACCAGTTGCTGCCAATTAAAGTCTGCGCCCTTGTTCAGGTGGGGGAGCAAGTCCTTAACATAGAGGATGCCCTCAATACGGTCGTTACTAACTGTAGATACAGGAACCCTGGAGTAACCCCATTGCACAATCAAAGGCAGCAGTTCAGGCAGCGTCATACAGCTGCTGAAAGCATTCACATCCATGCGGGGGCGCATGATTTGCTTTACCGTAATAGAACCGAAGTTTACGACGCCACGCAGAATCCTGCGTTCTTCCGGCGATGTTTCCTCGTTGGATAAAGCTAAATCCAGGCTTTGGTGCAGGTCTTCGATGGTCTGGTTGTAGCCATTGACCATGTAGTGCTTCTCGAGATAGCCGCTAATGGACATGAGCAGCCACGAGAATGGGCGGATAGGTTCTTCAAGGCGGTGCAGCACAGAAGCAGTTCTGGTCAGGATGCTCAGCCGTCTTTTCTGGACATATACCTTCGGGAGCACCTCACCACAGAACACGATAAAGAAAGTAGCAAACAGCATACAGGCCGCCATCACACCTGCAGGTAACGACTTTGTACCAAACACCTGCCAGGCTACATAGGCAAACAGCATAATGATGCTCACATTAATGCCGTTGTTCAGAATAAGGATGGTGGTAAGAAGCTTGCGGGGGTTCTGCAGGAGCTGGTAAACACGTCGCTCTGTGGGCAACTTGCTGTTTTTGCATTTCTCCAGTTCCTGCTCTGAGAGAGAGAAGAAAGCTGCCTCTGCCCCCGATATGAGGGCAGAGAGCAGCAATAAAATAGCGCCGGCCAGTATGGCGGCAATGTATTCAAATCTGAGTTGTGTAAGCGAACTTTGTAGTATCTGAAGTAAACTATAACTCAGGGGGTCTCCGGAATCTAAACTGTCCAAGATCTATTTGTTTAGTGAAACATAGGTTAGAACGGCAAATCGTCTGGCTCGTCGTTCTGGAAAGCGGATGCTCCGCCTGCGGAGGCTGATGCCCCACCGCTGTAGTTGCCGCCTGAAGAGGAGGCAGAAGATGTAGACGCCTCTTTGAAAGAGCCACCACCGCTGTTGCTATTGTCATTGTCACTGCGGCCACCTAACATGGTCATGTTGTCAGCAACAATCTCTGTGCTGTAACGCTGGATGCCGTCTTTGTCCTGGTAATTGTTTGTTCTGAGCCTTCCTTCGATGTAGACAGAGTTACCTTTCTTCAGGTACTTTTCGGCCACTTCGGCCAAACCTCTCCACACAACAATGTTGTGCCATTCTGTCCTTTCCTGCTTCTGGCCGCTTTTGTCTTTAAAGCTCTCAGAGGTAGCCATTGGGAAACGGGCGACAGCTACACCGCCTTCTAAGTGACGTACTTCAGGGTCTTTGCCCAGGTTTCCAATCAAAATCACTTTGTTAACACTTGCCATGTCTTTTTACGATAATATTAAGTTAAATGGGCTACTCCAGCAACCAAGCTGGAGGCAATATGGCTTACTAAAACTGATAATGCTTTTGGGTATACAAATAGTTTCAGTCTATAAATATACCAAAATCTTTGCTTCTTTCAAATAGCTATTTATCAATACTGGCTTCGGAAGTGCCTCTATTTTTTCAACGTCAAAAAGAGCAACTCTTGTCTCTTTCAGTACCTCTTCTTTCAAACGAGAATGAAGCCTGATCCGGTAAAAACGCGCCGTGATTTTTTGGTGGCTCAGGATATGCTTGTAGTCTTTTAAAGGAGGTTGGATGTGCTCCAGGTCCACGTCCAGACCTGCCTGCTGTAGCTCCTGCACCAGCGTTTCCAGCGGCAGGTTCTTATTCGCGCTCTCATAAAGATAAAAGTCATACAGGCCTTGCCAGATGTCCCCCTCCAGCCGCTTGCGCAGGTAAAAAGCTCCCTCGTGCTCCAGCACAATGTAGTGGAAGTAGCGAGGACGCGCTGCTTTTGCTTTCTTTTTTACCGGTAGTTCCTGCACCATGCCATTGTTAAAAGCAAAGCAGCTTTGCTGCAGCGGGCAGAACAGGCAGTCGGGCATAACAGGCGTGCATTGTATGGCGCCGAACTCCATAATGGCCTGGTTGTAGGTGTCGGGGGCATCGGCGGGCACCAGGCCATCTGCCAGCTTCTGGAAAACTTTACGGGAGGCCGGTACTACAATGTCATCGGAGATGCCAAACACGCGGGACAGCACCCGGAACACGTTTCCGTCCAGCACCGCCACCTGCTCTTTAAAAGCAAAAGCCGCAATGGCAGCGGCAGTATAGCTCCCAATGCCTTTTAATTTGAGTAGGGCCTCGTAGTTGTTCGGAAATTGACCGTTGAGTTCGTCTGTAACGATTATGGCAGTGTGGTGCATGTTACGGGCCCTGGAGTAATAGCCCAACCCCTGCCACAGGCGCAGCACTTCGTCTTCGGGGGCAGCTGCCAGTTCCTGCACTGTAGGATAGGCGGCCACAAATTTATGGTAATATGGCAGGCCCTGCGCTACGCGCGTCTGCTGCAGAATAACTTCTGACAGCCAGATATAATATGGATTGGTGGTGTCTCGCCACGGCAAGGAGCGCTTGTGCTGCTCATACCAGCGAAGCAGCGTTTTAGCGAAAAAAGCCTGGGCAGGAGTAGCCATGGTTAAGGGATAAGTACAAAGGTTTTGAATTGGTGAAACAGGCCAAAGGACGGGAATGTTTACTAGTGGTGCAACACTGATATATACTGCCTCAGGCTAAAATATAAACCTTTGAACCGCGTTTAAGGGTGGTGCCAGTGGCTGAAGCAGGTATTTCGGAAGGCTAAAGCCGTGCGTATGAGGGTCTAATAATTTATAGGTAATGCTTTTACTTGTCAAAAAGTAAATTTACCTTTGTGCCCCGAAAATGACGAAGCGAACGTTGGCGCTGGTCTTAAGAAATTGAAAATTATCATATTATTAAATTATAAAAAACTAAGAAAGTGACTAAAGCAGAAGTAATATCAGAAGTTGCTGATAAAACAGGGATTGATAAGGCGGATGTACAGGCTACAGTAGAGGCTTTTTTCAAAGTGATCAAAGATTCTATGGCCGATGGTAACAACATCTACGTGCGCGGTTTTGGTAGCTTTGTGAACAAGAAGCGTGCAAAAAAAGTAGCTCGTAACATTTCTAAGAACACGTCCATTATCATCGACGAGCACTTTATTCCAAGCTTCAAGCCCTCGAAGACCTTTATCCAGAAGATCAAAAACAGCAAAAAAATTCAGGAGTTAGCTCATTCTTAATTTTTTGTATCTTTGCTGATCTAAATTTATTTAAATCAGAATACACCCTTTAGGTAAAAAGAATGTCACGGTTACAAATATTGATAGTTGTTGCAGCCATCGTGTTGGTAGCTGTCATGTTCTTTTTGCCTAAAGTGGTTGTTAACAAAGAAGACCAAGGTAACTTTGCCAAAGGCGAAACCGCAGCTGCCACCACTCCCGAAGGCCACTCAGAAGATGATGGCCATGACCATGGGGCCGGCGAAGGCGCCACAGCCGATGTGCACACACCCGCCACGCCTGAGCAACTGATGGAGCTGGCTACAACACGTGCCAGGTATAACAAAGCAACAGACGATCAGGCGCGTACGCAGCTGGCTTCAGAACTGGGAGAGGCTTATGCTGCTGCCAGTAAGTACGACAGTGCAGGTTATTATTATGAGATTGCAGCGGAAGTTCGCGGAGGCGAAAAAAGCTACAAGAAAGCCGGCGACGCGTATTATGAGGCATTTACCTTTGCGGCTACGCAGGACCGTGCTGTTGAACTGGGTGCCAAGGCACGGGAAATGTATGAGCAGGTGCTGAAGAATAATCCTTCGGAGCTTGATGCAAAAACAAACACGGCGATGACTTACGTTGCCAGCACTAACCCAATGCAGGGAATTATGCTGTTGCGGGAGGTGATTGCATCAGACCCAAATAACGAGAAGGCACTTTTTAACCTCGGTATCCTTTCAATCCAGTCCAGGCAGTACGACAAGGCTGCGGAGCGCTTCCGGAAGCTTGTGTCTGTTAACCCGTCACATTTAGAGGGAACCTTCTACTTAGCGGTGTCGTTGGCAGAGACAGGGGAATCTGAAGAAGCCAAAGCCTTGTTTAACAAAGTGAAAGGCATGAGCAGCGACCCGGCACTGGCAGCCTCCGTAGACGAGTACCTGGCAAAGCTGAACTAACGAATCAAAGAAATTATTTTATATAACAAAAAAACTACAAGACTATGCCTTGCGGAAAGAAAAGAAAAAGACATAAAATTGCTACTCACAAGAGAAAGAAGCGCTTAAGAAAAAACAGACATAAGAAGAAGTAATTCCTTCTATGTAGTTAAGGCCCACTTTGCTTTGCAAAAGTGGGCTTTGGTCTTATACATCCTAAATAACCATTTGAGAAAAATTGAGTAACGAACTGATTATCAATTCTACTCAAGATGGGGAACGCATTGCGCTTTTACAGGACAAACGCCTGGTAGAGTATCACTTCGAGTCGAAAGACACGGACTACATTGTAGGTGATATTTTCCTGGGTACTGTAAAAAAAGTGATGCCTGGCCTGAACGCTGCTTTTATTGACATTGGCTACCAGAAGGATGCATTTCTGCATTACCATGATCTGGGAGCGAATGTGAGAACACTGAACAAATACGTTAAAGCAGCGCAAACACAGAAGAACGCTTCACCAAAGCTCAACCAGATAAAGTTTGAGCCCGAGATAGATAAACTCGGTAAGATGGCTGATGTCCTCAAAAAAGGGCAGCAGCTGTTGGTGCAAATCGTAAAAGAGCCAATTTCAACCAAGGGGCCGCGCCTTTCCTGCGAAATATCGCTGGCTGGCCGATACCTGGTCCTCGTGCCGTTCTCAAACACGGTAAGTGTGTCCAAGAAAATCGTCAGCAAGGAAGAGCGCACACGCCTGAAGCGACTCATCACCTCCATTAAGCCAGAGAACTTTGGCGTCATCATCAGGACGGTGGCAGAGGGACGTGATGTGGCAGAACTCGACAGAGACCTGCGCAACATGCTCGAAAACTGGGAGGAAGGCTTTAAGACGCTTAGAATAGCAAAACCCAATGACAAAGTAATTGGTGAGCTGAACCGTTCTTCATCCATCTTGAGGGATTTATTAAACGAGAGCTTTGACAGCATAGTAGTGGACGACACGACACTCTATGACGACATCAAGGCATACATCAGTAGTATTGCACCGGATAGGTTAAACATTCTGAAGCATTATACTGGTAAAACCAAGACCTTTGAACATTTTAACATTGAGAAGCAGCTAAAGTCTGCCTTCGGCAAAACAGTGACCATACCAGGTGGCGGATACCTGGTGATAGAGCACACCGAAGCACTGCACGTTGTAGATGTTAACAGTGGGAACAAATCCAATACCGAAACCGATCAGGAGGCAACCGCGCTGAACGTGAACATGACGGCAGCCAAAGAAGTGGCCCGCCAGATGCGCCTCCGGGATATAGGTGGTATCATTGTAGTGGACTTCATCGATATGAAGTCTCCGGAAAACCGCCAGAAAGTATTTGAGGTTGTAAAGGAGGAAATGAAGCGGGATCGTTCCAGATCCACGGTACTCCCCATCTCAAAATTCGGCCTGATGCAGATTACAAGACAGCGTGTAAGGCCTGAACAAAACATTGTGACCGGGGAAGTTTGCCCTACCTGCAACGGCACCGGTAAAATAACAGCCAGTATACTGGTGACAGATGAAATTGAGGCAGCGGTAGACGACCTGCTGACCAGCCACAACCATAAGAGCCTGACGCTGTACCTGCATCCGTTTTTGTATACCTACTATACAAAGGGGATAATGTCGAGGCAAATGAAGTGGTTCTTTAAATACTTTAAGTGGGTAACTCTTGTAAAAGACACCTCGCTGGGCATCATGGATTTTAAAGTGATGGACGACAGAGGCGAGGAAATCGAACTGCGTGCTGCACTGGCAGATGTAAGCGTAGTAGCTGATGAAGTTTAAAATATAATGTAAAGAAAAAGCCGCTCCGATGAATTTCGGAGCGGCTTTTTTGTTGCCTCTGGTGTAGCTCTGGCTTAGAACTTCACGCCAAAATCAATGGAAACGCCGTTGTTCTTAACAGATATGTTTTTGTCGCCAAGCTGTTCTTCATAGTAATCGTCAATGTCAGTAAGGCCACGGTGATAGGTAAGACCGCCAAAAAGCTTCGTACTCTGGCCAAGCTGAAACTCAGCACCTCCGCCAATCAAGGCATCAGCCTCAAAAAGGTTAAACCGTTTTGATACTTTTTCGCCGTTGATAACTTTTTTGTTGTTTACCTGGGCAGCAACTTTAGTGTTCAGGGAGCCGCCAACCTGGAAGTAAGCAATAGTGCCAGGGGCTAGTTCGTTAGTGAAGAGCTTCAGTGTTACAGGCAATTCAATGTATTGCAGATTAATATCGTCTTGGCCTTTGGTGGTAACAGACGAGCCATCGGTCTCACGGGTGTAAGTGTAGGAGATTTCTGCGCCTTTGCTCCTGTAGAATAAACCGGAGCTAAAAGCATAGTTCTGCGCAAAGAAGTAGTCTGCTATTACTCCAACACCGAGCCTCAGGTTGCTGCTCTCTTTCTCAAAATTGTACCTGTCTTCTGCAATAAAGCGGTTGCCGGTTATAGTTGGGGACACCTGCAGCCCGATCTCAACCTGTGCCATCGCTGAAAAACCTGCGACCAAAAACAGCATGAGGAATGTAAGTTTCTTCATAAGTGTGGTTAAATTATACTTTGTGTTACTGTAATACGAACGAACACCTTATTTTTGTACAAAGATACGTAACAATGTATTACAGATTTCTATTACTACTAACACTTCTTCTTGCTTTTGGTTGTGACGACAAAGGCTGTGAGCTGCCTGATGAAATAGCCGGGATACCCGTTGACGTGGAAATTGAACGGCTGGAAAAGCCATTTTTCGCCGCTGCTTCCACACAGGATATCGCAGCTTTTCTAAAAGCCAATCCGCAATTTGCTGATAAATACTTACAGGCTGGCAACCAGCCCCCGGACTCCCCCATACTCTCTTCGTTGTACGAACTCGCTACAAACCCTAATCTGGATACACTGGCCCGGCAGGCTGTGCAGCGTTTCGGAGAAATGGAAGAGGAGGAGAAGCAACTGGAGACAGCGTTTAAGGTGGTGAAGCATCACTACCCTGAGTTTAATGTGCCGCAGGTGAAGACCTTCGTGACGGGGTTGGGAAGCATGGGGAACGATTTATTTGTATCGGATTCCTTATTTGTTTTCGGTTTGGATTACTTTATAGGTAAAACTGCCAGTTACCGCCCGCAGGTGTATGACTACATCCTGAGCCGTTACGAGCGGGAGAAAATGGTGCCAGCGGCTATGCTCCTGCTCTCTGACCGCTACAATCAGACGGACCCTTCTGACAGAACGCTTCTCGCGGAAATGCTGAACATAGGCAAGGCCTATTACTTTGTGCAAACGGTTTTGCCATGTACGGCTGACTCGGCTATTATCAGCTACTCAAGTCAGCAAATAGCAGATGTAAACCGCAACGAGGGCCGCATCTGGGCGCATTTTATTGAGAAGAGCCTGCTGTATGAGAAAAGCCCTTTTGTGGTAAATAAGTACATCGGCGAGCGCCCTAACACACCTGAAATAGATGGAACGGCGCCGGGCCGCATTGGTGCCTGGGTGGGCTGGCAGATTGTGCGCAAATACATGGAGCGAAACCAGGATGTAACGCTGCAGGAGTTGATGGCAGAGACCGACTACAGGAAAATATTCAACGAATCGAAGTATAAGCCGGAGAGACGGCGATAAGCTTGGTTGTTGATGGTTAAATAACTTAATTGCTGAATTGTTAAATGGCTGACATATAATGGCATCAGTAAAGTTGCAGCTATACAGTGTAAAGGAGCAGCAACCATAAATTTAACAATCAAGCGATAAAACAATTCTAATGCACATTGCCGTCCTAAACCAGCACCACAACACCCCCGATTGCCCTGCTACCTCCCGCCACTATACCTTTTTACAGTACCTTGCCCAAAAGCACCGGGTTAGTCTGGTAGCCAGCGATGCGTGGCGCAGAATGTGCGTAGCAGACAAACATACCTGGGTGCCGGCAGGAGTAGAGCTTCACGAGAGCCACGTGCCTTACGAAAATAAAATGGGCATTGCGCAGCGGCTGAAATCTTTTGTGGGTTTTGCCGGCAGTGCCTTTAGAATGACCATGCAGCTGCAGAAGCCTGATGTAATATGGGCTGTTTCTACGCCACTCACTACGCCGTGGGTAGCAGCACAGGTGGCAAGGCTGCGTGGGGTGCCGTGGGTGTTTGAGGTGCAGGATCTCTGGCCCAGCTTTCCGATTGCCATGGGCGCTGTAAAAAGTAAGTGGATGCAAAAGAGCTTGTATAGGTTGGAGAAGAGCCTCTACCGCAGTGCCAGCCATATTATAACGCTTTCGCCGGACATGACAGACTATGTAGCCGGTCTTGGCATTAGCAGGGAGAAGATCACAACTAACTATAATGGTACTAACCTGGAGATGGTGGATGCCGTGCAACCAGAGGACGTGGAGGCGCTGCGGGAGAGATACCAGCTACAGGACAAACAGGTAGTGCTGTATGCCGGCACTTATGGCCGGGCAAACGGTATGGCCACGATGCTACAGGTGATAGAAAGCCTGGCAGGTGAGCAGCAAATAAAGTTTGTGTTTGCAGGCGCTGGCTTTTATGAGCCACAACTGCAGGAGCTGGCGAAGCGGGTGCCCAATTTGTTGCTTTTGCCACCACAGCCCCGCACCGAAATCTTCAAACTGTTTAAGCTGGCAGCCCTTTCTGTTGTTTCTTTTAATAACCTGCCTATCATGGCTGTCAACTCTCCGGCGAAGATGTATGATAGCCTGGCTAGCGGTACCCCGGTGCTCGTAACGAATCCTGGCTGGACAAAAACGTTTCTGGAAGATAACAGCTGTGGCTGGTTTGCACCTGCAGAGCAGCCCGCAGTTATAGCTCAAGAAATAAAAGAGTTGCTGGCACAGCCGCAGGAACTGCAGGCAGCAGGCGCACGTGGTGCTACCATAGCCCGACAGTTGTTTGACCGGCAGCAGCTGGTGCTACAGGTCGAAGAGGTGCTGGAGCAGGTAGTGCGGTAAAACTATCTTGTGTTCTGAACAGAATCAATCTGCCAGTATTACTCTGAGGTAGAGTTGCTCAGCCTGCGAGTGTGTTTGGCCTGAAAGCTGATGAAGTTCTGTTGCGGTCTGCCCAGTAGGCCCAACCCACAAATAGCCACTGCAGCTGCCCCGCCCAGGCTACAGCTGACATACTGTGAGGCGGAGGACCAAACAAGTTAGCCCCATGTACCAGAACCAAGAAAATAATCAAAGCCCATAGGGAGTATAAGCCAGTTTTGGCCTCCGCCCATGTGGTGCGAAGGTATAGCCAAACGCCGAGCAAAAACAACAGCCCCTCCAGAAGCAGTGTGCCAGCGATAGAGTTCCAAAGCCCAAAGCCTAGCAGCAGTGAACTGCCTGGGTAAAGCGGGAGGTCCGGTACATGTACAATCAGGTCAAGGAGCCAATGGCTTACCACCAGCAAGCCCAAAACGACGGAAGTTTTGATGTCTTTCCGGAAGAGCCAGTACACCAGCGCAAACAAAAACCCCCAGCCCAACACAAACAGGAGGCTGTGTGAGAAGGGGTAATTTGTAAAGGTGTGGCACAAGCTTGCCCGGAGCGGAGTTGATGGTGGCATGCTCTAGGTTCAGGAGAAGCAGTGTAGGCCAGAGCAGATCCAGGAACTGGGTAGCCAGAAACAATGTGCCAAGCGAGGCTTTAGGTGCTGCGGCTTTGCCTGCAAAGCCAGCAGCAAAATGACCGATAAACATAGTTTTATAGAGTAGATGAAGTGGCGCATTTACTCTATAAATATAATAGATTTAGGAAAATCTAATCGTCCTTTTTTCCTTGTGACTTTGCATGGCTAACTCTATCACCCTGATAGTGTTACGTGCCTGGTCCGGGCTTACCTCCAGTTCTTCATCACCCAAAATAGCGCTGTATACATTTTGATAGAATGCAGAATAATCACCAGCTTCACTTTCTATTTTGCCGATGATGTGCAGGCCTTCGAAATCCGTGTTTAGCTTGCCCCAGATTTCTTCCGGTTCTACACCCCAGTCAGCGTTTCCTTTTGGAAACTGACCCGCTTTTAAAGCGGCTTCCTGCACATCCAAACCGTACTTTAGGAAAGAGCCTCTGTCGCCGTATATTTTGTAGCGCGGTCCCTGTTCCCGAACCAGCATACCGGCTCTTAAGGTTACCCGCAGGTTCGGGTAGTACAGCATCAGGTGAAAATTATCGATAATCTGACTGTCTTCCCGCTGTGCGCGAAGATCTGCAGAAACCTCAGAAGGTATACCAAAGAGGCACAGCGCCTGGTCTATCAGGTGCGAACCGAGGTCGTACAACAGACCTGATCCGGGAGCATCCTCTTCTTTCCATGAGTTGGGCTTCAGGAAAGTACGATACCGGTCAAAGTGCGCCTCGTACTCCACCACGTCTCCCAAAAGGTTCTCTGAAACTAACTTCAGAATTGTCTTGAAGTCACTGTCCCAGCGGCGATTCTGGTACACAGTTAAGAGCCTGCCCTGTTTCTCCGCCAATGCAATCAGTTCGTCTGCTTCGGCAGCGGTAACGGTAAAGGGTTTTTCCACCACTACGTGCTTGCCTGCCTTCAAGGCTTCTTTAGCCAGGCTTAAGTGCGAGCTGTTAGGCGTGGCCAGCACCACCAGGTCGATAGCAGCATCTTCAAAAATGGCTTTTACATTATTAACAATCTGAGCCTCCGGGTACCTCTCGTTGGCAACGGCAATGTTTTCTGGTCGTGTTTCCCTGATTTTAGAAAGGTGAAGCCCTGGCACATTGGTGATGAAGGGTGCATGGAAGACGCTGCCGGACATGCCAAAGCCAACAAGGCCTACATTGATAAGTTTGCTCATAAAACGAATAGGGTGTAGAATAAATGCTGCGTTGAATATAAGCAGAAATTTAACTTAAATCAGAGCACATCAGCTACAAAAGTTCAATTTATTTTATTCCTTCATGGCAATCAGCATGCCTGTGACGCCCTTTACCACGTCTCCCATTTTGTCAAAGTCCAGTGTATCAATTGTGTCTGTAGTCATGTGGTAGTGCGGGTTCCTCAGAAAAGAAGTGTTGTTTACCATCACCGCATTGTAGCCGTGTTTAGAATAATTCCTATGGTCTGATAAGTTTGCTAAGCCATCTGTAACCGGAAAGGCCACCGGAAACACGGGAATGGTGCAATGCTCCTGAATCCGGGCAGCCAGTGTTGCAGCTACTTCTTTCTGCGAACTATGGCCTGCGATAACTATAAAGTTACCGGTGCTCGGGAACATGCTCTTCAGGGCGGGGTCAGGGAAATTCTGAGAATTGGGGGCATCGCTGAAGTAGCCTATCATCTCATAAGCAATCATATATTTTACCGGCACCTTTTCGTTCAGCATCTGGCGTGCATGTACCGCACTTCCCATTTCTTCCGTCCCGAAAAAAGGCGGTTCCTCCAGGCAATACCCAACAAACTCTAATGTATAGTAAAGCTCTTCTTTCTGCCGGTGTTGGTGTATAAGCCGTGCCGTTTCCAGCATGCCAGCCACAGCACTGGCGTTGTCGTCTGCGCCGGGCTGCTCACCGCACACGTCATAGTGTGCCCCGATAATAATTCTCTCTTCGCTTCTCCCCTTGTACAGCGCAGACACATTCCGGTACTTTTCTCCGCCCCTTACGGTAAACTCCTGGTATTCAATTTTATCAAAAGCCAGTTGGTGAAGCTCCTCAAATATGTGCCGCGATGCTTTTTCCAAAGATTGCTTGTTCTGGTAACTGCGGGCGGGCTGAAGAGAAGTCAAAAATTCCACATCATTATACAGTCTCTGTGTGTCCGGTTTATTCGCCATAGGGTAGTAGCTTTTAAAGTATAGGGGTGATTAGTAGAAACTACGGGTAATCCAGTGGCTTTGTCTCATTATTTTTTCTTTTCGGCTATTTGCTTATGAATGCGAAATCGGGAGCAGAAGGAAAAATAAGGTGGAGTAGCAAAAGCCATTCATGAAATTCAGCAGCAACACAACCTATCATAAAAGGAGCAGCCTGCTGTGGCTGTAACTCCACAACAGGCTGCTTCTCTCAATGCATATTAGCTTTACCCGCCAAGTTTGTTCTCCGGGTCATCCGGTATGTTGGGGAAGTTTTTCTGGAAAAAAGCGCAGAAGTGGGTGAGAGGGCATTCCTCGCACTTAGGCCTGCGGGCAACGCAGATGTAGCGGCCATGCAGAATAAGCCAGTGATGCGCTTTAGACACTAGTTCCTGGGGCAGGTTTGCCACAAGTTGCTTTTCTACTTCCATAGGCGTTTTGGAAGCTTTTGTTACCAAACCTAACCGCTTGCTCACCCGGAACACATGTGTGTCGACGGCCATGGCAGGCTGGTTCCAGATAACAGAGACAATGACATTGGCTGTTTTACGGCCTACACCCGGTAGTTTTACCAGTTCCTCTACGGTGCTGGGCACTTCGGAGTTAAACTGCTCCACCAGCATCCTGGCTAGGCCTGCCAAGTGCTTGGCCTTATTGTTAGGGTAAGAAATGCTCTTGATGTATGGCAGTACATCTTCTGGTGTGGCGGTGGCAAGATGCTCCGGTGTAGGGTAGGCCTGTAAAAGAGCGGGCGTCACCATGTTCACACGCTTGTCGGTGCACTGGGCACTCAGCACCACCGCCAGAATCAGCTCATAGGGGTTGTTATAAGCCAGTTCTGTTTCAGGCTCCGGGAAATGCTGCGTGAAATACTCGATCAGGAGCTTGTAGCGTTCCTTCTTTTGCATAAAAAAAGTTTGCAATCAGTTAAGACTGCAAACTTAAGTTTTTTGAGTAATTTAAAATATTGTCGATGGCACGCTGACGGGGCGCTTTGCAGGCACCATCCAGCAACTGTTGTATCATCAGCAAATCCGAGCAGCTTTCCGCCAGCTCCAAGTCCTGCGTTAATGCTAATTCCAGCTGTTCATTAGCATCTTCTGCCAACTCGTTGTAAACATACTGAATCAGCTCATTCTGAGTAGAGGTTGTTATCATACGCTATGTTGTTGTTTAGCATCTTCTTCCTCAGGTTTATCAGCGCATAGCGCATTCTACCCAAGGCAGTGTTGATGCTCACACCGGTAGCGTCTGCTATCTCCTGGAAACTCATTTCGGCGTAATGCCGCATCATGAGTACTTCCCGTTGCGTTTGGGGCAACGTCTGGATAAGCTCGCGCAAGCGGGCATGTGTGTCCTCTTTTATCTGGAGAGACTCCGCAGAATCCTCCGAAAAAGACATGTTGTTGAACACATTGCTGCCATCTTCCAGCGTGATCATCGGGCTCCTTTTCTCTTTACGGAAATGGTCGATTGCCAGGTTATGGGCAATACGGCAAATCCAGGAAGAAAATTTACCTTCCTCGTTATACCGGCCGCCTTTCATGGTGTGGATCGCCTTGATAAAAGCGTCCTGCAGCAGATCCTCGGCAGTGTACGAGTCTTTTACTATTAAAAATATTGTCGTGTAAACTTTGTTCTTGTGCCTGTTAACTAGTTGTTCAAACGCACTCTCGTTACCTGCGATATAGAGTGATATCAAAGCAGAGTCACTCAGCTGGGTATGTGTATTCATCTTAAAGCTACATTAGGTTAACGTAAAGCTTTATATCATATTGTTGCGTTTACTAGTTTGAACAAATTTTTTCAGAAGTGTAAATCAAATATAGAGAATGCGTTTTTCATGTGCAATAGCTTTTCCTTCTATGATGAAAAAAAAATCAAAAAATTATACCTTCTCTTATACTCCTGTCGTTGTAGCCGCCTTTCGCCTTATAGTGTATCCTCTACAAAAACAGCGCCAACAGGAATCTCTTATCCTGCTGGCGCTTCGGGCAATGCTAAAAGATGCTTGAAATAAAGGCTTAAGCTACTACATCAAACAGGCCCATCTTAATCTGGAAAACCCGCGCAATGCTACTGGCTTTTTGTTTGGCTTCTGTGGCTTTGCAGCCTTCAAAATGGGTGTCTACTGTGTCTGTGAAGAGTTCGGTCCAGCGGTTAAAATGTTTTGCTTCTATGGGCAGGCGCAGGTGTTTCGGGAAGGGCTGGCCCCTGTAGGCCATGTTTCCTAAAAGCACAGTGCTCCAGAAGTTATACATAACCGGCAGGTGAGTTTGCCAGTTTACCTGTGCGAAGGAATTAAACACAGGCGAGAGCAACTCATCCTGGTTTACGGTATCATAAAATGAGTCTACCAGCAGCTTAATGTCTGCTTCTGTTTCTATGTCTTTCTTCATATCGTTCTCCCCTGATTTATCAGTACAGCATTGAAGTTGTTACAGCTTTCAGGCGCCTTAGAGTACTAAGTGCGATTGCTTTAGTTTTAAGGGTGCAATTTTAGTACATAGATGCTGCCAAAAAATGATTTGCATCACCTTCGCAAAATTTGTTAACACATTGGTTTACTGAGCATGATTCTAAAACAGCTAAAGCATTTGCAGGTGCTTCTAGCCGGGGCACCAGATTTGAATAGTTCGTGCTTTAAATGCGGTGCTATGTGCTTTTGCGTGTTGGTGCCATTCCGTTTAACTGGGTTGGGCAATAGCAGGAAAAGATGAGGAAGTGAGGGAGGTGTGCCTGTTGCTCCCGCTGGGAAACTGGAGGGCATAAAAAATCCTTCGAAAGAGCTGAGGAATCTTGCCGAAGGATGAAATTGAACACTAACAAAAGGACGTTTATCTTCTGCTGTAACCTTTAATGCGGTTCAGGATAAGCAACAGCCGACGGTTAATATCGCGTTCTTCTACAAGAGAGCACTGGGCCGAAATATGGGTTGGCGTTTGAAGCTTAGCCTCTACTTTTTTCAGATGCTCAATATAGCATTCCACAGTTGAGCAGGAGATGTTCTTGAAGGCATCTTCCTCTACCTCATTTTCCTTTTTATATTTTAGGTTGATGGCTTTTGCTATTTCAGTGTTAATAAGTTTTGTTACAGCTACGTCAGTTGTAATTTCCTGCTGAGACACCTTTCGCTCAATGTTCTCCAGCAAATTTCGAATGTCAAGTAATTCCATTGGTTCGTCATTTAAGTTTTAAAAATATTGCGATGCCAGACTAGAGGTACGCATGGGTATTATATGTGTTTCCTTAGAAAAGTATTGTTTACCTAAAGATTATACAGGTGCCTTAAAATAACCTTAGAGTAATATTCAGTTCATATTTCCTTTACCTAAGAGAGGCGGGAGCAGCTGTGTTTTCTTTTATATGAAGTAAAGGCGATATGGGAAATGTTATACTTATTTTTAAGTTAATTTGTTTCAGTGGTTTGCCTTTTGTCCATCCTGCCTTCCGCCAGAACTGAGCGGAAAATGAAAAAGGAGGGGTGCTGATAAAGGTAAGAAACCAATACTAAGCCAGAACCTGAGAGCGGCACTCCGTTAGCCACTCCAACGCATCGTGTTCATTTGTGAAATACTGCACCGTCATCAGGTCCGAATACCTGACAGGTGCAAGTGCTGATACTGATTTCTGCACCAGGCCCTCACGCTGCAACGGCGACATAAGGTACGCTATACAAACGCTGCCGCTCAGGGTGCTGTTTGCGGCGGGCACAAACGTGTTTGTAAACCAACTGCGTTGGTTTACGCAGGAAGTATTGCGCAGCCGGATGTCGTGCAGCCAGAACCGGGCATCCCGTGAAGCGGCAAACTGCAGGGCAGCCATATACCCTTCTGAGAACCTGGGCAGATCGACAGGCATACGCCATCGGCAAAAAAAGCACACGCAGATCCTTCTGATGGTAAATGTGCAGGAAAGGCAGTTCTAATTCATCCTTCATAATCATTGGCAGGCATTTTAGGCACTATCGAAACTAGCGAGGACGGAAATAGTTCTTACGGATGCTTATGTCCTATTGACAGCGCTTGGGTAATCCATTTAAAAGTAAATAAAAAGCCAGACGTTTCAATTGTCTTAAGCCAGAGAAGTATAACTATTATGAAATCTTAACAGGCAGGAATCATGGTCGTTATGCCTTTGGCCGCTTGCGATTTACAAAGATGGAAGTTATAAATAAATATAAGATTTGCAACATTTTTATAGTAAATAATATTTCTAATTTTTTGCCGGCTTTGCTGTAGTTTTGTCCCTTAAAAGTAAAAAGGAAGCATGAAAAAAGAGGCAGGCGGCAAGCACGACCCGTACGCTGTACTCCGGTTGCCGGAGTACCGTTTATACATAGTGGCCCGGCTGTGCATAACACTGGCTATGCAGATTCAGGCCGTGATAGTGGGGTGGCAGATTTATGACATAACGCAGGACCCGCTCTCGCTGGGGTTGATTGGCCTGGCGGAGGCTATTCCATCCATCATTGTATCGCTGTACGCCGGCTACATAGCTGACATGGTATCACGCAAAAAGATCATTGTGGTGGCCATAACGGCACTGTTGCTATGCTCTGCGGCGCTTCTGTTCTTTACGCTGGACCTGAGCAATGTGCTGGCGCTGTACGGCACCCTGCCTATCTATATCATTATTTTTATCAGTGGGATAGCCCGGGGTTTTATGGGGCCGGCCGTTTTCTCGTTTATGCCGCAGTTGGTGGCAAACAAGCAGCTGTACGCCAATGCCATTACGTGGAGCAGCACTACCTGGCAGGCAGCATCGCTGGCAGGGCCGGCTGCGGGAGGCCTCATCTATGGCTTTGCAGGTATAACGGCCGCTTATGCTACGGACGCCGTGCTTGTGCTGCTCTCGCTGACAGCTTTTGCTTTCATTGGTGCCAAACCATTGCCGGAGAACATTAACCCGCAGAATATGAAAGAGAGCCTGCGCTCCGGCATCAGGTTTGTGTTTGGCAACCAAATCATCTTGAGCGCTGTTTCGCTGGATTTGTTTGCGGTGCTGTTTGGTGGTGCAGTTGCCTTGCTTCCTATCTTTGCGTCTGATATTCTGGATGCAGGTCCGCAGGGGTTGGGTTTCCTTCGTGCTGCTCCTGCCGTAGGTTCGGTGCTGATGGCGGTGCTGCTGGCTTATCATCCCATGCAAGCGGATGCCGGTAAAAAAATGCTGTGGTCTGTTGCGGGCTTCGGGATGTGCATTATCCTGTTCGGGCTATCCACTAACTTCTGGTTTTCGCTAGGATTGCTGGCGCTGAGCGGTGCTTTTGATTCTATTAGCGTCATAATCCGCTCCACGCTCATTCATACCCTCACACCGGAATATTTGAAAGGGCGTGTATCGTCGGTGAATAACATTTTTGTGGGCTCTTCAAACGAGATTGGCGCATTTGAATCTGGCTTTACAGCGAAGCTGATGGGGGTGGTGCCCGCTGTGCTTTTCGGCGGTATCATGACGCTGGTGGTAGTGGGGGTTACTAGCCTGAAAGCAGACAAGTTGCGCACCCTCAACCTTAGCCCAGAGGCAGAGCCCGCCTAAACACATTATCAGAAAACACAGAGCACCGCCCTCAGGATTAAAATGAGGGCGGTGCTCTGTGTTTTAAGGATAGCTGCTAATACTTTATTTAGAGGCAGCAGCTTCTTTAGGCGCAGATTGCCCCGTAGACTTGTTGGCTTTGCGAGGGCGCCTGTTGCCGTACGTTCCTTTTGTTATCTTTCCTTTTCTTGATTTTTTATCTCCTTTTCCCATAAATAAATTTGTCTTAGATAATTGTTGATATGTTTTGCATACGAGTAGTTTGTCATAGCAGGTTCAGGTTTATACCTGAATTCATGAAAGCCGCTGGCTCCTGCCACGGTGGCGTTGGCCTTCTTTTTGAACAACGAACGGCATAGGGAGCTGTAAGGGCAGCACTGCCGCTTTAAAATACTGCCGCAGGAAATTCAAAAGTCTCATCTATCGTTACACACAGCGTGTTTCCGGCTACAGTTGGTGTAACAAAGACCTTCTATATGAGGTTATCTCTTTGTATCTTTGCAAATTAACTTAATAAGAGAAAATGGCTTCTGAAGGTTTGCTTAACCTCATCTGAGGCCGCTTTTTATATGGCATACATTCCTGAATATAACCTCGACGAGCTCGACGCCCGCCAGAACATTATCATCAAGGGAGCAAGAGTGCACAACCTCAAGGACCTGAGCGTAGCACTGCCCCGCAATAAGTTTATCGTCATCACGGGCCTTTCCGGCTCAGGCAAGTCCTCGCTGGCATTTGATACCTTATATGCCGAAGGACAGCGCATGTACGTGGAGAGTTTGAGCTCTTACGCGCGCCAGTTCCTGGGCCGCATGGATAAGCCGGATGTTGACTACATCAAGGGCATCAGCCCGGCCATTGCCATTGAGCAAAAGGTTAGCATTAAGAACAACCGTTCCACCGTAGGCACTAGCACCGAGATTTATGACTACCTGAAGCTGCTTTACGCACGCATTGGCATCACCTACTCGCCTGTGTCCGGGGAGGCGGTGCAGAAAGACTCGGTAGCCGATGTGGTGGACTTTATCTTTTCGCTGCAAGACGAGGCGCGTGTTATGATACTGGCGCCGCTGCACCAGCACAGCGACCGCTCCCTGGCAAAGGAACTGGATTTGCTGCTGCAGAAAGGCTATTCCCGCATTTACGCCGAAGGGCAGGTATACTTTATAGAGGAGTTGCTGGAGCAGAAGAAGCCAAACCTGGGAAAAGAGGTATACATCCTGGTAGACCGTGCGGTGATCTATAAATCAGATGAAGACCTGGCTTTTAGGATTGGCGATTCTGTGCAAACAGCTTTCTTTGAAGGGCATGGGGAGTGCCGTGTCATCTATGGAGAGCAGGAGCGTGTGTTCTCGGACCGCTTTGAGTTGGACGGCATGGTGTTCGAGGAACCGTCTGTTAACTTCTTCAGCTTTAACAACCCCTACGGTGCCTGCCAGACCTGCGAAGGCTTTGGCAGCGTGCTGGGCATAGACCCAGACCTGGTGATACCAGACAAGAGTTTGACGGTGTATGAGGGCGCCATCGCACCCTGGCGTTCCGATAAAATGAACGAGTGGCTGCAGCCGCTTCTGAAAAACGGCATTCGCTTCGACTTCCCGATTCACCGGCCCTACAACGAACTTTCAGAGGCCGAGCAGGAGCTCCTCTGGAAAGGCAATAAATACTTCGAAGGCCTCAACGATTTTTTTAAGCAAATACAGGGGCAGACGCATAAAATACAGTACCGCGTGATGCTGTCGCGCTACCGTGGCCGCACCACCTGCCCGGAGTGCAGGGGCTCACGCCTGCGCAAAGATGCCAGTTACGTAAAAGTGAATGGCAAAAGTATAACAGACCTGGTGCTGATGCCGATTACGCAGGTGCTGCCGTTCTTTCGGAATATTGAGCTGACGCAGCACGAGCGGAACGTGGCAGACCGGCTGGTAACAGAGGTGGCAAACCGCCTGAGTTACCTGGAGCGGGTGGGGCTCGGCTACCTTACCCTCAACCGCCTTTCCAATACCTTGTCTGGTGGCGAGAGCCAGCGCATAAACCTAGCTACTTCACTGGGAAGTGCTTTGGTGGGCTCCATGTATATTCTGGACGAGCCCAGCATTGGTCTGCACCCGAAAGACTCTGAGCAACTGATTGGGGTGCTGCGCACGCTGCAGCAACTGGGCAATACGGTGATAGTGGTGGAGCACGAGGAGGAGATGATGAAGGCAGCTGACCAGCTCATCGATATTGGCCCGGAGGCTGGCTCTGGTGGCGGTAACCTAATGTTCCAGGGTACTTTTGAGGAAATGACCAGGAGCACCGACACCTATACAGCCAGATACCTGAGCGGAGAGATGGAAGTGCCGGTGCCGCCGCAGCGCCGCAAGTGGCGCAACGCCATTGAAGTATCGGGGGCCCGCGAGAATAACCTGAAAAACCTGAACGTGAAGTTCCCGCTTGGCGTGATGACGGTAGTGACAGGTGTGAGCGGTTCCGGTAAATCAACTTTGATTAAAAAGATACTATACCCGGCCATGCAGAAGCTGCACGGCGCCACAGCCGAGGCAACGGGTAAATTTGACAAACTTGGAGGAGACTATGGCAAGATTGACCATGTGGAGTTTGTGGACCAGAACCCCATAGGTAAGTCGTCGCGCTCTAACCCGGTAACTTATGTGAAAGCGTACGATGCTATCCGGACACTGTATGCGGATCAGCCGTTGGCGAAGTCACGTGGGTTTAAGCCGTCTCATTTCTCGTTTAATATTGAGGGCGGCCGCTGCGAGGTCTGCCAGGGAGAGGGCCAGGTGAAAATAGAGATGCAGTTCATGGCTGATATCTACCTGACCTGTGAGAGCTGCCACGGACAACGCTTTAAGCAGGATGTGCTTGATATCAAGTATAAAGAGAAAAGCATCTCAGAGGTGCTCAACATGACCATTGCTGACAGCATCGATTTCTTCTCTGATCAGCCGAAAATCTCAGAACGCCTGAAACCACTGGACGATGTAGGCCTTGGCTACATTCGCCTGGGGCAGTCAAGTAATACCTTGTCAGGTGGCGAGGCGCAGCGCGTGAAGCTGGCGTCCTTCCTGACCAAAGGCGCTACCTCGCACCACGAGAACATCCTGTTCATTTTCGACGAACCCAGCACCGGCCTGCACTTCCACGACATCAGCAAACTGCTCACGTCTATGAATGCGCTCATCGAAAATGGCAACACCGTTGTGATTATTGAGCACAACATGGACATCATTAAATCTGCGGACTGGATCATTGACCTTGGCCCGGAGGGCGGCACAAACGGCGGTCACCTGCTGTTTGAAGGCACACCGGAAGAGATGGTGAAACTAAACGACAACGCTACCGCCCGTTTCCTGAAGGGAAAGGTATAGCGAAGTAGTGAAAATGTTTTGATGAAGCCGCAGATACTGATTGTGTCTGCGGCTTTTTTACCTCCCCCAGGCCCCCTCCTAAAAACAGGAGGGGGAGTTGCGTTGAGTGAACTTGCAAACCACATATCAGGTGTGGAAGCAACATAACTTTTAGGAAGCTGCTCAGAGGCTGAATAACCATTCACTATACCTAGAGCTGTATACTTTCATTTTCATAGAGGTCTCCCTCCCCTGTTTTTAGGGGAGGGCTGGGGTGGGGTTAAATTAGAAATTGTTAACTTGCCGTAAAGCTTCTGAACAAGCTAAGCAAGTTATAATCATCATCAACAAACAGATAGAACATGAGAAAGAAAATTGTAGCAGGCAACTGGAAAATGAATAAAACCTACGAGGAGGCGCTTTCGCTGGTATCAGAAATCGATAACATGGTGAAAGACGAAGTGAATGGGGATGTAACCGTGATCGTGGCGCCTCCTTTCCCCTACCTGCAGGGCGTGGGCAAACTGGTACAAGGAAATGACAAAATGCACCTGGCTGCACAGAATGTAAGCGAGTATGAAAGTGGTGCCTACACCGGTGACGTATCAGCAAGCATGCTGAAGTCGGTGGGCGTGGAGTACGTGATTATAGGCCACAGCGAACGCCGCCTATACCACCACGAAGACGCCCAAACACTCTACAAGAAGATGAAATTATCCATTGCCCAGGGCCTGAAGCCAATATTCTGCTGTGGTGAGCCGTTAGAAGAACGCGACGCAGACCGCCACTTCGAGTATGTGGGCCAGCAGCTGAAAGACAGTGTGTCTTACCTGAGCAATCAGGAGTTCGACCAGATTGTGATTGCTTATGAGCCGATTTGGGCAATTGGCACTGGTAAAACCGCCAGTTCACAGCAGGCGCAGGAAATGCACGCGTACATCCGGGAGCAGCTGTCGCGCATGTTCGATGCGGAAGCTGCCTATAATTGCACTATTCTGTACGGTGGCAGCTGCAACCCAGGCAATGCGGAGGAACTGTTTGCACAGGAAGATATAGACGGTGGATTGATAGGTGGTGCTTCCCTAAAGTCAAGGGATTTCACTGCCATCATCAAATCTTTCTAAATTGTAAATTAAAGTACAAAAAAGGCTGCCATTTGCTTTAATGGGCAGCCTTTTTTGTGTAACTTATGTTTATATTTGAGCCAATATTTATATATTACAATGCATTTATTATTCATATTCTGGATAGCTTTGTTGCCAATGTTCAACTCGCCGGCAGCTGCTCCTGCAGCGGCAGGTGAGACAAGATTTGGTAGGGATTATTGTGACATTTACGGATCAGTATACCTGGAGCGGGACCCAAAGTACAAGAATACTGCCTCCAGAATCGTTTTCCTGAATGAGGAAGAGGCTTTTGCAAACATGGTGGTGTACCGTGAAAACAACAAGCTGTTCGCCGATGGCAGGGCCATTTGGTTTGTTACTCCTACTAAGGCCTTTGCAGATCATATTCTGTACGTGACAGACCAGCGCCACCAGGCCGACTTCACCGTGTACTTTACCGACGTGCGCTCTTCGGCCACTTGTCGTGATTAATTTTGAGATGGATTTTATAGAGGTAGCTTTAAAAGTAAACGCGGAATTCGCGGACATACTAACTGCCGAGCTCGGAGAGCTCGGCTTTGATGCTTTTGTGGAGGCAGAAGATGGCTTTAACGCCTACATTGAGGAAGACCAGTTCAGCGAGGCCGAAATGAAAGAAATGCTGCAGCATTATGCTGAACATGTGGTGGTTACGTATACTGTTCAGAGGATTGAGCGCCAGAACTGGAACGAGGAATGGGAGCGTAACTTTGAACCGCTTTTTATCGGCGGGCAGGTGTCCGTACGGGCTTCTTTCCACCCGAAGCCGGAGCAGGCGAAGTACGACATCGTCATCAATCCGAAGATGTCGTTCGGCACGGGCCATCACGAAACGACCACCCTCATGATCGAGAACCAACTGACGCTGGACCACAAAGGGAAGCGCGTGCTGGACATGGGCTGCGGCACGGGCATACTAGCCATTATGGCCGGAGAGTTGGGTGCCTCAGAGATTGTGGCCGTTGAGATAGAGGATTGGACCGTGGAGAATGCCCGTGAGAATGCGGAACTCAACAACTATAGCCATATTGATGTGCGGCTGGGCGGTGCCGAGACGATAGCGGGAGAGGAACCTTTTGATATCATACTGGCTAACATTAACCGCAACGTGCTACTGGAAGATATGCCGGCTTATAAAGCTGTGCTGAAGCCGCAAGGCTGGCTGCTCCTGAGCGGCTTTTACACAGAGGACCTGCCTGCCATACAGCAGCGAACAGATGAACTGGGGCTGCAGTACGTGTCGCACCGGGAGAAGAATAACTGGGTTTCTGCCCTGTTTAAAGCCATATAACCCTTACCCATACTCTTAGCCGTACCCTTATGAAGCAACTTTTACCCTTACTTTTCTTATTTGCAGTTTTAACGGCGCAGGCGCAGACAAAGCTCTCAAATAAGCCCGCTGAGTTTATATCAGATGTGAAGACCCTCTTAACGGCCGGGAAAGTTGCGGATGCTGAAAAGCTCTCTGCTGACATGGAAGGCGTCTGGAACAGCGGCAAGCTTACCTCCAAGCAGCAGCAGCATATCATCGATATCAGCCAGTTGATGTACCGCAAGCGTATAGGCAGTTCCCAGTTCGGGCAGTTTTATACCATGGTTACGGCCGGTGTCAATACTAAAGGTATGAGCGCAAGCCAGTTAGATAAAATGCTGGAGGTGACGGAGAAAGCCGTGCAGCACGAAGATGCAAAGCGCCTGGGCCAGTTTCTGACTACTTCCAGCTTATACCTGAGCAACAACCGCCTCTATCAGAACTCCTATTATAGCCTGCGCACCTCAGGCGGCGGTTTTAACTTTGCCTATGAAGGGAACAGCAAAGCAACAGCCGAAGAAACTGACGCAGGTAATGGCTGGGACAATGTGTCCTGGGACGATGAGGCGAAAACACAGGACGAAGCTGTAGAAGATGATGGCTGGGGTACTGTCACGACTACACCAAAAAAAGAAGAAAAGAAAAAAACAGCACAGGCACGCAAAGAGAGCCTGAAGCAGCAGTTTCTGCCAGCTCAGCCTAAGGTGTCGGGGCCGGTGCTGCAGTTAGAGAAGACAGACCTCACCTTTGTCACCCCCTGGGACTCTACCTCTATCAGCAACACACAGGGGCAGTTGATGCTGGTGAACAACCTGTATGTAGGAGAGGGCGGTAAGCTTGAGTGGCAGGTAAAAGGCGAGCCTGCTACGGCAGAGCTACGCAAATACAATTTCAATATTTCGTTTGCCGGTTTTAAAGCCCCGGATGTTACGGTAGCTTACCCGGCTGTGTTAGCGTCACCTGTTGATGGTGCCTTTGAGTGGATCAGTAGCAAGCGCAAAACCGGAAATTACCCTTACCCTAAGTTCAACTCCTTCACCAGCGATGCAAAGGTGAAAAACTTAGGTAATAACGTCTCCTACAAGGGCGGTTTCTCATTGGTAGGTAACGCTATCGGGAGTAAGTCAATGGATGACAGCTTCTCTGAAATTTTGGTGTCGCATAACGGGCAGCGAAAGTTCCGCTCCCTAGCCCGCAACTTCTCCTTTGAAGATTCACTGCTGCTCACGAACCGGGCAACTGTTGCCATCTATCAGCAGAAGGATTCCCTGGTGCACCCGGCCATGCAGTTGCGCTACTCACGTATAAGCCAGGAACTGACGCTAACAAAGGACAAAGGAGCATACGCCGATGCACCTTTCATAGATAATTTCCACCAGATGGAGATCATGGCAGAGCGTTTACAATGGAAAGTGAGCCAGCCAAATGTGGAGTTTTCTGTGCTGAACTCCAAAACGCTGGTTCCGGTACAGCTCGAGTCGATGGAGTTCTTTTCCAACAGCCGGTATCAGCGGTTGGTGGGGGTGGCGCCATTTCACCCCCTTCAGGTGTTTGTGGGGTACGGGCTGAAATCGAAAGCAAAGGAGTTTTATGCCTCCGATGTAGCCAAAGGAACCAAGATAAGTGAAGCGGCTATCAGGGAGGCGGCGCAGGCAATGTCGTACCAGAGCTACCTGAACTATGACCCAGCCTCTGGCTATATTGAGCTGAAACCAAAAGCTTTTCATTATGTAGGTTCTTCCCGTGATGCAAAAGACTATGACCACATCATCATCAAGTCTGTGGTGCCATCCGGCCGCAATGCCACGCTCAACCTGGATGATAACAAGCTGACGGTAAGGGGGGTAGAGCGTATCATGTTCAACAACGATACGGCCAGTGTGTACATTCTGCCGCGAGGGAATGAGGTTCACATCCTTCAAAACCGGGATATTGAATTTAACGGCCAGATATATGCCAGCAGCCTCGCCATAAAAGGCTCCGACTTTAAATTCAATTACAAAGAGTTCAAAATAGAACTCACTAACATCGATACTGTGGCACTGGTGACGGGCAGGCGGCGCGGCCGTAACGGCAAAGTAACCGACCAGGTGCTGACGAGCAACAGAGGAGGCATGTCCGGTACCTTGTACATCAATAAGCCAACCAACAAGTCAGGAGAGAAGAACTTTGCAGAATACCCTAAGTTTGACGCTGCATCAGGGGCCAAGGTCGCCTTTGCCAGGCAGGATGTGGCGGGCGGCGCCTACGACAGTACGGTTTACTTTGCGATGCCTCCCTTTAAGCTGGATAGCCTGAGCTCAGGGCAAAACAAGATTGGGTTTGATGGCACCTTTAACTCGGGGGGCATCTTTCCACCAATCAAAACAAAAATGATCATGATGCCCGACGAAACCCTTGGCTTCGTTTATCAGCCCGGGGCAAAGGGCCTACCCGCTTACGGTGGCAAAGGAATGGTGTACGATACCATCATGATGAACTCAGCCGGTATCCAGAGCAAGGGAATGTTAAAGTACCTGAATGCTACACTGCAGGCTCCAAAATACACCTACTACAGCAACGGGGTGAAAGTAGAAGGAGGAACCTCAGTAGCTATAGCAGAAGGCCTGCACAATGGGGCAGAGTACCCGGTGGCAACACTGAAGGGCTTTAACATGAACTGGCAGCCACAGGCCGATACCATGTACCTGCAGACGGTGAATGAGCCGATGAAGCTTTACAAAGAAGAATTCGCTCTGATAGGAGTAGCTAAGCTTACACCGAAGGGGTTATACGGTAGTGGTGTGGTGGACAACGCTGTAGCCAATATCACCTCTCAGGAACTGACTTTTAAGCAGCGCAATTTCAGCGGCAACCATGCCCAGATGCTCGTGAAGTCAGATGTGGAGGGAAGGCCGGCCGTGAAGGCACAGGATGTTGCCTTTGCCTACGACATGGTAGGAGGCCTGGTGGACTTTGCCAGCGAGCAAAAGGGGGTTGCCAGCATGGAGTTCCCTAAGGCCCAGTATAAAACATCTATGAGCAGTGCCCGCTGGGACATGAAGCAGCAGAAGGTTGCATTGAAGGCAGATGAGAATGGCGGTAAAAACTTCTTCTATTCGCTGCACCCCGCACAGGAGGGGCTGCGCTTTATGGCAGCCAGTGGAGAGTATGATCTGAAGAGCAACAATTTATTAGCGGGCGGTGTGCCCTACATTGCCGTAGGCGATGCGCACGTGGTGCCCGACAGCGGCAAAGTGGCCGTAGGTGCCGATGCAACTATTCAGACACTGCGTAACGCGCTTGTATTTGCTGACTCTGCACAGAAGTACCACAGGTTCTACAAAGGAAACATAGACGTGCTGTCGCGCATTGCGATGAAGGGGGATGCGGTAATGGATTACTATAATGCCGCTTCCGATTCATTCCAACTGCAGTTCTCTGACTTTGTGTATGGTGACCCGGAAAGTGTGGAAGGCAAGAAGGAGAAGAAACAGAAAATAGCCTACACCTTTGCCTCGGCTAATATGGAGGCAGACAAACCATTCTACATTTTCCCGCGCATCCTGTACCGGGGTAAAGTCATGATGCGGGCCCCCATGCAGCACATGAACTTCGATGGAGAGCTGAAGATGAATTTCACCGGCAACCCAGATGACTCAGAGTGGTTCCCTTACAAGAAAGATACCCTGGACCCTAAGAATGTACGCATCCCCATTATCGAGCCAAAAGCGGCTGATGGCACACCGCTGGTAACGGGCTTGCACATGGCAGCGTCAGGCCAGATCTACAACACATTTGTATCGAGAAAGCAGGCACCGGAAGACCTGGATCTGTTTACCGTAGACGGGCTGCTCTCCTACAACAATGACCGGAAGGAGTTTATCATCGGTGATGAGAAGCGTGCTTACGGTGATGCGTATGAAGGAAGTATGCTGGTTTACAACGAAACCGCTCGTGCTGTCCATTTTGAAGGTAAGCTGAACCTGCTTAAGCCGGTGAAGAAGTTTGCTATAGAGGCTTCCGGTAGCGGCAACGCCAGGATGGACAGCAGCAAGTATGACCTGAACGCCTTTCTGGTATTTGACATGGAAGTGCCTGAAAAAGCGCTTACAGCTATGGCAGCGAATATGCGGGCAACTGCAGCCGGTGTCGCACCGGCTATGGACAATACCGATGAGATGATGTATAAGCTTGGCGAGTTGATTGGAGACAAAGAAGCCAAGCGTTATCTGCAGCAGAGCCGTTCCAGGCATGTGCCGCTGCCAGGATTTTCAAAGAAACTAATCCGCAGCCTCATATTAAGTGATGTGAGATTGCAGTGGTCGAACGACCACAAGGCATGGTATAGCGTGGGCAGCATCGGATTGGCCAGCATTCTGAAAGAAGACGTGAATGCACGCATGGATGGCTACATTGAGATGCGTGAAGACATGAACGGATTGCCGGCTGTGAACATGTACCTGCAGTCAGACCCTTACACCTGGTATTACTTCAGCTTCTTCGAGAATGGCTTGACCATGGTTTCTTCAGACGATAAGTTTAACAAAGAAATTGAGTCCAAGTCAAAAGGTAGCCGGGGAACCACCAGCAACTATGGCATTTATGCAGGTGCGCCGATCGAGAAAAATGAGTTTGTGCAGTACTTCCGCACGAACTATATGAAGGGCGCAGAAGGATTTAAAGTGGCATCAGAACAACAGGTAATTGAGCCGGCCGAAAGCTTTGATACCCTGGAGGAAGAGCCAAAAAAGAGCAAGAAAAAGAAGAAGAAAAAGAGCAAAAACGACCCTAACGAAGAAGAGGCAGAAATTGATATGCAATAACCACGAACTATAAAGCTTCCGTATAGAATTGTAAGGAAACTTAATTTTTGGACTGTAGATCAAGATTCACCTATATTTGGGCCTCTTTTGAACTCTTGAATGACCAGGCTTTTGCTTTAGGCAGGCCGGTAACCCGCAAGAGCAGGTCCTAGGGTAAAACGGATAATTTATGGATATACTTCTGATAGCTGTACTTTTTGTAGCGGCATACCTTATTGGCTCCATTTCAACGGCAGTCTGGATCGGAAAAGCCTATTATGGCATCGACATCCGGAAGCACGGCAGTGGAAATTCAGGTGCCACCAACACCTTCCGGGTGCTGGGCAAGAAGCCAGGTACAGTTGTCATGCTCATCGATATCTTTAAAGGCTGGACTGCCACTTCACTGGCAGGCTTCCTCATTATTTTTGATGTAGTGGCACCGGAGAACCTGGTCATCTACCAACTTATAATGGGAGCCTTGGGTGTGCTGGGGCATATTTTCCCGATATACGAACGCTTCAAAGGCGGTAAGGGCGTAGCTACCTTGCTGGGTATGATGCTGGCAATAGAACCGGTGGTCGCGCTGATGTGTATTGCCATCTTTGTCATCGTGCTGTTCACTTCCAGGTATGTATCCCTCGGCTCTATAATTGCGGCACTGGCTTTCCCTTTACTGTTGCTCCTGCCACGGTTCCACCCTGAGAATCCTATCCTGATTATATTCGGGTTTATCTTGTTTGCCGTTGTGGCGCTCACGCACCGTAAAAACATCAACCGCCTGATTGCAGGGGAGGAGAGTAAGGCAAACATCACGTTGGGGCGCAAGCGCTAACATCTTTTTAACAGAATAACAAAAGCCATCCTGCCACGCAAGGATGGCTTTTTTGTAAAATATATCAAACCAATCTATCCTGATAAACTATGAACAAATACATCAACGAAAACAAAGACCGCTTTATAAACGAACTGCTGGACATGCTGCGCATTCCGTCGGTAAGTGCTGACCCAAAGTTTAAGGAGGATGTGCTGCGCACGGCAGAGTTTGTGAAGCTGCGACTACAAGAGGCAGGCGCTGATCATGTGGAGCTGTACCCTACTGCAGGCAACCCGATTGTGTACGGAGAGAAAATGGTAGATCCCAGCCTGCCAACCGTAATCGTGTATGGACATTATGATGTGCAGCCGGCGGACCCTTACGAACTGTGGACCTCTCCTCCCTTTGAGCCGGTGATAAAAGACGGGAAAATCTATGCCCGCGGGGCCTGCGATGATAAAGGGCAGATGTACATGCACGTGAAGGCTTTTGAAACAATGATACAAACCGGCACACTCGCCTGCAACGTAAAGTTCATGATTGAAGGCGAGGAGGAAGTAGGCTCTACCAACCTGGCTACCTTTGTAAAAGAGAACAAAGACAGATTACAAGGTGATGTCATTCTGATATCCGACACAGGTATGTTAGGCAACGATACACCTTCTATTACCACGGGCCTTCGGGGCCTTAGCTATGTGGAAGTGGAAGTAACAGGCCCTAACCGCGACCTGCACTCTGGCTTGTATGGCGGTGCGGTAGCAAACCCTATTAACATCCTGTGCCAGATGATAGCCTCGCTGCACGATGAGAACAACCACATCACCATACCGGGCTTTTATGACAGTGTGCAGGAGCTAAGCCAGGAGGAGCGTGCTGAAATGGCCCGTGCCCCTTTTAGCCTGGAGAAGTATAAGAAGGCATTGGACCTAGGTGATGTACACGGGGAGGAAGGGTATGTTACGATGGAGCGAAATTCCATACGGCCTACGCTGGACGTAAACGGCATTTGGGGTGGCTATACCGGGGAAGGCGCTAAAACAGTAATTGCCTCTAAAGCCTATGCTAAGATATCAATGCGTCTCGTGCCAAACCAGTCTTCGGAGGAAATAACAGAGAAGTTCAGGAAGCATTTCGAAAGCATAGCCCCGGAAAGTGTGAAGGTGGTTGTGAAGCCGCATCATGGCGGAGAGCCCGTAGTAACGCCAACTGATTCTGTGGCCTACCAGGCAGCATCCAAAGCCTACGAAGAGACCTTTGGCGTGAAGCCGATACCAGTGCGCAGCGGCGGTTCTATACCGATTGTAGCCATGTTTAAATCAGAGTTGGGTTTGGATTCTGTTCTGATGGGTTTTGGCCTGGATACAGATGCGATTCATTCTCCGAACGAGCACTTCGGCGTGTTCAACTTCATGAAAGGTATCGAAACTATTCCGCTGTTCTACAAGCACTTCGCGGAAATGAAAAAGGAAGAGCCTGGTGCCAGGTAAGAAATAAAAGCTTGTCTTCTTTACTAGGTTTTAACTGAATGGCGCCTATAAAGCTAAAACTAGTTTGTAGCTACTGAAGCCGCTATAAAAAAGCTAGCCTCACCCAATGGGTGAGGCTAGCTTAAATGTGTGTTTTTGAAAATCAGTGGCTTATCTGCCACCGAACGTAAAGCCTACGGTTGCCATAATTGTAGAATGACGGGCATTTGTCAAATCACCTTCGAAGTAATCTTCAGGATTTTTGTTAACAAAGTCCGTCAGGCTGCCATTGTAACGTACGCCAAGGCTGATACCGCTGCTTGTTGCAAAGCCCACACCTGCTGCATACCCAACCTCAAATCTTCTCAACCCATCAATATCGCGTTCTTTTGTAGAAGATGAATAAGGATCGCCGTTCAGTGATTCTTTAGTCTTATTGTTTACGCTGAGCAGGTAAGATGCCTGCGGGCCAGCCTCGAAGTATATAGGACCAGCCTTTATTTTAGCTAGTACCGGTAAATCGATATAGTTGTAATTTATATTACCTTCTCTTCTAAAAGTGCTGCCCGTTGGGAGAGTAATTTCTGAATCTCGGTACTTAAAGCCTTTTGTGGAATAAAGTAACTCTGGCTGTATAAAGAAGAAATTGTCAATTACATCGATACCATAAGTTACACCACCATGAAAGCCGATTTTATTCTCATACCGAGACTCGTTTTTCAAGTCACCTTCGAGGTTAGAAAAATTAGCGCCACCTCTGATACCAAAACCAGACTGGGCCTGAGCTGCTGTAAATGTTACCAGCGCAAAAACAAAAATGGATAATAGCTTTTTCATAATCATAATTGGTTTGTTGTACACGCTCTAAGCGAACAGTATACGGGTTGTTAAATAAGTCTTTTTGTTGTGAATAGATAATTTGACAGGCTAACGCAGCTGATGTAAAATCAAAAGATATACACCTCTGCTTTACTGCCTGCTGCCTTTGCATGCATGCTACCAAGAGCATTACAACAAACAGGCCAAAGCATAGCAGTAAACTTATATATTAAAGAAAAGTATGTGTAAGAGCTGTATCTGAGGGTAAACAGTAGCTAAGATGAGGGTAAGAATAAAAAAGCCCGGCTAAAGGACGGGCTTCTGGTTTTCATAGTTTCATGTTGTACTAAGGCGGGTTTTATTCTATTTCTGTTTCTGTGTCAAGTTCGGTGTCTGTTTCTACTTCAGTTTCAACTGGCGCTCGTTCTTTGCTTGGTAGCAGGAAGCTTACTGTTAGCATAAACCAGTTGCTGCGTATGTTTTGTATGTCGTCATTATTATTGATGTTAGATATTTCGCCGTTGTAACGCACCCCTATACTCAGCCCAAGTGGAGTAGCAGCAAGCCCGACACCCGCTACATAGCTAAAGCTGCCACGCCTCAGAAGCTGATCTGGCTTGTACAGGTACACCGGATCATCTGCATCTGAATTTATTTCTTCTTTTATCCTGAAAGATAACTGCGGCCCACCCTCAAAGTAAAGAGGGCCTGCGTTGATACGGGCTAAAACAGGCAGGTCAATATAATCCAGCCTTACTTTGAAACCAGTTGCTTCGTACTCAGCACCTTTCTGAGAGTAAAGTATCTCTGGGTGTATCGTCAGGAAAGTATCAGGCGTTACATAAAACTGCGATGTAATACCGGCGTGAAACCCGAATACCCTGTCCAGGTTATCAACGTTGTCGCCGGATATGCCAGAGTAGTTAGCTCCAGCCCGCACTCCAAATCTTGGTTGTGCCTGTGCGGCAACAATAGTGACTATTACAAATGCAAAAAAAACAAAAAACTTCTTCATTCACTTACTCGTTTAGCTCGTTCGTGAAAACACTGGATACAAAAAATCCTGCCATAATTACAATGTTCTGGCCTGATGTAAAGCTATTACGCAGTGAGTTTGGAAAGGTCTATACCTGTGTGCTGTTTTTGGTAATGTGTATGTTCAGGTAAGGTAACCCCAATAAAGCCTTAGTAAAGGAAAGAGCGGCAGTCATTAATGACTGCCGCACCTGTTAACCGGTACAATTCAGATTTGTGGTTTAGCCCGCCCAGCCTTCTCTGTCGAGGCTACGGTACTGAATAGCCTCTGCTAAGTGTTCAATTTTAATGGTATCGCTCCCGGCGAGGTCTGCAATAGTCCTGCTCACTTTCAGGATTCGGTCGTAGGCGCGGGCCGAGAGGCCAAGCCGTTCCATAGCTGTTTTTAAAAGCGTGCGGCCAGCCTCATTGATCTGGCATAATTCCTTTACCATCTGGGAGGGCATCATGGCATTGGAGTGTACCAGTGGCGTCTCTTTAAAGCGCTTTGTCTGCAGTTTGCGTGCCTGCTCCACCCGTTCCCGCACAGAGGCGCTGTCTTCTGACTTACGTGTGGCCGTCATCTCATCAAATGTAACCGGCGTTACCTCCACGTGCAGGTCAATGCGGTCTAACAGGGGGCCGCTCACCTTGTTCAGGTAGCGCTGCACCACACCCGGGCCGCACACACATTCTTTTTCCGGATGGTTGTAATAGCCGCAGGGGCACGGGTTCATGCTGGCCACCAGCATAAAGTTAGCCGGGAAATCCAGGGAAGTTCTGGCGCGGGAAATCGTGACACGCCGCTCCTCCAGGGGCTGCCGCATGACCTCCAGCACCGTGCGCTTGAATTCAGGCAACTCATCCAAAAACAATACCCCGTTATGCGCAAGCGATATTTCACCGGGCTGCGGAATGCCGCCTCCGCCCACCAAAGCTACATCGGATATAGTATGGTGCGGCGAGCGGTAAGGGCGCGTTGTCAGCAAAGAAGCTGCTTCGCCCAGTTTACCCGCTACAGAATGTATCTTGGTCGTCTCCAGTGCCTCGTGCATCGAGAGAGGCGGCATGATGGATGGCAGGCGCTTGGCCAGCATCGTTTTGCCGGCACCCGGAGGGCCGATCATGATGACATTATGGCCTCCTGCTGCGGCAATCTCTAGCGCGCGCTTAATGTTCTCCTGCCCCTGCACATCGGCAAAATCGGCAGCGTATTGATTGACCTTGTTCTGGAAAACATCTCTCGTGTCAATTACCACAGGCTTTATCTCGCGCTTCCCGTCCAGGAACTCTATAGCCTCTAATATATTATTTACACCAATCACATCGAGGTTATTCACAATAGCAGCCTCTGTTGTGTTTTGGGCAGGTAGTATAATGCCCTTGAAGTTTTCTTTCCGGGCCTGTATGGCAATAGGCAACACACCCTTGATTGGGCGCAGCGAACCATCCAGCGACAGTTCCCCCATTATCATGTACTGCGGCAACTTATCGGTGGCCATCTGCCCGGAGGCAGCCATCATGCCCATAGCAATCGTCAGGTCGTAGGCAGCACCCTCTTTCCGGATATCGGCAGGAGCCATGTTGATAACCACCTTCTGCCGGGGGATCTTAAAGTTGAACTGTTTCAGCGCGGACTCAATACGTTGCTCGCCTTCTTTTACTGCATTGTCAGGCAGCCCTACCAGAAAATACTTTGTGCCGGCACTGACATTTACTTCTATGGTGATCGTGTATGCATTCACGCCCTGAACGGCGCCTCCGAAGGTTTTGACGAGCATGTATTACCTCTTTAAAAGATATAATTTTATGAAGACTACGAGGCGGAACACGAAGTAGGTTCAATTGATTCCGAATCAGCTGGAAACCTGAAAGCAGCGGGACGTATCCATGTGGTTAGGGGAATGGTAATGCATGGTGCGTAGCCCGATAGAAGTATGCGAAAAAAGGCCACAGCTTAGTTAAGTGTGGCCTTTGGTACGTGCACAGCTGAATTATGAAGCAGGATCAGGTCAGCTTCTGCTCCAGCAGCAGTATCAGGATATGGATGACTTTAATATGTACTTCCTGCACACGGTCAGCGTAGCCTGAATGTGCTACGCGTACCTCTACATCGCAGAGCGGGGCCAATTTGCCGCCATCCTTGCCTGTCAGGCCTACTACTTTCATGCCTTTTGCTCTGGCAGCCTCTACGGCTTTGATGATGTTGCCGGAGTTGCCGCTGGTGCTGATGGCCAGGAGCACGTCGCCAGAGTTTCCGAGTGCCTCCAGGTAGCGGGAGAAAATGGCATCATAGCCATAGTCGTTGCTCACGCAGCTCATGTGGCTCTGGTCTGAGATGGCGATGGCAGGAAGGGCGCGGCGGTCGTTGCGGTAACGGCCCGTCAATTCCTCAGCAAAGTGCATGGCATCGCACATAGAGCCGCCGTTGCCGCAGCTCAGTATTTTGCCGCCGTTGCTTATTCCTTCGGCCATTACGTTGGCTGCCGCCTCAATAGATGCAATGTTATCTGTGTCAGACAGAAAGGCGGTGAGCACTTCCTGTGCCTGCGTCAGTTCTGCCAGTATCGTAGTGGATGTCATTGTGGTGCGTTAGTTCGGTATTTCAGCTTCCTCCTCAGAGTAACTGCCTTTGTTTCTGTTGCTTCTGAATGCCTGGCGCTTTTCGTAAAGGTCGGCTTTTAGATTGTTGATTGTTAACTGTGCCCGGTGGCGGTCATATTTAAAGGCGGCAATGTGCAGATGGTTGGCCAGTAGCCTGACCAGCATCAGCAAAATGCCTGCGGAGACTAAGATTTTATAAAGTATGAGTGCCTGGTTTTCCGAGTCGATTGCAAAAATGGTGTTTTCGTCGAGTACAGAGGTTAACAGAAGTACGATGAAAATCGTGTAGACCAATACAGATAAATCAAGAATTGCTTGTAGTGCCTTCATGCTTTTAGCTGGTTTGGGTGCGACAATAAATTTCTTAAAATTAAGAATAAAATATTGCTTTCCCCTAAAACAGGCTCCTAAACCCCCAGTACGCCTAAGCCGTTAGTTGCATCTGCGTAAGCCTGGCGTATAAGCCACTATGCTGCTGCAGTTCGTCGTGAGTACCCCGCTCTACTATCCTGCCCTGCTGCAGCACCAGTATTTCATCGGCATGCTGTATCGTGCTCAAGCGGTGTGCAATCACAATAGAAGTTCTGTTTCGCATCAGGTTCGTGAGCGCCTCCTGCACCAGTTTCTCGGATTCTGTATCGAGCGCGGAGGTAGCCTCATCTAAAATAAGGATTGGCGGGTTTTTAAGGATGGCCCTGGCAATGCTCAGGCGCTGCCGCTGCCCGCCCGAAAGCTTGCTGCCACGGTCCCCGATGGTCGTTTGGTAGCCGTTCTCTGAGGTGATGATGAATTCATGGGCATTGGCAATCTTCGCGGCAGCTATTACTTCTTCCTCTGTCGCATCTACTTTGTTGAAGGCGATGTTGTTGAAGATGGTGTCGTTGAAGAGGATGGACTCCTGCGTTACCACCCCTATTTTATCGCGCACCGACTCCATGGTATAATCCCGGATGTCGTGGCCATCAATAAAAATAGCTCCTGCAGTTGGATCGTAGAAGCGGGGTATCAGGTCAGCAAGGGTAGACTTACCTCCACCAGAAGGGCCTACTAGCGCCACAGTCTTTCCTTTTTCGATGGTGAAGCTAATGTCCTGCAGCACGTGCTTATCGCCATAGCCGAAGCTTACCCGCTTAAACTCTATCTGGTGCTCAAACTCGGGTAGCGCCTTTGCATCCGGCTTATTCACCACGTTTGGTTGGGTATCAATTACCTGCAGCACCCTGTCTCCAGACACGAGGCCCCGCTGTATGTTACTGAAAGAAGCCGACATGGCTTTTGCTGGCACCAACACCTGCGAGAAAAGTATGATATAAGCGATAAATTCTGCCGGCTGCAGCTCCGATTGCTGGCTCAGCACCAGGTTTCCGCCATAGTACAGCAAGCCTGCTACCACCGTTACCCCCAGAAACTCAGAAAGCGGCGAAGCAAGGTCACGCTTGTTGGCGATGGAGCGCTGGATACGGGCATAGCGGCTATTCTGATCATGGAATTTGCTGAGTATGAATGGCTCTGCGTTAAAAGCCTTCACCACCCGCATGCCGCTCAATGTTTCATCTATAATGGTCAGAATAAAGCTAAGGGAACTCTGGCCTTCCTTTGCTTTGCGCTTCAGCCGCTTCGATATACCTGCAATCACGCCTCCTGATAAAGGAAGCAGGATAAGTGTAAATAGCGTCAGTTTTACTGACATGGTAAACAGAACGGCAAAATAAGCAATGATAGAGATAGGCTCCCTGATAACTACGGTTAGTGTATTCACAACGGAGTTCTCTACCTCCTGTATGTCCACTGTCAGGCGGGTCATCAGGTCTCCCTTTCGCTCATTCGAAAAGTAGCCCAGGTGCAACTCTGTCACGCGCTGGTAGATGGCGTGGCGCATTTTCTTAACCACATGCGCCCGCAGCGTCCCCACAATCCGGAAAGCCAGGTAGCGGAACAGGTTCGCCATGAAAATAGATATCACCACCACTATACACACGAACAATAGCGCCCCCTGGCGCCCTTCCTGCAGAATGACCTGCCCGAAGTAATAGTTAAAGAAATCAGAGAAGAAATCGATGCTAAGGGAGAACTCCGGCCTTTGCGTCACCATGGTAGCTGCATCGTCGGTGCCTACCTGGGCGAACAGGACGTTCAACAACGGGATGATCAGTGCAAAATTGAAAATGCCGAAGATAATACCCAGAATGGTGTATATAGAATAAAGGGGCACAAACCGGCTATAGGGCTTGGCAAACTGAAGTATGCGAAGGTAGGTCTTCATGCTGTTATAGGTTGTTGCCTGCCGCTTCTACTGCACCATGCCTTTTTAACTGGCGGGCAACTTATATACTAACACCTGATGGTGTTAAACAATGATTTAGAGATAATTATGCGCTGGCGCAGGCAGTTTGATGTTGCTCTAACCGCCGCAAAGATACTTATTAAAAGATAGAAAGGATAAAAATGCAAAAGGCAGAAAGTTACCTCTCTGCCTTTTGCATTACTGTTTATAAAATTCCCTTAAAACTCATGCAAGCGCTGTGGAATATTCCAACGGAAGGCAAAGGAGGTAAAGTAGGTGTTGCGGTCTAGTGCGTTTACTTCAGTATCGGTGCGGCGCACGATCTGCTTCAGGTCCAGGAACATGTTGTGGCGCAGCTGGAACGTAGCCGTCAGGTCGAGGTGCACCTGGTTGGTAGTGACGCCCTGGCCAATCTCGTTGCCATAGGTAGAAACCCGGTCAAAATAAGACAGGTTAACATTGCCGCCATAGTTCAACGTATCTGTGGCAGTTACAATATCCTGCCCAAAGCGGGTGGCAATGGCCTTACCCGTCAGGTTCAGGCGAGGGATTGGCTGGTAGTTTATAATTCCTATCAACTCGTACAGGTTCGCCCCAATAGGGTGCGCCAGCGGCTGCCTGTAGTGCTGGTAATTCCTGAACTGGTCCATGTGCTGATAAGTGAACGGACGTATGATGTTGACCTCGCCCTGCAGATCAAGGTTGTTCAGACCAAAAGCATCAATGTATTTAGCGCCAACCTGGCCTGCCTGCTTATTAGCCCACCAGCCATTCGATGCTCTGACCTCGCTTAGCAGGAACTCATCCAGCACCAGTTGCCCATACAGCTGCACGCGGTTCAGTATATTCCAGCGGAAATCAGCTCCCAGCATGGCGTTGTCTTCGCTGCCGATGCTTTGTTCTACGCTTCTATAAAAAATAATGGGATTCAGGTACTGTAGTTCAAACCTGCCTTTGCCGCGGGAGAAAACCACCTGCTCAAACAAGCCTATATTCAGGTTGTCGGTTACGTTGAGGCCCAGGCGGTGTAGTGCAATGTACTTCTTTGGAAATAGAATATCACCACCACCCCGCTTATACTCAGAAATGAGCTCCTGGAACAGGTTCATGTAGTGCAGCCGCCATACTTTAGTGTTCAGCTTCAGGAAAAAAGCAGGGGGAGCAAAGTCAGAGTAAACGAGAGAGCGGTAGCCATCTCCTATAAAATGGCGATCGTGCCCCAGTTGTATTGCCACATGCTTGGAAAGGGCGTAGCTCAGGTATCCTCTTGCCGTGAGGAAGTCATAGCCATCTCCTTTAAACCTTTTCCATAGTCCTTCATGAGGTACCACGCCATCCCGTTGAATACGGTCTACCACGTAGCCGGGGAAGCGGGCCTGATTCTCACCGATAAAGGTATAGAAGCCGAACTTCTCGTCTATAGTGCCCTCTATCTGCACACCCCGGGTGTTGATGTAGCGCGCACCGTCCGTCAGGTTGTCAAGGCCTAACTCCAGGTGCAGCACCGGGTTTACGCGAAGGGAAAAGTTCTCACCTTCATAGCTGTACAGGTCGGTCTTGTTTTGGTAGAAGTAATTCAGAATAGGCTTTCTGCTGAAGTTGTCCTCCATGTTGGTGAAGTTCCAGTTGTCGTTCAGCAGGTACTGTGTGTTAAACTGGTCTACTGCTGTGGTAGCATTGCGGGCGCTCACCTCTGCCAGGTCTGCTACGTCCTGACGGCTGTACGGCCGCACGGCCGTGTGTAGCTGCGGTACCTGGTCGCCGTACTTTATTTGGTAACGGTCTATCCAATGGTACACATCCTGGTTAAGGGGCACATACACGTCCTGCGCCTGTGCTGCAGACCCAGCGGCAAGTGTCAGGCCCAAAGCACAAAGAATACGTTTCGTGAGCATAAAGCTGTTCGGGAAAATCAGTAAATTAAAAAGCGAATGTACTGTTTTGTGCCCGATTTTGTTGAAGAACAACCAGACTTTATACTTTAACTACAACAGGTGCGGTATAAAAGCGTGCTTTGTTGCATTTTCTTCTGCATTCTGAAGTAAGTTATACCTATAGGTAGCAGGCTGACTTTGCGGCGAAAATAGACTCCTGTTTTGGCAGAACGGCTATACCTTGCGTATCTTTAAAGGAACAACATAAGCCACAGCATTTCTCATGGAAAACAGCAACATCCATATTTTAACCCAAACGCCTTCTTTAGCTAATCACTTCATTGCCGAGTTACGTGATGTAAAAGTGCACGGAGACAGCCTGCGTTTCCGGCGCAACCTGGAGCGATTGGGAGAGTTGTTGGCTTATGAAATCTCTAAAAAGCTGCCCTATACAGCTGAAACGCTTACCACACCGCTCGCTGATACACAAACCATGCTGCTGGCTGAGCAGCCGGTGCTGGCAACTATTCTGCGTGCCGGCCTGCCGCTGTACAACGGTATGCTGAACTATTTCGATAGAGCTTACAGTACGTTTGTAGGTGCTTACCGTGTGGAGGAAGAGAATACAGAATTGCAGATCAATATGGAGTACCTGGCCTCCACAAACCTGCATGATAAAATCTTAATCCTGGCAGACCCCATGCTGGCGACAGGGCGTTCTCTGGTAAAGTCTTATAAAGGAATGCTGCGCCATGGCGAGCCGAAGCAGGTGCACGTTGCTGCCGCTATCGCCTCCCCCGAAGGAGTGGCCTATGTGCAAAAGGAAATGCCAGAGGCCCTGCTTTGGCTGGGTGCCTTAGATGATCACCTGAACGAGCGCTTCTACATAGTGCCTGGCTTGGGCGATGCCGGTGACCTGGCTTTCGGTCCTAAGATTTAACCTGAACTTTTGCCAGTACTTGGCTGTTACTCACAACCTGCACAAAGCATTCTATTTTAAGGGGTTATCTTATTGAAGTTATTAGAATTGTTATGCGAATGTAGTTTCTTTCATGCGTATACAGTAGTCTTAGTACTTATTCGTTACATTAGAATGCAATTTTAGCCCTTGAACGTGTTAGTGAACCTATTAAAATATCTTTCTGTGTATCTGGTTAGTATGGTGAAGTTCTTCGCAGGACCACTAACCGGAATATCGCTGGGCCTGTCTTATTTGGAGACGGCGCTGCTGACAGTGGCGGGTATGATGACGAGCGTTATCATCTTTTCTATTATTGGCAAAGCTGTGTCGGAATGGTATTCCAGGCGCCAACGTGCAAAGCAGAAGCCCCGCTTTACTTCAAAAAACCGCCGTATTGTGAAGGTATGGACAAATTTTGGCGTGACTGGAGTAGCTTTTCTTACGCCAATCCTGCTCACGCCCATTTTCGGAACCATAGTGGCTGCCTTGTTGGGAGCGCCACGCAAACACATTTTCGTTCACATGCTCTGGAGCTCTGCTTTCTGGAGTGCCACCCTCACCCTGATGGTCTTCGAGTTCGGTGATGTAGTGGCGAAGTATCTTTAGTATTCAGGTAGGTTTGAATAGACGAAGGAGGCTGTTACGCCTCCTTTTTTGTTAGTGTCAAAAGGTGCTTAGCACGCACTGTTTTTATGCCCAGTCCAACCATCCCTAACCCCTCCTTGTCTAAGGAGGGGGACTTTTTACCCGAGCTTCTGTTAGCTATATCTCCGTAGCAGCTTAAGCGCGGGATGGTGATGAGGGTTTACTTCTTCTTACTTCCCTTCTTTTTCGTCTTTTTCCAGAAGGATGCCTTTGGATCTCCTTTACTTGGTTTGGGCTTGCCTTTCGGAATTCCCTTCTTTTCGTGGAAAGCACCTTTAAAATCCGGGTTCTCCTGGCGCTTCAGGTGGTCAATGGCTTTTGCTATTTCCTGCTGCTCTTCGAAAGGAGTCTTGAATACTTCTACTTCTGCTGGTAAAGGCAGCTCCGGAATCTGCATCCTTATCAGTTTCTCTATTTTGCGGATGTGGTACATCTCTGCTTCGTTAGCAAACGTAATCGCGGCGCCTTCATTTTCGGCGCGACCAGTGCGGCCAATGCGGTGCACATAATCCTCGTACACAAACGGCACGTCAAAATTTATCACGTGGCTCACCATGGTCACATCTATACCCCGGGCTGCCACATCTGTGGCTACCAGAAAGCGTACTTCGCCGCCCTTGAATGCCTCCATTGAATTGATGCGGGTATTCTGGCCTTTGTTGCCGTGTATAGCCCGCACTTCACCATAATTTCGGTGCTCTATAAACTTAGACACGCTTTCCGCATTCTTCTTACTCCTGGTGAAGATAATGACACGGTTCAGCTTTTCTTCATCCTGAATCAGGTGCTCGAGCATGGCAATTTTGGTGCGCAGGTTCGGCACCTGGTACATTACCTGTGTTACCGTTTCTACCGGCGTAGCCTGTGGCGTTACCTCCACACGTGTCGGGTATTCCAGGAACTCCTCCGAGAGTTCTACTACCTTGTCTGGCATGGTGGCCGAGAACAGAAGGTTCTGGCGCTTGCGCGGAATTACCTCCAGTATCTGGCGTATCTGCGGCATAAAGCCCATGTCCATCATTTTGTCAGCCTCATCCAGTATTAGTGTTTTCAGCTCCTTCAGAATCAGTTCGCCTTTCAGGTAAAGCTCCATCAGGCGCTTGGGCGTGGCCACAACAATATCAAGCCCCTGGTTGATGATCTCTATCTGTGTTTTGGGACCCAGTCCGCCATAGATGGCGGTGTAGCGTAAATCCGTGTATTTAGCCAGCAGGGCAATACTTTCCTCTATCTGCATAGCCAGCTCACGGGTAGGGGCTATAATAACCGCTCGTGGATTCATGCCTTGTGCATACTTTACCTTCATGAGGAGGGGCAGGAGATAAGCAGCCGTTTTGCCTGTGCCTGTCTGGGCGATGCCTAGGATATCCTGGCCCGCCATAATCAGCGGGATGGCTTGTTGCTGAATGGGAGTTGGTTTTTCATAACCAGCTTCTTCAATGGCATTCAGCAGTTGTTTATTCAGCTTAAAATCTTCGAATGTGGTAATCTCTTTTTCTGCTTCTTCTTCTGCCATGGTTATGCTACTTACTTTCTGTTAATGTACAAAGGTACGGTAATTAAATGGCTGGGAGGCAAGGAAGGTCCAGATTAGGTCACCCGTACTCCTCATCCCCATCCTTCCCGAGAACAAAGCCAAAAGGCCTGAGCCTGTCTATGTTGTCGAAAATAACTTTTGCGATGCCCAGGTAAGGAACAAACAGAATCATGCCCGCTATACCCCAGATTGCGCTGCCTAGCAACAGCACCATGAGCGTAGCCATTGGGTTGAGTTTTACTTTTGCACCCGTAATGTTGGGGGTGAGAATATAACTCTCCACTTGCTGCACCACCAGAAAGAAGATGGCTACAACAGCCGGCGTCCACAGTGAATCTCTGGTTAACAAGGCAAACAACACCGGAATCAGACTTCCTGCAATAGAGCCGAGGTACGGGATAATGTTCAGGAGGCCGGCCACTAGCCCAAACAGCAGGGCATGATCAATACCAATCACCATCAGCCCAACTGTGTTTATTATGGTGAGGATGAAGACGACCAGAAAAACTCCTGAGATGTAGGAACTGGCGACAGTCGTGATTTTGCTTACCATCTCATGTGCGTTGGCATCATAGCTGTCGGTGAGGCGCGATATGAAGTTCTTTAGCTTTTTCCTGTAGAGAAGAAACAGCAAGGTATAGCTCATCACAATAACAAAGCTTACCAGCATAGAACCTGCAAAAAGAAACAAGCTCCTGAGGTAGATACCCACAAACTGCAGAGAGCTTCTGAGGCTTCGCTGAATATATTCATTTTGCTCTTCCCGCGATACATTGAAATTCTCCTTCACGTACCGGTGTGCCTCATTAAGCAGTTCCGAAAGTTTGTAGTCAAGCCTTGGAAGGTCGTATGCCAGTGAGGTCAGTTGATCAACAAGGACTATAATGAGCAGTATGAGCAACACGACAACAGCCAGTACGCAGATAATGGCCGCAATGGTACGGTGTATGCCCCACTTCTCAAGCTTGCGGCAGGCGGGGGCAAGCAGCATGGCAAACAATCCTCCTATCGCGACAGGAACCATGAAGTCTTTGGCTAAATAAAGGGTACCGAAAAATAACAGCAGGGCCAGCAGCACCTGGTTAAATCGCCGGAGGGTAAAATGTTGCTCCATTTTCTGCTTTTAAAGAGTCTCCCGCTTATGTACTAAAGCTGTGGCTTATCTGTTACGGGACCTGTGCAGGTTGCTGCTGCTGAAGCTTTAGGGCTGTGGGTGAAACTATAGGTGTTGCACTTATACTGTTTTCTTGGAGTTAATTTAACTATCAAGTTCATCAATGACATTCATATATTGCTTGATAATTTATCACTCTTGAAAATGAGTTTACTACACTATGCAAAAAGAATAAAAGACTTATTATAACTTTCAAACATTGCAACATCATGGGAATAGCTGAATTAGCTAACACAATCATGCATGCTGTCTCAGATCCTAATTTACAAGAAATAGCTTCTGATATAGGTGATAAAGCTATAGAAAAATATACAGTTAACACACCATTGGAAGGAGTTGAGGGTGTGGGCTTATCCGCGAAAGTTGTCGACTACATCATAAATGTCAGGCAGCAAAGCTTTTTTCTAAAAATCTCAAGATTTCTATTTCAACTTGATGATATTTCTGAAAGTAAACGACTAGAGTTTCGAAAGCAGTTAGAAGAGAATCCAAAGTATAGGCAGAGAGTTGGTGAAGTTATAATTCTGACTTTAGAAAAAGCAGACAGGCTTGAAAAAGCGGACATTACAGGAATAGTAATGAAAGCAATGATAAATAGAAAGGTAGAAAGTAGTATGGGATTGCGATTAATTTCTATTGTCGATAGGGCTTTTCTGGATGATTTAGTTTGGCTCCACATATTTATCGAAAGAGACTCTATAACTAATAACGGAAATATTTTAGAAGCATATGTGTGTGAGCATCTTTTCGTTTTAGGATTAATTAGTTTTGGTGGAATAAATGGAGGGGATTTTTCTGGAGATTCTGGGGGTAACATATATAATCTGACAAGTGCTGGACGTGCTATGCTTGATATTGTATTCAAAGAAAAATTAATGCAGGTTATGGCATCAGATTTACAATAGCTGCTTTCAACCTACCGCTGCATCCCCTATCTTAGCAACATGAAAAGTACGCTTATAAAGAACGCACAGCTTGTTAACGAAGGAAGAACTGCCCTCACCGATGTGCTGATTAGAAACGGACGCATAGCACAGGTGGGCCAGAATATAACAGCCGAAGCCGACGAAACCATCGATGCCACCGGGCTGCACCTGCTGCCGGGCATTATTGACGACCAGGTGCATTTCCGGGAGCCAGGCCTCACACACAAGGCAACCATCAGCTCCGAAGCGAAAGCGGCTGTGGCAGGCGGCGTTACTTCGTTTATGGAGATGCCAAACACAGTTCCCAATGCGGTAACGCAGGAACTACTGGAGGACAAGTATAAGATTGCCGCTGAAACCTCGCTGGCAAACTACTCCTTCTTTATGGGCGCCACCAACGATAACCTGTCCGAGGTGCTGCTGACCAATCCGAACACGGTGTGCGGCATCAAAATATTTATGGGCTCCTCTACCGGCAACATGCTGGTGGACAACGAGGAGGCGCTGGAGCATATCTTTTCCAAAGCCAAGCTGCCTATTGCGGTGCACTGCGAGGATGAGCAGACCATCCGCGATAACATGGCGCTTTATGAAGAGAAGTATGGGGACGACATACCTGTAAAATGTCATCCGGAAATCAGGAACGAGGTGGCCTGCTTTAAATCTTCTTTTATGGCCGTGAAGCTGGCAGAAAAACACAATACCCGTCTGCACATCCTGCACATCTCCACCGAAGAAGAACTAAAGCTTTTCCGTAACGATATCCCGCTGGAGCAAAAGCGCATTACAGCAGAGTTGTGTGTGCACCACATGTGGTTCGACAAGGAAGATTACGATACCTTCGGATCACAGATAAAGTGTAATCCAGCCATAAAAGAGGCACGGCACAAAAAAGCGTTGCTTCAGGGGCTGCTGGACGATAAGCTGGACATTATTGCCACAGACCACGCGCCGCACCTATGGGAGGAGAAGCAGGGCAAGTACAAAAAAGCACCATCGGGCGTGCCGCTGGTGCAACACTCGCTGCAGATGATGCTGGAGTTTGTGCGGGAGGGCAAGCTGACGCTTGAGAAAGTAGTAGAGAAAATGTGCCATGCCCCAGCCATACTGTTCAATGTGCGGGAGCGCGGCTATATTAGGGAAGGGTATTGGGCAGACCTGGTGATGGTGGATTTAAATAAATCCTTTACCGTCAGCAAAGACAACATTTACTATAAGTGTAACTGGTCACCATTTGAGAACCATACCTTCCAGAGCACCATTACCCATACTTTTGTATCTGGGCACCTGGCTTATAACAACGGAGCTTTTGATGAAAGTAAGTTGGGAGAACGTTTGCTGTTCGACAGGTAGAAAGGACAGCAGGAGAGCAGGTAAATATTCAGGTACAATATATTTCTGATTTGTAGCAGCTTAACGTCCGGTGCCGATTTTAGAGGCAAAAAAATGCGCCAGGTTATTGCATTGTGTCATTTCCTCTGTATATTTGCACACTCAAACGAGACACGGTGGTTGTAGCTCAGTCGGTTAGAGCACCAGATTGTGATTCTGGGGGTCGTGGGTTCGAGCCCCATCTTCCACCCCAAGCCCTTGAAGCTAACTTCAAGGGCTTTTTTATTTCATTGCATGGCTAAATGGCTGTGTTGTTAAATTGTTGTATCTAGAATTGCTCAAAAGGCGGCAATTTAATGGTTTAGCAATTTAACCATAAAGCAATAAATGAGTTGTTGGTGAAAACACGCAACAACGGCGAAAGATTTCGCAGTAGGAATGGGAGAGATACAGCTAACGTTCTGTGGTAGCACGTCTTTCGGTCCTATTTATAATTTGTAATTAATAATTCATAAGTAATAAAAGTATGAGCTTAACAGTAGTAGGTTCAATGGCGTTTGATGCGCTGGAGACACCCTTCGGAAAAACAGATAAAATTGTAGGTGGTGCGGCCACGTATATCTCTTTGTCGGCTTCTTATTTTATAAAACCTGTGAATGTGGTATCTGTGGTAGGTGGTGACTTTGATCAGGACCACATCCAATTGATGCACCAGCGCAACATCAGCACCGAAGGCGTGCAGGTAAAGGAGAACGAGAAGTCTTTCTTCTGGTCTGGCCGCTATTTTAACGATATGAACAGCCGCGAAACGCTGGTAACAGAGCTAAACGTGCTGGGCGATTTCGATCCAATTATTCCAGATAGCTACCAGGGCTGTGAGTACCTGATGCTAGGCAATCTCGCGCCGCAGGTGCAGCGCACTGTTATTGAGCGCCTGAACGTGCGCCCGAAACTGGTGGTAATGGACACCATGAACTTCTGGATGGACATTGCACTGGATGCGCTGAAGGAAACCATCGCACTGGTAGATGTGCTTTCAATCAACGATGAAGAGGCGCGCCAGCTAAGCGGCGAGTACTCTTTGGTGAAGGCTGCCAAAGTGATTATGAAAATGGGACCTAGGTTCCTCATCATCAAAAAAGGCGAGCATGGTGCCTTGTTGTTCAACGAAGACAGAGTGTTCTTCGCGCCAGCTCTTCCTCTGGAAGATGTATTTGACCCAACCGGAGCCGGCGATACTTTTGCCGGTGGCTTCATTGGGTACATTGCCAGCACCGGCGACACCAGCTTTGATAATATGAAGCGTGCCGTAATATATGGCTCTGCTTTAGCGTCTTTCTGTGTAGAAAAATTTGGTACAGAGCGCTTGAAAAACCTGACACAGGAGGAGATAAACCAGCGCGTGCAGCGATTCGTGAACCTGGTGCAGTTCGACACTGTGCTGCAGTAGTTTAGCAGTAATTATACTTATTCAAAAGGGAGGTAAAATCTCCCTTTTTGCATTTTAGAAAGTTAGCCTTTCAGTAACTAGTTGCACTAGATTGTAACAAAATAGGCGGGATTGGCGTAAATATAGCTAAGTACTAAGAATGCCAATACAAGGAGACAAGACTATGAGCGAAGATAAAAATAATAATAAAGAGAGACTGCAGAAACAGTCTGAAGAAAATATTACTTCGAAAATTGAAAACAAACGACAGCAGGAAGGGTATACAGAAGACGTAGCCATTGACCCTGCTAAGAAAATTCAACAAACTGACGATTCTAAAGTACAGAACCCTAACCGCAATTTAGCACAAGGCGGTAACAACATGCCATACGATAAAAAGTAAGGCATTAAGAGCAAAATAAACACTATGGAAATATAGAAGGAGGACGGCCAATGAGGTCGTCCTCTTTTTTTGTGCCTTTAGGGTATGCAGCTGAGGCCGTAAATTCCTATCTTTCGTTTTGTTCTTACACTATTGCATGTACCAAACTGATATTTGCATCATGGGTGCGGGCCCTGGCGGCGCAACAGCAGCACTCCATCTCGCCAACAAAGGCATCCCATCCCTCCTGATAGATAAAGCTATATTTCCGCGCGATAAAGTGTGCGGGGATGCGCTGAGTGGCAAAGTGGTAAACGAGCTGCGGCGTATTGCATCGGAGTTACCAGCTTTGTTTAGCCAGCAGCAGGAGCAATTACCGTCCTGGGGAATCCATTTTATATCGCCTGGGGGGCAGCAGCTGAGCGTGCCATTCAAGTACAACTACAACAAAGTACAGGATTCTCCTGCAGGTTATATCTCCAAACGCATGCATTTCGATAATTTTCTGATAGAGCAGGTAAGGCAGCGCCCGGAGGTACAATTGTGGGAGGGAGTGGAACTGACGCAATACGAACGGCAGCAGGATGGCAGCTTTATACTTTCAGGCAAAGACGGGCAGCCGCTGGTACAGGCGAAGCTACTGATTGCAGCCAATGGTGCGCAGTCGGGGTTTGCGCGGCATGTGGCCCAACTGCAGCAGGAGCCGGAGCACTATTGCGCCGGCTTACGGGCTTATTACTATAACGTGGCGGCGCTGGATCAGGATAATTTTATTGAGCTGCACTTCTTCAAAGACTTCCTGCCGGGGTACTTCTGGATATTCCCGCTGCCAAACGGACATGCCAATGTGGGTGTGGGCATGTTGAGCAGCGCAGTGAGTAAAAAGAAAGTGAACCTGAAAAAAGAAATGCTCCGGATGATTGCTACGCACCCGGAACTGCAAAAGCGCTTCGCTAACGCTCAACTCATCGACGATATAAAAGGCTATGGACTGCCGCTAGGCTCCAAAAAGAGAAGCATCTCAGGCGACAACTATATGCTGGTAGGCGATGCCGGTGCTTTAATAGACCCTTTTACCGGAGAAGGCATCAGCAACGCTATGATAAGCGGGCGTTGGGCAGCAGAACAGGCAGCGGCCTGCCTGCAGGTGCAAAACTTTTCAGCCGCCTTTATGCAAAAGTATGATGCCGCCGTCTACAACCGCCTCTGGAAAGAACTGAAGCTAAGCCGGAAAATGCAGCAGTTGCTTAACTATCCCTGGCTCTTCAATCAGGTAGCATCAAAAGCCTCTAAAAACAAAGCACTGGCCGAAACCATCTCCTGCATGTTCAACGACCTAGACCTGCGTGAGCGCCTCAAGCAGCCGTCGTTTTACCTAAAGCTGCTTTTTAACTGATTGGACAGAGATATCCTACTTCAAAATTGGGTACTGTGTTTAAAGTAAGGCTGGCTTTATTGCCAATCTTTCAAGATTATAGTTATACAGGAAGTAACGTATAGCCAATCGGTGATTTTCCCATGATCTGGAGAAGGATAATGTCTTTCTCACCAG